>JAZOBQ010000059.1:0-3251 GCA_045596005.1 Oscillospiraceae bacterium
TCCCGAGTGCAGAGTAATACTCGACGCAGGCGGCGATTTCACCGGCGCGATGATACTTAATCAATATTCCAAGTTTCTTAAAGAGGACACTCAGCTTCTTTTCGTCCTCAATCAGAACCGCCCCGGTACCGACACTCTGGACAAGGCGCTTTTTCAGCTTCGCAGCATAGAAAATACAACTTCCCTGCCCGTAACGGGAATCATCTCGAACAGCCACTTTATCCGCTATACCACCGCTGATGATGTTCTCGAGGGCTGGAACTTCGCCCAGCAGCTCAGCCGCGAGACCGGCATACCGGCACTTTGCGCCTGCTGCATGGAAAGCCTCGTCGGTGACGTAAGCGGCAAAGGTTTCGATGTATTCCCCATTGGAATGCATATGAGAGAAAGCTATCTCGACAAACAGGTTTAATTATATCCTTTATATATTCGGAGGTAATTATGGCAAGACGATTTAAGGTCCTGTTCAACAGGGACAAATGCAAGGGCTGCGAGCTCTGTGTCAACTTCTGCCCCAAAAAGATCATCAGCATGGATCACGGCAGCGTAAATGCCAAGGGTTATCATCCCGCCGGCATTGAAAATATGGACGAGTGCATCGGCTGCGCCAGCTGCGCTATGATGTGTCCCGATTGCTGTATCTCTATCTATCAGCTTGAGGAGGGTGAGGAATGAGCAAGAAAATTCTTATGAAAGGCAACGAAGCCTTTGCTGAGGCTGCTATCCGTGCCGGCTGCAAGGTCTATTGCGGCTATCCTATCACTCCCCAGAACGAGATACCTGAGTACATGAGCCACGAGCTCCCCAAAGCCGGCGGTGCATTTGTGCAGGCCGAGAGCGAACTGGCAGCCGTCAACATGGCGTACGGTGCTGCTGCAAGCGGCGGACGCGTATTCATCTCATCTTCCTCTCCCGGCATCAGCCTCATGCAGGAAGGACTCGGTTTTATCTGCTCCGCAGAAGTTCCCCTCGTCGTGCTTAACGTTTCCCGCGGCGGTCCCGGTGTCGGAGGAATCCAGCCCGGTCAGGCCGACTATAACCAAGTCACCCGAGGCGGCTATAACGGCGACTGCCGTATCCCCGTATTCGCACCCGCAGGCATCCAGGAATGCGTTGACCTTATCTACGAGTGCTTCGATCTCGCAGACGAATATCGCAATCCTATGATGATCCTCGCCGACGGCATGATGGGACAGATGATGGAGCCCATCGTTCTGCCCGAAGCCAAGGGTATCACTCCCGTTGATGAGATCCCCGCAGAAAAGCCCTGGGCCATCAGCGGTACCGATTCCCACCCCGGCAGAAACGTCGTCTACTCCCTTCGCATGGAGCCCGACGTTCTCGAGCAGCATGTGTATCATCTCTTTGAAAAATATGACCGCGCCGAAAAGGAGCTTGTCCGCTACAAAACTCAGGGTCTTGAGGACGCCGAGATCGTTTTCGTGGCATTCGGAACTATGAGCCGCCTCTGCGCCGAAGCCATTGAGCTTCTTGCCGAAAAGGGCATCAAGGCCGGTCTTATCCGTCCCATCAGCCTCTGGCCCTTCCCCGAAAAAGCCTTTGACGAGATCGGCGACAAGTGCAAAATCGTCATCTCCACCGAACTGAGCATGGGTCAGATGCTCGCAGACGTAAAATCCGCGGTCGCAGGACGCTGGAAATGCGGACTCATAAACCGCACCGGCGGTATCGTACCCTCCTCTCTCGAGATCGTAGAGAGAGCAATCAAACTTTGGGAGGAAGCCAAATGAAAACCATATTCGAACCCACAAAAGGCATCGTCCCTGTCGACAACAGCTATTGCCCCGGCTGCTCCCACGGTATTGCCCACCGTCTTATTATGGAATGCCTCGAAGAACGCGGCGTTCTCGGCACTACCATCGGCGTCGTACCCATCGGCTGCTCTATCAACGCACACCACTTCATGAACATCGATATGTGCGAATCCACTCACGGACGCGCCCCCGCGATCGCCAGCGGTATTCGCCGTGTACACCCCGACAAGACCGTCTTCACCTATCAAGGTGACGGCGACCTTGCATCCATCGGCGCCGGAGAGATCGTCCACGCAGCACACCGCGGTGAAAAGTTCACCACTTTCTTCATCAACAACGCCATTTACGGCATGACCGGCGGTCAGATGGCTCCCACTACTCTGATCGGTCAGCGTGCCACCACAGCCGTTGACGGACGCACCAAGGAGCAGGCAGGTATGCCTCTTCGCGTAAGCGAAATGCTCTCCACAATAGACGGCGCAGTATTTGTAGAGCGCGTTATGCTTAATAATCCCGCAAATATCCGCAAGGCAAAAAAGGCTATACATAAGGCTCTGGACGTTCAGGACGCCCGCCTCGGTTTCAGCTTTGTTGAGTTTCTCTCTGTCTGCCCCACCAACTGGGGTCTCACCCCCTATGACTCCGTAAAGTGGATGGAGAAAGAAATGGCGGCTTACTATCCCGTCCAGAATTTCAAGTGCCCGGAGGAGATAAAGTAATATGAAACTCAAACTCTTTTTCGCCGGCAGCGGCGGTCAGGGCACTCTTGCTCTCGGTCAGATGATCGCAAAAGCAGCCATGGATGAGGGCAAGGAAGTCACCTGGCTCCCCTCTTACGGACCCGAGATGCGAGGCGGCACCGCAAACTGCACCGTCGTAGTTTCCGACAAGCCTATCAGCTGCCCCCTCATCAACGACGCCGATGTACTTGTCGCAATGAATCTTCCCTCTCTCAGAAAATTCGAAGGCATGGTTAATCCCGGCGGTATTATTCTCATCAACAGCTCTCTTGTTCCCGAGAAGTGCCTCAGAGATGATGTAAAGGTCATTGAGATCCCTGCAAACGAGCTGGCAAACGAGCTTGGCAACGACAAATGCGCCAACATTATTATGCTCGGCGCAATTTTGAAGGAAACCGGCATCGTTGACCCCGACACCATCAGAAACGAGCTCGAGCATATGTTCTCCGGCCGCAAGGCCAAGTTCCTGCCTCTCAACCAGAAGGCACTCGAGATGTATCTCAAATCATAACCACCAGTAAACTGGTGGTTTGAGTAGCCCCTGGAAGGGGCAAATACAGGCTTAACCCCTAAAAGGGGCACTGAAAGTTTGACCCCGCATTACCATCTCAGGCCGCCGCTAAAGCGGCCTGTTTTTATGCCTTCTTATTCTTGTCACCCGTGAACGGGTCATAATATTCTTTTAGACTCATCTGATCTGAGGCGTAGTCCTCCTCCAGTTGTGTGCGGATGTATT
>JAZOBQ010000060.1:0-4835 GCA_045596005.1 Oscillospiraceae bacterium
GCTGCTTTCCGTCTCAACCTCCGCAAGGGCGGCGTCCAGTTCGGCCCGGAACTCCTGCTCCAACTGGGGCTGCAATACCTCGTCCAGATAGCTTTTACTTATGAGGGGGTCATCCTGGCTTCCGTAGCTCACGGCGGCATACACAGCCGCACCGAGAGCCCCTATAAGCACCAGGGCGCAGAGGACTATTATCCCAATCTTTCTCTTGCTCATTATGTACCTCCGTAAGTGCTCCGGGAAATTCCCGGAGCTCATTTGTTCAAAGTCCGAAGGATACCGCAATGGCGTTGTCTACCTTGCTCATGGTATCGTTATCCAGCTTACCCATCCGCTCCCGCAGACGGGATTTATCAATAGTGCGTATCTGTTCCAGCAAAATCACGCTGTCACGGGACAGACCGTAACTCTGGGCAGAGAGCTCGATGTGGGTCGGCAATCTCGCCTTGCCCATCTGACTTGTGATGGCGGCGGCGATAACCGTGGGCGAATGCCTGTTGCCTGTATCGTTCTGCACTATCAGCACCGGCCTCATGCCCCCCTGCTCGCTTCCGACCACAGGGCTGAGATCCGCATAGTAGATGTCTCCTCGTTTGACCATGCTCATGTGTGTTCACACTCCGATGAAGGATAGTCGCCCAATACATTTTATGTAGGGACGTGCTATCATTCTCCCTCGAAAGCGGGAAAATTATACATGGTCTTTCAGATGTACACCCGTGGAACTCTCGGCGCGACGTCACAGGTGATCTCGTAATTTATACTTCCCTGCTTTTCGGCAAGCTCGTCTGCCGATACGGTCTGCTGTCCGTCGCTGCCGATTATAGTTACCACATCACCGGTATTGCAGGCTTCCAAATGCGTTATGTCAACCATGCACATATCCATGCATATGCGCCCGATCTGTGGACAGCGCTGTCCGTGTATCAGCATCTCCAGCTGACCGCTGAGGCAGCGGCTGAGACCGTCGGCATAGCCAATAGGTACAACGGCAACACGCATTTGCTTCTCTGCTGTGAAAGTCCTGCCGTAGCTCACTGTATCTCCGGGCATAAGACGGTTTATTGCATACACACGGCTCTTGAGACTCATGGCCAGACGAAGCTCGATACCACCGGTTTCGGCCGCAGGAAACATTCCGTAAGTCATAAGTCCCGGCCGAACCATGTCAAGTGCGTAGTCTCTGAAGTTTATCACAGCGCCGGAGTTTGCACAATGTCTGGTCTTGAATTTCTCGCCCCAAGCTGCTTCAACAGCCTCTATAGTTGACATAAATCTTTCAAATTGAGTTACGGTAAATTTTTCTGCAGGTTCGTCCGAGACGGCAAAGTGAGTATATACACCGGTGAAATTCAGCTTATCCTGTTTCAATGCCGAGATTATGTCAACCAGATCATCTTTTCTGCAGCTGAAACCCGTGCGGCTCATACCGGTGTCAAGCTTAGATGGCATTCAAGCGGCTCGCTGAGATTTGCCGAAAGCGCCGCTGCATACTCAAGCGAGCTGACAGTCTGAGTTATGCCGAGGCTGCTGAGTTCGCGCGCAAACTGCGGCGGCGTTATGCCAAGAATCAGAACAGGCACATCGATTCCGGCCTCGCGCAGCTCCATGGCCTCTGCTATGCAAGCCACAGCAAGGCTGTCACCCCCGGCCTCAATAATTGCCTTTGCAACGTGAACTGCACCATGGCCGTAAGCATCCGCCTTGACAACGCCGAGGTACTTTGTGCCCTCAGGCAGCGCCGCTTTTACCGCGCGGACATTATGTCGAATATTATCAAGATTTATCTCCGCCCAGGTGCGGCTTGTATCCAAAGTCATACTGTTTCATTCCTTAGTAAAGCTTACTATTTCGCATTTTACCACAGCTCTGCCATCGGATACAAGCTCCGCATGAACAAAATTGCAGTTTTCCCTGTCGAACCAGAGCTTCGCGAAGTCGCTTTCGGAGACATACACCTCCGCGCATAGCATTTCACACTCTCCGTCCCGCTCGGGCCATATGCGCATCGCATGTCCTTCCGTCAGAGCCTGCATTATAATCGGCATCGCACTCAGAGGTGAAATTTCACCTTTCATCGGGTCTCCAACGGCGAGAATAAGTCCGTCGTACTCCAGCTCCGTTTTCCCCTCGCTCAGCCTGGCTCTTATGCCGGCAATGTTTTCCGGACTTTTAATCTCGACCACCAGTGTTTCTTCGCTTTTCGTGCATTCAAGGACGCATTCGAAAACGCTGTCGCTCAGTTCTGCCGTGACGGACGCGGTGAAAGACAGGCTGTTCGCAGCCGCCCATTCCTCTCTGGCTCCGTCGAGTTCTCTCTGAAGTTTGTCATTTTCCCTGCAGCCACCCAGCAGCAGAGAGATTATCATAAGTACAGGTACGATGACCTGCCTCATAAATTCCTTACCTCATTATAGATTTTTCCGCCTCAGCCAGCCCGGAGATAATATCCGACGCCGTCATTGCGTATTCTCCGTATTTTTCGCAGGCCATGTCCCCCGCGAGAGCGTGGAGATGCAGCGCGGTATCCACCGCCTTTTTGTGCTCAAACTGAGCAAGCATGGCTCCGAGTATTCCCGCGAGCACGTCTCCGCTTCCGCCCTTGGCCATTCCGGGGTTGCCGTGGGTCGCAATGCTGACTTCTCCGTCGGGGTATGCGGCAAGCGTGCGGTGACCCTTGAGCACAAGGGTGCAGCCGTATTCCACGGCGAAATTTCTTGCAGCCTCAATGCGTCCGCTTTCCCAGTCGATGCCGAGCATTTTCGCCTCGCCTCCGTGAGGTGTCAGCACCACAGCGGCACGGGTTCGTTTCAAAATATCTCTGTCTAGACTGATGGCCCACAGTGCATCTGCGTCAGCCACTACAACGCCATCATATTCCTCCAAAACTGTGCGTACAATTTCCGCCGTTCCGTCGCTCCTGCCCATTCCGGGGCCGATAACGCACACGGAGCAGGCAGCAAGGCGCTCTCTTATTTTCGGCATTGCCTCCACACTGAGTCTGCCATATTCGTCGCAGGCCAGCGCGAATGGCATGGCCTCGGTATTTTTTATGGCACAGATATCGTGAATACATGAAGGCACTCCAAGGTAGACAAGTCCCGCACCGGCTCTGACAGCCGCGTTGGAACACATATTCGGCGCTCCGCAGTATTCACCGCTGCCGGCGACAATGAGCACTTTGCCGTGGTCACCCTTGTGGCTGAGAGGATCTCTCGCAGGCAGGCTCACTTCTCCGTCGCAAATCGCGCGGATCGGTATTTTCGCCGCATCGACAAGCTCTTTGGGAATGCCTATATCCACAATGCTCAGCCTTCCTGTATAGACCTTGCCCGGTTCAATGAAATGTGCTGGTTTTCCAAGAGAAAAAGTCACTGTCTCCAATGCTTTCACCGCCTCACCGAGCACCAGCCCTGTGTCGGCTTCAATTCCGCTCGGTATATCCGCAGCGATCACCGGTGCGCCGGAGGCGTTTATCATTTTCACGGCTTCAAGGGCTTTTCCGCGCAAAGGCTTATTCAGTCCTATGCCGAACATAGCGTCGATTATGACATCCGCCGTTGCAAGCTTTTCCGGAAGACCATTTTCGTCAGGATCAAAGTCCTCCATTTTTCCTCCGATGTGCTCAAGGCGCTGCAGCATCACGGAGCTGTCATGCGTCAGCTTTTCTCTGGAGCCGACGAGCAGCACGCGTACCTTCACGCCGCGTCTCATAAGTATTCTCGCAGCCGCGATACCGTCGCCGCCGTTGTTTCCGCTGCCGCAGAAGACGTAGGCACTGCCGCCCTTTCCTGCGTAGCAGGATGCCCGGTCCGCAACTGCCCCGGCAGCATTATCCATAAGCCGCAAGGAATCCACGCCCATGTCAAAAATGGCCGTATTATCCGCATTTCTCATTTTTTCGGAGTTTGAGAGGAACATGAACGGCACCTCCGCAGTAAAATTTGACTTTATTATAGTATTATGAGCAAAAATAGTCAATTTTCTTCTTGAATTATTCGCCGTGGGGTTATATAATAATGGAGTTGTGAAAAGCTGCGACCGGGAAAATAGCGATAAACTTTTCTCTCCAGAGAGGGGCTGCCGAAGGCTGAAAGCGCCCCGAGCAAGAGTCCGCTTGGTTCGCCCGTGAGCTCCGGCCAATCCCCGGCGGGTAGTGCGCCCGTTACAGCGCATAAAAGTGTGCCGCTCCATGAGGCGGCAAATGCGGGTGGTACCGCGGAAGTATTTTGTGCTTTCGTCCCAGAATGTAGGGATGAAGGCATTTTTTATTTTAAAAAATAATTTTCACATAAGGAGACACAGCATGAAAGAACAGTTGAAGCTTTTGCGCGAAACTTCTCTTGCCGCCATTGCCGAGGCACAGACCGGCGATGAGCTTGAAGCTCTGCGCATCAAGTACCTTGGCAAAAAGGGTGAACTCACCGCCATACTCAAGCAGATGGGCAAGCTCTCTGCCGAGGAGCGTCCCGTTATGGGTCAGCTTGCAAACGAGGTCAGGAATGTCCTCGAACAGAGCCTCGAGCAGCGCAAGGCTGCCGTCAGCGCCCTGATGCTCGAAAAGCGTCTCGCCGACGAGGCTATCGACGTCACCATCCCCGGCAAGAAGCAGGAGATGGGTCACCGTCATCCCATGTACACCGCCCTTGACGAGATCAAGGAGATATTCATCGGAATGGGTTTCACCATTCTTGACGGTCCCGAGGTCGAGCTCGCCGAGCTGAACTTCGACCGCCTCAACGCCGAGGAAGGTCACCCCTCCCGCGACTGGTCCGACACTTTCTATTTTGACGAGCAGAGCCGCGTAATGCTCCGCAGCCAGACCTCTCCCATGCAGG
>JAZOBQ010000061.1:0-15504 GCA_045596005.1 Oscillospiraceae bacterium
TGGAAGGGGCTATTACCGGCTTGGCCCCTGTAAGGGGCACTGAATTATATTATTGCATCACATGCCCTACCACCCGTAAACGGGATAAACGCATTTCTGAAGCACTCTACTAACATTCAGTGCCCTACTTACGGGAGTTTGGTTTCCTTCGGAAAGCCTCATGCTAAAGCTTTTTATCTTCCCCCGGTAGAACCGGGGGTTTATTTCCACGCCTAAAGGCACCAATCAAAGCATTTTTTGAACTATTTTGTTCAAAAAATGCTGTTTGAAGCGTGGCAAAATTCTTTTTTGACACGCTGAAAAGCAACCCCGACTTTTGTCGGGGTTGCTTTTTTCTCTTGTATCAATCTCCGCCGGGCATGAGGGGATAGCGGAACATCACTTCGCCGTCGGGCGAGGTGCAGGTGCAGAAGCTATCATCGGTATTGACGATGCAGCCGTTCCAGATAAAATCCCACTCTCCCGCCTCGGCGATGGGCTCGAGGCTGTCGGTGTAGAGTCCGGGGACATAGTCGCTGTTGTGTACGCGGATATACTCCGTGCCGGTATAGTCGTCGAAACGGGTGCTGTAGGTGCCGAAAGCGGGCGTGACATCGGCAAAGCGGTAGCTTTCCTCGAGGTCCCAGCTTATCAGTTCGGCGGAGTCAGTGCCATTGCCGTTCCAGACCTGAATATACTCAAGTCCGCTGTAAGGCCCCGTGACGTAATCCGCCATCAGAAGCTCGACACGCGCAGAGCCGAATTCGCCTGCCTCGAAACTAAGCGTCTTGCCGCTGTGGACATTCAGCAGCTTGAGGATGTCCCCCTCGTAGCTGTAGATGACCGGGCAGTCCATCTGATAGCCGAGGCTGTTCCAGTCTCCCTCAAGCGCAAAGGACTCGCCCTCATAGGGATAGAACACTCCGTCCGCCAGATATCCCGCGCCGAGAATACGCACGCCGTAACCGGGTTCGGCGCGCACACTGCCATCGGCATTGAAGAGAGTGTGGAATCCGTCCACAGCCTCGCACATAAAGCTGCCGTCGGAATTGAGGATAATGTTTCTGTATTCGGGCGCGATTATCCACTCGCCGTCTGTTCCCACGACGCCTCTGCCGCCCATACCCTCGCTGGTATTGACGCGCACAAGTCCGTCGCCGATGAAGTCGGCGCTGTCCCAGCCGCCCTCGACTATGCTGCCGTCGGGCGCGATGAGGTAGGCGCCGGTCTCCCTGCCCATAACAGAAAGCCATGCAAGCAAATATCCGCCTCTGCCGTCAAAGATGCTTCCGGGGGACTCAAGTTCGAGATTGCCGAGCTTGAGCTTTTCCTCGGTCAAAAGTACATTTCCGTCGAAATCGTAGAGCGTGAATCCGCTCGCGCTGTGGGTTTCGGCGCAGAGTACGCCGAAGTCGAAGGTGCGCACATAGTAATAGCTCTCGGGACTTACGAAGCTGCCGTCTAGGCTGGCAAGACGCACGCGGCTTGTAGACCAGCCGCCGGGGCTTTCCTCCACGCTCTCGACGAGCTGCAGCATGGACACCGGCAGCTCGGTGCCTCCCACATAGTAGCGCAGGGCGTTCACACCGGCATAAACGGGGTCACAGACTATGCGTCCCTGAGCGTCAAAGAGACCGTAAACATGCATCTCACCGCCACCCTCGCTGACATTGACCTGTCCGACGAAGGGGTAGAGCGCACCGTAATCGTCCCTCGCGGCGAGTGCTTCTATGCGCTCCTCGCTCAGGCGGGTATATTTCGCGCCCTCGGGCAGCTCGCCTCCGAGAGTTTCGCCGTGGGTCTCAACAAACCAGCCGCCGGAGGTCTCCGCAGCGTCGAAGTCCTCATAGGCCTTGACCGGCACATAACCCTCGCTCTGCACAAGGCGCTGACCTTCGGCACTCTGCAGCCACTCAAACATTATGCGCGCAGGACTGTCAGCCGGCTCGTCCGCAGCAATAACGGTGTAGTAGTTGCTCAGATGGGGGTAAAGTCCGTCGCGGATATTGTCATCGGTCGGGTCAACGCCGTCCACAGCGATTATTTTGAGTCCGTCTGCCATGCGCATATCGTTGGCATAGTAGTAGACCGAGTAACCGATGGCTCCGGCGGAATTATCGTAGCTCTTGACGTATTCCATCAGCTCTCCCATACTTCCGGCAAGAAACTCCACAGGCGGAGTCATCATCGGCGTGTCACCCATGACGAGCTTTTCCATGAGCGCCTGAGAGCCTGCGCCGGAGTTGCGCTGGAATGCGGCGATGGGCTCGTCAAGTCCGCCGAGCTCGCTCCAGTTCGTGTATTCGCCGGTGTAGATGCCGATTATCTGCTCAGTCGTCAGACTGTCGATGGGGTTGCCTTCATTCACGACAAAAACGAGCGCATCGGTGGCGATAGGTTGCATCTCATATTCAAATGCTTCGGCCTCGAGCTCGTCATATACGTCCTGCGAGGGGACGCTCGCGATCAGAATGTCGCAGAAATCGCCCTTGAGATTGCGGTAGGACTGGCTCGTGCGGTTAAACTGCACCAGCTCCTCCACCTCCTCGCGGCTCTCGCCGAGCAGCGTCGCCGCCGCAGCCTGGGCAAGCGGCACGAGTGAGGTCGAGCCGTCCATGCGCGGCATATTATCGCGGGTGAAGCAGAATTTTTTTCCGATGGGCTCCATAGGCTCGCTCGGCGCGGTTCCGGGCGTCGCCTCGGGTGTGGGTTCGGGGGAAGTCACAGGCGGAGTGGTCTCTCCGCAGCCTGCGAAAAGGCAGAGGCAGAGGCACAAAGCAAGCAGCAGGCAAAAAATACGTTTCATAGCGAAGCTCCTTTCCGTTTTTTACCTTTTATTTACTCAGATTATATTCTCTGATTGCATCATTTTCAAATGCTCTTTGGTATATTGGACGCAAAATCGGGAAAAAAGTTTCAGCGCTTTTGCCCCGGACGCAGAAAATTCTGTTTTTTCGTATACAGACAGCGCCGCAGCCTGCGCAGCACACGGAAACATTTGCCCACATTTCCTTGCGGCAGGGGTGGCCTTGTGCTATACTTAGGACATATTTCATAGCAAAAGAGAGAGTGAATGATATGAACAAAACACCCGTACGCTCACGCATAGGCTTCATGGAGAAATTCGGCTTTGGCGCATTCTCCACCGCCAGCAACGTCGTATTCAACTTCAAGGATCTTTTCTACCTCTTCTTCCTTACCAACGTCATGGGCATTTCCATCGCCCACGCCGGTATCATCACCGCGCTCGGCATGGTCTGGGACGCCGTAAATGACCCCCTCGTTGGCTACTGGGCAGTAAACCACCGCTTCAAAAACGGCGAACAGTGCCGCCCCTTTGCTCTCTGGTGCGCTGTTCCCTGGGCCGTGACCACCGTGCTGATGTTCACCTGCTTCGACGTTGCCTACGCCATAAAGCTCGCCATCGCCATGGTCATCTACTTCCTCTTTGAGCTTTTCAACACCTTCGCTTCCATCCCCTATAACTCCATGGGTTCACTCGCCACCGACCTTGACAGCGACCGCCGCTCGATCAATGTTGCGCGAAATCTCGGCGGCTGCGTCGGCAGCGGCATCGGCGGTGTTGCGCTCTATCCCCTGCTCGACCTCTTCGGCGGTCTTGACGACGCCGGCAACATCATCGACGGCGACCCCGGCAAAAACGCCTTCCTCTATGCCGCCATGGTCATGGGCGTTCTCATAATCATCGGCGCACTTTTCCACTACTTCACCACCCGTGAGCGCATCACCGAAGATCCCGAGAAGGTCGAGAAGCTCAGCGTTCTGGAAGTCGCCAAAATGCTCCTCGGCTGCCGCAGCTGGGTGCTCAACATGCTCTACATCATCTGCTACGGCTCGCTGAACCTGCTCATCATGAGCACCATCAACTATTACTGCACCTACGTCCTCGGCTCCTCGGCCTCCGCGACTCCGCTCATGGCCATGTATCTCGTCGCCAGCGTCATCTTCACCTTCCTTAGCATCCCCATCGACAAAAAGCTCGGCCGCCGCAAGACCATGATAAGCACCGCCGTGGTCTATATCCTCGGCAAGATCTGGTTCATCTTCGACCCCCACTCCATGTGGGCCATGTATGTCAACGGCGCCACCGTTGCCTACGCCATGAGCCTCAGCTTCGTTCTTTTCAACACCAACCGCAATAACATCGCCGACCTCATCGAGTGGCGCAGCGGCCGCCGCATCGACTCCCTCGTCTCCACCGGCGACAATCTCGCCGCAAAGCTGACCAAGGCCGGCACCAACCTCGCCATGACCGGCGCCCTTGCCGCCGCCGGCTTCAATGCCGACCTTCCGGTTCAGCCTCAGGCTGCTCTCGACACCATCTGCGCCCTGCTCGGCTGGGCTCCCGCGCTTCTCGCGGTCATAATGCTCGTCGTGCTCTGGTTACATCCCATTGAGAAGGAAATGGCGGAGATGAACAAGGCCAAAGCGGAGGTGAAATGATGATCGCTATTTACATTATCATCGCCATTATCATCGTTCTCGCGGCGGTGGTCATCATCCGTACGCTCTCGATAAAGGCCGCGCCCCGTCCCGAAGCCGCTTATGTCAGCGATCCCGAGCTTGAGGCCGCCTGTGCCGAAAAGCTCGGAGCCATGGTACGCGTACCCACCGTTTCCAAAAACGAGGACGAAGACCTCAGCGAGTTTTACCGTCTCCACGCCGAGATGGAGCGGCTTTTCCCGCTTCTCCATAAAAATCTCGAAAAAACCGTGCTCAGCGGCAACCTCATCTACCGCTGGAAGGGTCTTGACAGCAGCGCCATGCCCATTTTGCTCATGGGTCACCAGGACGTTGTCCCCGCCTCCGACGAGGGCTGGAGCGTTCCCGCCTTCAGCGGCGTCGTGAAGGAGGACGGCTGTCTCTACGGACGCGGCGCGCTCGACTGCAAGAGCACCATGTTCGTCGAGCTCGAGGCCATCGAGCGCCTGCTCGCCGAGGGCTTCACCCCTGCCTGCGACGTTTATCTTGAGTTCTCCATCAATGAGGAGTCCAGCGGCTCCGGCGCAAGCATGGCGGTCAAATGGCTGCAGGAAAAGGGTCTGCGCTTCGCCATCGTCATGGACGAGGGCGGCGCTGTCATGGACAGAGCCGTTGCCGGTATGGATCGCCCCTACGCCGTTATCGGCATCACCGAAAAGGGCTATATGGACCTCAAAATCAAGGCCAAGGGCAAGGGCGGCCACTCCAGCACTCCGCCCAGAAACACCCCCGCCGCAAGACTTTTCGCTTTCGCCGCCGAGATCGAGCGCGCCCGTCCCTTCCGCAAGGCTCTCATTCCGGAGACCAGCGAGATGTTCGCCGCGATGGCTCCCTCCTTCGGCTTCGGACTGCGCATGATACTCGGCAATCTCTGGCTGTTCAAACCCGTGCTCAAGGCCGTAATGCCCCGCATTTCTCCCTTTGGCGAGGCGATACTGTCCACCACCTGCTGCTTCACACAAATGGAAGGCTCCGACGCGCCGAACGTCATACCCAAGGAGCCTTATCTCGTCGCCAACATCCGCACGAGCGTCCATCAGGGCTGCGAGGAAACGCTCTCCATTCTTCGCGACTACGCCGAAAAGTACGGCCTCGAGATCGAGGTGCTCACCGCCCGCGATGCCTCCCCCGTTTCTAATATCCATTCGCGCGAATATGCCTATCTCTGCGACTGCGTCCGCGCTCACTTCCCCGACTGCGGCGTTTCGCCCTACGTCATCATGGGCGGCACCGACTGCCGCCACTTCCACGCGCTCACCGAAAACGCCATACGCTTCTCTCCCGTTCGCATGACCGCCGCACAATCGGCCTCCTGCCACGCCGTTGACGAGAATGTATCCGTCGCCGCTCTCGCCGAGGGTGTGGAGTTTTTCAAGATGTTCCTGCGCGGCTGGAAGGTGTAAATCCAACCTACGCAAAAGCCCACAGACAATGAATGCCGCACAGCAAAAAACCACCGTGGAAAACATCACTTCCACGGTGGTTTTATCAGTATTTACTTATTTTCCGAGCAGCCGCTTTGCCAACTCGCGGTTTCGTCCCTCGAGAGCCTTGATATGCTCGGTGGCC
This sequence comes from Oscillospiraceae bacterium, assembly GCA_045596005.1. GTDB lineage: Bacteria > Bacillota > Clostridia > Oscillospirales > Oscillospiraceae > SIG459. The sequence continues at coordinate 6,052 of JAZOBQ010000061.1, forward strand.
TCGCTGAGAGCGGCTGGGTCGGCGCATACCGCGGCATCTATCATCTCGCAAAGACGCTCGACGCTGATGCTGTCGTATCCCTCGCAGTTGTCCTGACCGATGTAGTCGAGGAAAGCGCGCACCTTGGGGTCATAGCTTATTCCGGCCACAGGCACGGAACGGCTCGCAGCGAAAATCAGCGCGTGCAGACGCATGCTGACCACCGCGCTCATACGGGAGATGAGTCCGACGGTGAGTCCTGCGCTCATGGGCTCGTCGATAACGGCGTCCTCGCCGTTTGCGTGTCCGGCGGCACGGCCGGAGGGCGCTGCGTCCTTCTTGAAATTCAGAGAGAGGAACACCGGCTTAAGGCCGTAGCGCTCCTGAGCATAGGCGGCGGCACGGCCGAAAATGGCGGTTTTCTTGTTGCCTGCCCATCTTCTGATGCAGAAGCAGATATATTTTCCCTCTGGGTCGAGACCGTGGCGGCGCATGAGCGCGTCCACCTCGGCATCGGGCGCAGGCACGATGAAAAGCGCAGGGTCGGAGGCCACGACAGTCTCCGGCTCGGTGACCCCATAGGCGCGCAGCTCGCGCAGGGAGTGCTCGTCGCGCAGACTGATGGCGTCCACATAGCGGTTCATAATGCGCGCGCTGGCGCGGCGGTTGAACTTGTGGTTCACAGGGCCTATGCCGCAGCCATACATCATGACCTTGCAGCCTGCCTTCTTCGCCGCGCGCAGACTCAGGAGATAATACCAGAGACTGCGGTCGGAGGTCACGTCCTGTATAAGGCTGCCGCCGCCGTTGAGGTAGAGCGCGCTGCGCTTCATGGCGCGGCGGAAACCGATGAGGTCGAAGCTGTGCAGAGCCTTTACGCCATAGCTCACGGCGGTCTCTCTCGGCGCACGGGTCATTACCGTGAGCGGCATTTCCGGGTCGATGCTGCGCATTTCCTCCAAAACCGCCTCCAGAATGGCCTCGTCTCCGGCGTTGCTCATGCCGTAAGCGCCGCAGATGAGAACTCCGCGTTTTTTGCCCGCGCGTTCCTCTGCATAAACTCCGAGGATGCGGGAATATATATTCTTTTGTTTCTCCGCCGTCGCGGCGGCGGAAAACTCCGTAGACGCTCTCTTATAAAGAGCCTCTGCAAGCTCACGGCGCAAGTCTTCCGAGCGCGCAAGCTCCACAAGGCACGCGCCAAGCTCCACGGCGTTGCCCGCTTCGAAAAGCAGTCCGTGCTCCCTGTCGCGTATGAGCAGCGGCACACCGCCAACGCGGCTCGCCACAGTGGGGAGATGGGCTCTCGCACCCTCGGTAAGGGCATAGGGGAAAGTCTCGGAAAGACTCGTGAGCGTGTTGATATCGAGGCAGCGGTAGAAGCGGTCCACGTCGCTCTGCCAACCGGCAAAGCAGCACACGCCGTCGATGCCGAGCTCGCACGCGAGAGCCTCAAGCTCCGCTCTGTCCTGACCGTCGCCCGCAATGATCAGGCGCAGCTTCGGCTCGAGCTTCCATGCCTCGGCAAAACCGCGCAGGAGGGTGGGGATGTCCTTTATCGGGTGGAAACGGGCGGCAATTCCAACGATGATGTTCTCGTCGCCCCAGTCAAGACCGAGCGAGGAGAGAAATTCGCGGCGCTCAGCCATACTTTTTTCCTTCTCGCCCTCAAACTCAACGCCGTTGTAAATAGCAAAAAGTCTGTTCGCGTCAAAGCCGCGGCTGATGAGCAGATTTTTCATCGCGTCTGAAACGCCGATGTGGAAATCCATGCAGCGCAGGGCGATGGCGTTGAGGCTGCCGTAGCCAATGCGGGCAAGCGGACGGCCGAGATAGTCGATGCGGGGGTCGGAGTGCACAGTGCTGATAACGGGCAGGCCGCAGGAGCGCTTGAGCAGCGCGCCCATGAGGTTTCCGCGGGAGCCATGGCAGTGAATAAGCTCATATCCACCCTCCCGAATGAGCTTTCCTAGCTCGCGGAGCGTGGCAAAGAGGCCTTTATTAATAACGACGGTGTCTATACCCATTTCGCGGGCTTCCTGCGCGAAGAATCCGTCCACGAAACATACGAGCGTTACCCCGACGTCCTTGGACAGATGCTTGAGCAGCAGATGCACATGAGTTCGCGCACCGCCGCTGTCGCCGCCGCTGATGAGATGTATTACTTTCACTGCTGCCTCCAAAATAGCTTGTTAATTGGGGGAAAATACGATACAATCTAGTGTGTATCCGGCTCCGGACATCCGGCACGAAGACAGTTTGTACCGAACATCTGAATTCTGTCTAACAATTTATTATACTCTTTCCAAATATCCCAGTCAATAGCGGAGGTTAAGCATGACCAGAATCTATCTGATACGCCACGGCGAGGCTGAGGGAAATCTCTACCGCCGCGCCCAGGGCCACTATGAAGCCGACATAACTGCGAAAGGACATCGGCAGATCGCGGCTCTCGCGGAGCGTTTTCGCGACGTGCAGCTCGACGCGCTCTATTCCAGCGACCTGCGCCGCACGCAGATAACCTCCGGCGCGATAACCAAATACCACGATCTCCCCCTCAATCTCGAGCCGCAGCTGCGCGAAGTCTGCCTCGGCGAATGGGAGGACGAACCCTGGGGCAATCTCAGCCACGACTATCCCGAGGCCATGACCGCCTTCAACGACGATCCCGAGGCATGGACGGCTCCGGGCGCCGAAAGCTTCGCGGCGCTCAAGGAGAGAATGGTCTCCGTGATTTTGCGCCTCGCCAAAGCGCATGAGGGGCAGACCATCGCCTGCGTGAGCCACGGTATGGCCATCCGCACCCTGCTCAGCCACATTCTCGGCGTCCCCTCCGCGGAGATACGCCGTCTGCCCCACGGCGACAACACCGCCGTCAGCCTCCTTGAGGTTGAAAACGGCGAGATGAAGGCCGTATTTTATAACGACGCAAGCCATCTTGAGGGCGAGCTGAGCACATTTGCGCGCCAGAGCTGGTGGCGCAAGCCCGGACTGCACGATTTCAACAACGTCCGCTTCCGCAGTCTCGACCCCAACACCGAGTCCGAGATATATACCGCCTACTATGCCGAGGCCTGGCAGGCCGTCCACGGCACGCTGGAGGGTTTCGAACCCTCCCTCTATCTCGCCGCTGCACGCGCTCACTACGCCGAGGACGAGCGCAGCATCGCCGTAATTTTGCGCGGCGACGAAATCGTCGGTCTCACCGAGCTTGACACCCGCCGCGGCAAGGAAGAGTCCTACGGCTGGATCTGCCTTTGCTGCGTGAAGGAGGAATACCGCCGCAGCCTGCTCGGCGTTCAGCTGCTCGGTCACGCCGTCAGCGTTTTCCGCCGTCTTGGCTACAAGAGCATCCGCCTGAGTGTCTTCCCCGAAAACACGGCCGCCGTAAAGTTCTACACCGAAAACGGCTTTAAGAAAATCGGTAGCTGCGAAGGCGTCTTCGGCGAGCTGGACGTGATGGAGAAGATGATATAAGTCTTAAAAAAGGACATATCGACCATGAAAGAGCGCATTGTGCATCTGCATCTGCCGCGCGGCAGGCGCATCATCGCCATATCGGACATCCACGGCAATCTCGCCTATCTGGAGGGATTGCTTGACAAGCTGCGCCTTCGTGACGATGATATCATCTTCATTCTGGGCGATTTTGTCGAAAAAGGCCCGAGCAGTCTCGATACGCTGCGCTTTATCATGGCGCTCAGCGAAAAATACACGGTACACACCCTCTGCGGCAACTGCGACATATGGGCGCCGCTTTTTGACGGCGAAATCGGCGACGGCGGCCCCACCGTGCTGCCCTACATGGAGCGCAAACCCTATTCCCTCGCGCGGCAAATGTGCGAAGAGCTCGGCATCGACTTTTCTCCGGATATGGATTTCGAAACGCTGCGCCGCGAGATTTTCAACAACTATTCCGCGGAGATGGACTTCCTCCGTTCACTGCCCACGCTCATCGAGACCGAGGACTACGTTTTCGTCCACGGCGGCGTGCCCGAAAAAACGGGTGACGCGTGGACATACATGAAATTCGACCGATTTATGGAACGGGCAAAAGCTCAGGAAAAGTGGACCATCGTCGGTCATTGGCCCGTGATGCTCTATCACGAGGACATCGTGGACGCAAACCCTGTTTTTGACTATGACAAAAAGATAATCTCCATCGACGGCGGCTGCGTGCTCAAAGACGACGGGCAGCTCAACGCCCTCGTAATACCCGAGGCCGGCAGCTTCGATTTTTCCTTCGTCCCCTATGACCCATTCCCCACGGCGCGGGTGCTCAGCGACCAGAGCCGCTCCGAAAAAAGTTGGTATATCCGATGGGGCGACGCCCTCGTGGAGGTGCTTGAGCGCCGCGATGAGTTTTCCCGCTGCCGCCACAAGCGCACAGGCTACGAGATGGACATTCTCACAAAATATCTCTACGGCGAGGGCGGCGAGTGCGAAGTCAACGACTGCACCGATCTTGTCCTGCCGCTCAAAGCGGGCGATACTGTTTCCATCGTGGAGCGCACGAGCCGCGGCTATTTCGTCAAGCACAATGGCATCAGCGGCTGGTACTTCGGCGAAGTGGAGAATATTTAGCTCCTCACATCGAATGCATGAAATACATAGAAAAGAACCTATTTAACAATCCTTGATACATAAAAAGGACATACTGCTATGACTCACCTTGATTTTCTCCCGATCTCAAAAGAAGATATGAATTCCCGAGGCTGGTGGTGGTACGACTTCCTCATCGTCAGCGGTGACGCCTATGTAGACCACCCCACCTTCGGCAGCGCTCTCATCGCGAGATTGCTTGAGGACGCCGGTTACCGCGTGGCGGTGCTCGCGCAGCCGGACTGGCACTCCGCCGAGGATTTCGCCGCCATGGGCCGTCCCAAGCTCGGCGTCATGATCTCCGCCGGCAACCTTGACAGCATGGTCGCCCACTACACCGCAGCCAAAAAGCGCCGCAGCGAGGACTTCTACTCCCCCGGCAAGCGCATGGGTCTGCGCCCCGACCGCGCCGCCATCGTCTACGCCAACCGCGCCCGTGAGGCTTTTCCCGACACGCCCATCATCATCGGCGGCCTCGAGGCCAGTCTGCGCCGCTTCGCCCACTACGACTACTGGGACGACAAGGTGCGCCGCAGCGTACTTGTCGACTCTGGCGCCGACCTGCTCGTTTACGGCATGGCAGAGCGCGCCACGCTCGAAATTGCCGCGCTGCTCAAGAAAAAAACTCCCGTCTCCGCCATCACCGGCGTCAAGGGCACCGCATACATGTGCCGCGATGCCTCCGTCTGCCCCTTCGAGGCCATAGAGCTTCCCAGCTATGACGAATGCTGCGAGTCCGTGCGTTTTTACGCGCAGGCCACCAAAATAGAGTATGAGGAGCACGACCCCATCCGCGGACGCGCGCTGCTGCAAAGCCACGGTGACCGCACCCTCGTTGTCAATCCTCCACAGCTCCCCCTCGACACGAAGGGACTCGACAAGGTCGCCGAATTTCCTTACACCCGCTGGTATCACCCCATGTATGACGACATGGGCGGCGTCCCCGCCATTGAGGAGGTACGCTTTTCCGTCACGCACAACCGCGGCTGCTTCGGCGGCTGCAACTTCTGTGCCCTCGCCTTCCATCAGGGACGCATGGTCACGAGCCGCAGCATAGATTCAGTCGTGCGCGAGGTCGAAGAATTTACCCGCTGCCCCGATTTCAAAGGCTATGTCAGCGACGTCGGCGGCCCCACCGCGAACTTCCGCCATCCCAGCTGCCAGAAACAGCTCAAGGACGGCATGTGCAAGCGAAGCTGCCTTGCGCCCACGCCCTGCCCCAACATTGACCCCGACCACAGCGAGTATCTCAAGCTCCTGCGCAGGCTGCGCTCCATTCCCGGAGTGAAAAAGGTCTTCATCCGCTCCGGCATCCGCTATGACTATATGCTCAAGGAGGAAAACAGCGAATTTTTCTCCGATCTCGTTAAATACCACATCTCCGGCCAGCTCCGCGTCGCACCCGAGCACTGTGTGGACAGTGTGCTCGACTACATGGGCAAGCCCCACATCGGCGTTTACGAAAAATTCCTCGACAAATATCAGCGCCTCAACCAGCGCTACGAGCAGAAGCAGTTCGCCGTACCCTATCTCATGAGCAGTCACCCCGGCTGTACGCTTAATGACGCCGTGGCACTCGCGGAATACCTCAACCGCCACCACCGTCAGCCCGAGCAGGTGCAGGATTTTTACCCCACGCCCGGCACCATCTCCACCTGTATGTACTACACCGGCATTGACCCCCGCACGATGAAGGAGGTCTATGTCGCAAAGTCGTTCGGCGAGAAGGCCATGCAGAGAGCGCTTTTACAGTGGAAGCGTCCGGAAAAGCGTCAGGCGGTCATCGCCGCACTCAAGGCCGCGGGAAGGACCGACCTCATCGGCTTCGGCCCCGAATGCCTCATCCGACCCGACTATTCGCCCAAAAAGAAGGCACCAGCAAAAAAGGTCGAGGAAAAACCCGTCGAGAAACCCAAAAAGACCGGGTACAAAGCAGGTTGGGCCAAGCCTAAACCCAAGAAAAACGCCCGACCCGTCAAGAAGGGAGCCAAGCGCAAGTGAACACTCTCCGCTATCTCTGGCAGCACCCCATTCTGATACTCGCCATCTATCTTATCCTCATCAATCTCGCGCTTTTCCTCACGATGGCGGCGGACAAGTCCCGTGCAAAGCGCGATAAGCGCAGAGTGCCGGAGGCTACGCTGTTTCTGCTTGCCCTCATCGGCGGCAGCATTGGCGGCATCGCCGGAATGTACTCATTCCGCCACAAGACCCGCCACATGAGCTTTGTCATCGGCTTTCCGCTGATACTCGCGCTGCAGCTCGCCCTCGCGGTGTTTCTGATTTTGCGCTGATATTGTCTCGGCATCAAAACCTTATAAAAAACTCCCACAGCCCTTGCTGTGGGAGTTTTGCTTTTGGGGGTGATCAGCCATCGCTCTCTGCGAAGGGATCGTCCGCGGTGGCTCCTGCGGGAGGGCAGGCACCGGGAGTGTGGTAAGTGGACTTCCAATTATTCTTATAGGTGCAGCTCTGGCAGAAGAAGCTCTCCCAGCTGCCGGCAATGAAGCCGGTGGTGGAATCGATCCAGGTACCGCTCTCGTTGGCAGTGATCATATTTACGTTGGCTCTGGTGACCTCGTCCTCATAGGGACTGATGAACTCGTTTACCACGTCGAGCCAGCCGTCGATATCGATGGAGACATAGCTCACGCCGTTGATAAGGCTGTAGGTTCCGACGGGCATCTCGTGGAAGTTGATGCCGTCCCTGCTGCACTTGAGGAACTGGCGTGCGAAGTAGGCCATGTTGGGGGCGTTGAGGGTAGTCTCAACGTTGGATACGCAGATGTCGATGACGGTCTTGAGGTTGGGGATATTGCCGAGGTCGAGCATCTGACCGGCGATAGCCATGAGCAGAGCCTGCTGAGTCTCAATGCGCTGAACGTCGCCTCTGGGATAGCCGGGCGTAAGCACGCCGTCGACATAGCCGCCGGTGCGGAAGCGGAACACACCCATGGTCTGGTAACCGTCGAGATGCTGATAGCCTTTCTTGAGGTGAACATGGAAGTTCTGGCTGGGATCGTCATAGTCCATGTTGATGGGCACATCGAAGTTTACGCCGCCGATGGCGTCGATGACCTCAACGACCATGTTGATGTTGACGACCGCATAGAAGTCCACATCGAAGCCGAGCAGATTCTTGACCTGTTCGCGCAGACCGTCGATACCGGACTTGCCGGAGTTGATATAGCCGGGATAAACGGCGTTTATCTTCTTGGGGGTGGAACCCCAGCTGATGTTGATGAGGGAGTCGCGGGGGATATTCACCATGTCAATGGTGTGCTTATTGGTGTCAAACTTGCCGACGATGATGGTGTCGGTACTGTTGCTGGCCTGGTCACGTCCCACGAGAAGGAAAGTGAAAACGTCGTCGGCGCGGTCGGTCACGAGAGGCTCGACTTCGATTTCCGGCTCGGGAGTCGGAGTGGGAGTGGGGGTAGGCGTGGGCTCCACAGGATCCTCGGACTCAACAGGGGGAGTGGGAGTAGGCGTGGGGGTAGGGGTAGGTGTAGGAGTCGTCTCAACGACGGGAGGCGTGATGTCCGGGGGAGCTTCCCACATGGAGTAGCCTATGATAACACCCAGCGCAATTACAACGATGACAGCAAGGGTCACCATCGTTCTGCGCAGGCTCTTTCTGATGCCGCCCTTTGCCTTGGACACAGGCTTGGCCTGATGCACAGGGACCTCGGCTGCGGGAGAAGGGGTCTGCACGCTCTCCGCAGGGGCGGAGTGCTTGCCGTGCGCGGGTGCGGTGTGTTTATGACTGTGATTGTTTCCGATGAGCTTCATACTTATTATTACCTGCTCTCTATATCCGGCGCCGGAGCTTACATGCACACGGCGCGTAATTTGCGTATCATATTAATATAAACACATTCTAGAGTAAAAGTGTATCTTTTTTGAAAATTTTCATCGCACTTTGGCGGGAAATATTATACAGCGGGCATTTTGCCGCCTGTTTTTATCGGAAATGTTGAAAAAATCTTGTTCGCCCTCCCGACAGACACGTGTCGGCAGGCGATACCAAAAAGAGCACCGAAGTTTCTCGGTGCTCTTTTGTGTTATCGAAAAATAACTTACAGCTGCTTCTGGGCGTTGATCTTGATGCCGGGGCCCATGGTGGAAGCAGTAACGCAGGAGCGGATGTACTGGCCCTTTGCTGCTGCGGGCTTGGCCTTGATGATAGCGCCAAGGAGAGTGACGTAGTTCTCAAAGAGCTTCTCGGTGCCGAAGCTGACCTTGCCGATGGGGCAGTGGATGATGTTGGTCTTGTCCAGACGGTACTCAACCTTACCGGCCTTGGCTTCCTTAACGGCCTGGGCGATGTTGGGAGTAACGGTGCCGGCCTTGGGAGAGGGCATCAGACCCTTGGGGCCAAGGATCTTACCGAGACGACCGACAGTACCCATCATGTCGGGAGAAGCAATAACGGTATCGAACTCAAACCAGTTTTCCTTCTGGATCTTCTCAACGAGATCCATGCCGCCTGCGTAGTCGGCGCCGGCTGCGAGAGCCTCTTCCTTGCGCTCGTCCTTGCAGAACACCAGAACGCGGACGCTCTTGCCGGTGCCGTTGGGGAGAACGATAGCGCCGCGGACCTGCTGGTCAGCGTGACGGCCATCAACGCCGAGCTTCACGTGGAGCTCGACGGTCTCGTCGAACTTGGCCTTGGAAGCCTTGATAACGAGCTCGAATGCATCCTTTGCATCGTACAGGGTTGCTTTATCTATAAGCTTTACGCTTTCTTTGTAATTTTTACCTCTAAACACTTGGTTTTTCCTCCTCAAATTTGTGGTTAATCGGAAATTTTCCTCCCACTTAGGGAAGGCTTTACCGTATGGCTTACTCGCCTACGATAACGCCCATGCT
>JAZOBQ010000062.1:0-18591 GCA_045596005.1 Oscillospiraceae bacterium
GCGGAAGCGGCAACGGACATCAGACCGACGGGGCCGATACCGATAACGGCAACATTGTCGCCGAACTGGATGTCGGCAAGCTCGGCGCCGTGGAAGCCGGTGGGAACCATGTCGGCGATCATTGCTGCGGCGGCAAGGTCCATTTCCTTGGGGAGATGGGCGAGGTTGCCGTCAGCGTCGTTCACGTGGAAATACTCAGAAAAAACGCCGTCTTTGAAGTTGGAGAATTTCCAGCCGGAAAGCATTCCGCCGGAGTGCATTGCATAGCCGCCCTGAGCCTCGAGGGAATTCCAGTCGGGAGTGATGGCGGAAATCAGAACGCGGTCGCCGGGCTTGAAATCGCGCACAAGAGCGCCGACTTCAACGACTTCGCCGACAGCTTCGTGACCGAGTATCATATCTCTGCGGTCGCCGATAGCGCCTGCCCAGACGGTGTGTATATCAGAAGTGCAGGGGGCCAGTGCGATGGGCTTGCATATCGCGTCCATGGGCCCGCAAGCGGGAACGTCCTTCTCCACCCAGCCGGTGGCGCCGATTTTAAGCATTGCAAAACCTTTCATGTTATGTCCTCCTATATATTGATAAATGTTTAACAACCTTTGCAAATTAATCATACCATACATTTGGTACAAGGTCAACCAAATATTTGTTGTAAGCGCAAAATTATTTTTCCCAGAAATGGGATGTTCTATAGCATTGTTCTTCGTTTGCATTTCCGAAGGCACATTAATCGCCGTATGAAGGCCGAAGCCCATTCCCTTTTTCAACCAACCCCCTCCTAAATTATAAAAAATTTGCAGTAGCATATTGGCATACGCACATTTTTAATGATATAATAGGCAAAAATTTTTCGAGGCGGTGACTAAATGGAAGCACGGCACGAGATAATTCCCTTCGACCAGGCCAGCCCTATTCGTCTTTTCATGCACAAGCTCGGCGACGTATCGCGCCACTGGCACGAGAGTCTGGAGCTGCTTTTTGTACTGGCAGGCGAGGTGACCGTTTTGACGGGTGACCGCCAGACCCTACTGCAGACGGACGACATGCTGCTCGTTAACAGCAATGTCATTCACGAACTACACTCCGAGAGCTGCGTTCTCATCGCGGTGCAGATAAAGCTCTCAAAATTCGACCTCTCCGAGTCGCTGCTCGACCAGCTCTACTTCGACTGCGACTCCACAAGCGATCCGCAGCCGCTGCACTTTGTTAAGCTCAAGCAGATAATCACCTCCATGCTGCAGATAGACATGGCCGGCGACAGCACGGCGCTGTTCCGCGCCCGCGCCCTTGCCTATGATCTGCTCGGTGAGCTGGCGCAAAATTTTAAGGTGGACAAGCCCGTCGCGGAGATGAACACCCACAAGCACCTTGAGCGCCTCAACCACATTCTCCGCTATATCTCCGACCACTATCAGGAACAGCTGACCCTCGGTCAGCTTGCCGAGCGCGAGCACCTCTCCACGCCCTATCTCTCCAGCTTTTTCGAGAAATACATGGGCATAAATTTTTCCACCTACTACACGAACCTGCGCCTCGAGCGCGCGATTCACGACCTGCTGTACACGGATATTCCCGTGGAGCAGGTGGCGCTCAAAAACGGCTTTTCCGACCCACGTGCCTATGTGCGCGCATTCAAAAAGCGCTACAACACCATCCCCAGCGTCTATCGCAAGACCGCCGCCGCTCCCGCCGCGCGGACGGACGCAGACCCGCTCCTCGCGATAAACTATCTGGATTTCAAGCCCGAAAATTATTTCCACATACTCTCCCAGTACCTCCCCGGCAGCGAGAACGCGCCTACCCAGCCCCCCGTTCATGAAAGCGGCAGCCTGCTCTCCCTTTGCGCGGATGTCTCTGCCGAAGGCAGGCAGCTGCAGCACCACTGGAAAAACTTCATCGGCATCGAGAGGGCGAAAGACCTGCTATACGCCGATGTGCAGGACATGCTCCGCCAGCTCCAGCGCGACGTTGGCTTCAAGCACCTCCGCTTCCACGGTATTTTCTCCGACGATATGCTCGTGTGCCAGCGCACGAAGGACGGTCGGCTTGAGTTCAACTTCTCTATTGTGGACAAGGTGCTCGACTTCGTCATCTCCGTTGGCCTCAAGCCGATGATACAGTTTTCCTTTATGCCCGCCGCGCTGGCAGAAGACCCCGAACACAGAGTATTCCTCAACCCGGCGGTCATCAGCATGCCGAAGCACATGGAGGAATGGAACCATCTTGTCAGGCAGTTCCTCGCTCACATCCGCGCCCGCTACGGGCAGAGGGAGATACGCTCCTGGCTCTACAGCGTGTGGAACGAGCCTGACACCTCCCGCGAAATGTTCGGCTTTGCAAGACGCGAGGACTATTTCTCCCTCTACGAGAACACCTACCGCACGGTCAAGGACTTTGACGCAAGCCTCGTTTTCGGAAGTCCCTCGCTTTTCCCCGCCACGGAGGACGGTTACCAGTGGCTGCGCGACTACTTCGGCTTCACGCGCGGCAAGGGCTGCGAGCCGGAATTTATAGACGTGCACTACTACTCCGATGACTTCGAGAATCTGCCCCACCACGCCGCAACTTTCTCCGCTCCCGCGAGATTCAACCGCGACCCCGAGCACTTCAGCCATTTCCTCGACCGTCTGCTCAGCTTCACAGCGGAGGAAAAGCTCAGCTCCGTCCCGCTTTACATCACCGAGTGGAATCTGACGGTCTCCCACCGCAATCTCATCAACGACACCTGCTTCAAGGCCTGCCATCTGGCCAAGAACTTTCTCGAAAACTATGACCGCGTCGGCGCATTCGGCTACTGGGCACTGACGGATTTTATGGACGAGCTCTTCCCCAGTGAAACGCTCTTCCACGGCGGCATGGGCCTTTTCACCGCAAGCGGCATCAAAAAGCCCTCCTATCACGCGATGAGCATGATGGCAAAGCTCGGCGACGAGCTCATCGGCTCCGGCGAGGGCTATTTCATCACGCGCCAAAGCGGCGGCGGGATAGCTGCAATGCTCTATAACTACGAGCACTGCAACCCACTGCTGGTGGACGAGGGGCTCGGCCTTAGTCCTACGAGCCGCGACGGAGTGTTCCCCAACCGCAGCAAGCTGGACATCGCCCTTAGCCTCGAGAAGCTGCCCGCGGAGGCATACAGGATAAGAGAGACCATTCTCAACCAGTCCCACGGCAGCTGTTTCGACGCATGGGTGGACATGGGTGCCGAGGACTTGGGCGCTGATGAAGCCGAGTGGCTGCGCCGCAGCTGTGTCCCCGAGCTCAGGCTTTCCAGAGCCGATGCTCCCGAGGCTTCCCTGCACTACAATGCAACCCTCGCCACGCACGAAGTCCGGCTTGTGGAATTCATGCCCATCGAAGAAGGCTACTTCTGATTTTGAGATTCCTATAGTAAAAAACAGCTTTTCTGAACTCTTTAAGTTCAGAAAAGCTGTTTTTTGCTTATATGCAATAACCCTGCTCCGCAGGAGAGATCTCTACAAGCCGGACTTCGTGCGTGGCGAGAGTGGCACTGTAGCAAAGCTCTCCCGCGGAAACTCTCTGCTCCCTTATATGCAGTCGGGGATGGGATTCTTGCTTCAGCCAGTCGATGTCATCTTTGCCCAGCTTAGATGCTCCCATAGTTACCCAAGCGTCAAAACAGCTGCCGTGCTCCGGATTCAGCACCATTTCGCGGATTCGGCAAAGACCTTTTTCAAAACCGGTGAGCGTCAGTTCCACATCCAAAGAGCGCTGATTTATGAATGCTCCATCACGTTTCGTGTCTGTAAGTCCAAGTCCCCCCTCCACAAAAAGAGCATTATAGTGCTCATAGTTATACAGGATTAAGACGATCTTTTTCCCCTTCCGGGTTATGAAATATCCCTCACCGGAGTCCAGCAGCACATCTCCCAGACCACTCAGCATCTCCATGGCGTAGTAAGGGGGCTTTTTGATTCCGTTGACGGTGAAAAGTCCCATACCGCCATGGAAGAGCTCCTCCGGGAGCTGGTATTCCTCCATAAAGTCCGTTAGACTCCAGTAGCTTATCGCATCAACCCTGTCATAATTCTCAAGGAAGTTTTTAATGAGATAGCAGGCCTTGAAGCAGGTGTCGTTGATGAGATTGCGGTGGGAAACGGTCAGGTTCCACTCAGAAATGTATAGCGGAAGTTCTCCCATCCCCTCTCCGGACAAAATGTTCTTTATTTTGCTGATAAAGCCACCGAAGTGTCCCGTATCCTCATTGGGGGCGGATGGGGTGGTAAAGGATGATTCCTCCGGAGGAGTTTGATAGAAATTGTCGGAATAGTAGTGGATATTAACGCACTCCGGCAAGCAGTCACGTCCACGGCAAAAGCGCAAAAAATCCACCATCCACTGACAGCTTGCGGGAGTCAGCGGGAAGAGAGAAGGTGTGCCCACAGTAAGGCAGGGATCAAAGGCCTTCACTGTAGCGTAAGTATTTTCATAGAGCGCGTAAAACTGCTCCGCGCTGTCAAAACCAAACATCTCGGGAGAGGTGTCCGGCTCATTCCATGGGGTATAAAGCCAGGAACGTATCTCATCGCTGCCATAGCGCTCCCGAATATGGCTAAGGAAAAGAAAGATAAGTCTGTTCCAATCTTCCATTTTCTTTGGTGGAGATACAGTAAATGGGCTTGCGAAGATGCTGCGCCCCGGTTCTTCGGCCATAGCCGAGGGCATAAAGGAGAACTGGATAACAGGCTTCATGCCTACAGAAAGCACAAAATCCAGCACCTTGTCTATATGGGAAAAGCTGAACTGATAGGCTCCATCCTTATTGAGTCGGCACAGGAGCATATCGTCGGAGAAAATGCCGTGGAAGCGAAGGTACTTGAAGCCCACATTGCGCTGAAGCTGCCGGAGCATGTCCTGCACCTCGCTGAAGAGCAGCTCCTTGGCTCTGCCAACACCCACCATGTTTCGCCAGGAATGTCTGAGTCGGCGCTTTTCGGCCTTAATATCCACTCTTCCGATGTTGAGGCTCTTGCTTTGAGGCTGCTGCGGCACCGGCAGGGCATTTTTCATATCCGGAAGGTACTGAGTAAGGATATGGAAGTAGTTTTCCGGCTTGAAATCCAGATAGTTTATGGCCAGCAGAGAATCCTTTTCATTAAGAATCGTGGGTATGGAAGCATTTTTCCTGTAGGCGCTGGGAATGGTGTTGTAGCGCTTCTTGAAAGCTCTGGCAAAGGTACGCGAGTCTGAAAAACCACTGTTGAGTGCGATCTGCTCAACGGGTATATCCGTATAGATGAGCTCACGCAGAGCATGCTCCAGACGAAGATTCGTGTAATAAGCAGAGTAGTTTATGCCCATGTACTTTTCGAAAAAGCTGGACAGATAAGGCACAGACAGATGCTCCACTTCCGCAAGCTGTCCCAGTGTCAGCTGCTCACGGTAGTGTTCGTTTATATATCGAAGTATGCGGTTAAGGCGTTCCAGATGCTTCTGGGTATTGGTTTCCACCACGGGTTTTTCTGCCTTGAAATGCTTAACAAGCTCCGAAAGAAGCTCGTAGGCAAGAGTGCGGTTGCGAAAAAGTTTGTCCTCCCCCGCTGCCGCGCTGACCTGCAAAAGAGCCGTAATGATTTGTTTTATGGCGAAAAAGGCCTCCGGGTTTCCACTATTTTTGGAATTACAATCAAAATAAAGGCTCTGGAGCACATCGGGAGAAAGGTTGAACTTAGAAAGCTTTATCTGCACCGCAATGAGAACGCAGTCCTCGGAGTGGAGTTCGTGGACAGAATTGCTGTTCACAAGGAACATATCCTCCGACTGCAGCTTTGTTTGGCGGTCACCGGTGAAAACCGTCACCTCACCGGCAAGAACGAAAAGCAGCTCAAGGCTCTCGTGCCAATGGCGGGACACGTCTCCCAACTTATGCATAAAAAGACGGATTGGACTGTCTGTATCAAACGGAATTATTTCGTGACGAGCTTCCATAGCAGCGCCTCCTTTTGAGTTGGCCCCAGTATAACATTAATAAATGGCTATTGTAAATATGCAATGGCACATAATTAATATACCTGATATGTGCAAAAAAGCGACACGCTTTCTTTCCCTTGAAAAATACATTAAAAATAAGCAAAAAAATCCATATGGTTTGCCCTTTTTTTCAGTGCCGGAAAAGCTGTAAAATAAGCTATCCACCAAAATAATATACGGAGGTAGAAGAATGAAAAAGATTCTTGCATTTGCACTTGCACTTATCATGATTTTCAGTCTTGTTGCCTGCGGTGCACCTGCCGAGCCTGTTGCGCCCGCCGAGCCCGCTGCACCTGCTGAACCCGCTGAACCTGTCGAGCCCGCTGAGCCTGCAGAACCCGCTGAGCCCGTCGAGCCCGCTGAACCCGCCGAGCCTGCCGAGCCTGCAGGCGGCAATACTGCCGAGATCACCTGGGCCGACCCCGTTGTCGGCGAGGTCACCGGCACCCTCACCCTCAAGACCGAGACCGAGGAATGGGAACTCTACTATGAACCTCCCTTCGGCCCCTACACCCTGGGCGGCTGGTATCTCCCCGACGGCACCATGGAGCTGACCAATGACGGCGGCCTTGGCGGCTTCCTCGATTTTGCCCCCATTCAGGCTGTCGCTTCTCCTGCCATCGTTTCTCTCGTCGGCGGAGCTGCCGCACCCGCAGGCGGCAACACCGCAGAGATCACCTGGGCCGATCCTGTTGTCGGCGAAGTCACCGGCACCCTCACTCTCAAACCCGAGACAGAGGAATGGGAACTCTACTATGAAACTCCCTTCGGCCCCTACACCCTCGGCGGTTGGTATCTGCCCGACGGCACCATGGAGCTGACCAATGACGGCGGCCTTGGCGGTTTCCTCGATTTCGCCCCCATTCAGGCCGTTGCCTCTCCTGCTATCGCCTCTCTCGCAGGCGCCGGCACTGGCGCCGCACCCGCAGAGTGCTCCGCCGAGATAAGCTGGGCTGATCCCGTTGTCGGCGAAGTCACCGGCACCCTCACCCTTAAAACCGCAAGCGAGGAATGGGAGCTCTACTACGAGACTCCCTTTGGCCCCTACACTCTCGGCGGCTGGTATCTGACCGCTGACGGCTCCATGGGTCTGACCAACGACGGCGGCCTCGGCGGTTTCCTCGATTTCGCTCCCATTGAAGCCGTTGCCGTTCCCGCAATCCAGAAGATGATTGCCGATTACGGCCTCAGCGCCGGTGCCCCCGTTGATCCCGCAAACTGCAGCCACAGATGGTCCAACGGCAGCTGCGCCGTCTGCAAGACCGCCTGCGCCCACGACAGCTGGACCACCGGCGTCTGCGACACCTGCGCCTATGTCTGCAACCATGTCGGCAGCCACGACGAGAAGAGCCTGCTCTGCTCCGTCTGCGGCGTTGTCGGCTATCATAGCTTTGAAAACGGCGCTTGCGCCTGCGGAGCAAGCACCATCTTCGAGATGAATGCCATTCCCGTGAAGTACACCTACGGCTGCGACCGCAAGGGTACCGTTGAAGAATTCACCTACGAGACCCGCTCCTACGCACTCGAGGCAGCCGGCAAGGGTGAAAACATTGAGATCACCAAGAAAGCCCTCGTATATCTCCCCTATGGCTATGATCCTGCCCAGAGCTATGACATCCTCTATCTGCTCCACGGCGGTGGTGACGAGACCCGCTCTCAGGAGGCCTGGTTCATCGACAATCCCGACACCGTTAACATCCTCGACAACATGATCAAGCGCGGTGACTGCGAGCCCATGATCGTTGTAACTCCCACCTTCTACTCTCTCGCTGAGGGCATCGACAGCAGCGATGTCTTTGCTGAGTACGTCGAAAACTTCGGCCACGAGATGATGAACGATCTCATTCCTGCAATCGAGGCCAAGTACGCCAGCTATGCTCAGGGCGACGTGAGCCCCGAAAACCTCAAGGCCACCCGCGCTCATCGCGCATACGCCGGCCTCAGCATGGGCTCCATGACCTCCTTCCACTCCATCCTCAACTACTGCACCGATTACTTCGGCTATGTGGGCAGCTACTCCGCAGGCCCCGAGGCCGACACCGCAATGGCTCTCGAAGCCGCCAAGGGTATTGCAGAAAACCTCAACGCCTCCGGCAACGAGATCTACTACTGGTTCAACGGCAACGGCGTTAAGGATATGGCTCATGATCCTCACCTTGCCACCTACCCCTACATGCTCAAAGCCTGCCCCGACGTCTTCACCGAGGGCGTGAACTGCTGCTGGGTCGACTACCTCGAAGGTATCCACGACTTCGTGTGGTGGAAGCTCGACCTCTACAACAGTCTTAAGGTCTTCTTCCGCGTCGACGAGCCCGGCGAGGTCCGCGCACTTGACGCACTTGCACAGCAGGGTCTGCTGCACTAAATCCAAAATAAGCAAAAACAAGGGGCGGCCCAAATGGGCAGCCCCTTGTTTTTGCTTTCAATAACGTGTTTACTATTTCAGCGTATCTTCTCCGGCTTATACACCACATTACCCTCGCCGCCGTCGGCGCGGCAGAAGCGGCTGAAGTCCATGGCTTTTGCAATAAAAGCCGGCTCGCCGTTGAAGCCGCGGAAGGGCATATTGTCAACCTCACCCGCGAGAATATCGTCGCAGACCGCGATGACATTGTCTATCATCTCCGCGCAGCCGTCGCCGAGGCCATGCGAGAACAGACAGCGGCTGTATCTGCCCTCAGTCTGAGCGCGCAGACGCAGGAGATTTTCTCTGTATTCCGCCACACTCGGGCAAAAATCGTCGAAGAGGAAGGTGAAAGCGTTGCAGCTGTCGCCGAGGATAAGCATCTCCTCCTCGGGAATGAGCACCGCGACACTGCCGGGAGTATGACCGGCTGCGTCAAAAATCTCCGCAGAGATATCGCCGAGGTCAAATCTCATACCGCCGCTTAGCGGCAGAAAGCTCTCGGCGACCTTAGGAGGCAGAAAATCACTCTCCTGCACGCGCGAAATAAGTCCGGGGTCGGCGCCGGTGGTGACCGCTCCTGCGACATAGCCGCGGCGAACGTCCATGAGACTGTGAATGGCATAGACGGGCATATCCGCATGGCTCAAATATACCTTATCGAAGTCCGAAGCGCCCATGGCGTGGTCGACATGACCGTGGGTGAGAACGACGGTGACAGGCTTATTCGTAAGCTTATCCACCTGCTCTTTCAGGCTGCCTACGCCAACGCCGGTATCGACGAGAAGGGCACTTTCGCTGCCCTCGACCAGATACATTGCGGTGCGGCTGACGTCCCAGATTCGGGTGATTCGAGGACTCAGTTTTTCGGTCTGATAAAACATGAATTTCTCTCCTTATGCCAACGGCACCCGATGCACGGGTGCCGTTGATAGTTTTAAAGTCTTGTGTCCCAGCAGCCGCAGAAGGGATCGATGGGGCTGACGCCCTTGAAGGGGCTGAGGCCCATGAGCTTATCCACAACGGCGTCGATAACCGCGGGAGCATGGCAGTAGCCGTTCACATAGGCAGGCACCATGGGTGCGTCGTAGAGGTGGTAGGGATTGCCGACGCTGGCGAACACGGTGGGCACTTCCTTGGCAAACCAGGGCAGATTATTGCCCGCGCCGAAGAGGGTATGCCAGTTGATGCGCGCGGTGGTCTTGTTGGAAGCATTCTCGATGTTTCCGATATAGAGCACGAGGTCATACTTGGCCTTGAACTGCTCCACGGCACCGTCGAGGAAGATGGTCTCGAAGGTCTCGGGGATATACTTCGTCACCTCGAAGCCCGCCTCAGTGAGGCGGCGCTCAAAGTGAGCATAGACTCTGTCGTTGGAGGGGAAGTCGCCGAGTATCTCGAGCAGGACTCTCTTGTGCTTCTCGGGAGAGATGGGGAGGATGCCACGCACGTCCTTGACGAGGGTCACGCCCTTGTCGGCGCACTCGGCAGCCCATGCCAGATGCTCGGGGGCGCTGAGTATCTTGAGCTCGGCTTCCTCGCGCAGCAGAGTTCCGGCGGCCTTTTTCTCGGGCAGGCCGAGCATGGCCTTCAGCGCGAGTATGCGCGTCAGAGCCTCGTGGAGACGATTGTCGCTGAGCAGACCCTTTTCATAGCCCTCCTTCATGAAGCGGAGGTCTTCCTCGAGGTCCTTGGTGAACAGGAACATATCGCAGCCATTTTCGATGGCGGCGGGGACGGCCTCGCAGCGATTGCTGACAGCCATCATGCCGACCATGGGGCTTGCGTCGGTGGAGATGAGGCCGTTGAAGCCCAGCTCCTCGCGGAGATAGCGCAGGACATTGGCGGAAATGGTGGAGGGAATGACCTTTTCACAGGGCTTGCCGTCATAGAATTCCTCCATGGCGGGCATGGCGAAATGTCCAACCATGGCGATGGGGGCGCCGTCGGCGATGAGGCCGCGGTAGATCTTGCCGTAGCTTGCCTCCCAAGATTCAATGGAGAGGCTGTTGACACTGGTGAGCAGGTGCTGGTCGCGGGAGTCCACACCGTCGCCGGGGAAGTGCTTTATCGTGGGGGCGACGCCGCTTCCGGCGAGGCCATCGATATAGGCTCTGCCCATCTCGAGCACCTTTCCGGCGTCGGAGCCGTAGGTGCGGACATTGGTGATGGGGTTCATGAAGTTCATGTCAATGTCCACGATGGGGGAATAGGTCACATTCACGCCGAGGGCAGCGCCCTCTTTGCCGCAGATCTCGCCGAGGCGGCGGGCCTGCTCAGCCTCTCCCGCGGCAGCCATAAGCATCTGGCGACCCATATAGGTTCCCTCGTTGGCGATGCCGATGCCGCCGTCCTCGAGGTTTGCGGAGATGATGAGGGGAACGGGAGAATTGGCCTGAAGGGTATTGATCGCGGTCTGCACCTCCGCAGCGGGATTGGAACGGAACATGATGCCGCCCCAATGGTGCGTGCTTATCTCGTGGCACAGATAGCCGGGGTCATTGCTGTAGAGCAGAGGGCAGAAAAGCTGCTCGATCTTTTCATCGGTGCTCATGGAAGCAATGGTATTTTCCACCCATGCGATTTTCTCGGGAGAAAGTTCAAAAGGTTTTTTGCTGAGGTCTATCATGCTGTCTGTTCCTCCTTACCCTTGCGGCGGAATAGTCCCGCAAGCTTGCCGCCCTGAGAGCCGATGACGTTGATGACGAGGATAAACACGCCCATGCAGATGGTGGAGATGGCGGCGCCAAGCTCGTCGCTGAACACAGCCTTGAGGCCGTAGCTCATGAGGCAAAGGCTCAGAGAGCCCACAATGGTACCGATAGTGTCGCCGCAGAACACGCCGACGATGAGGCCGATGAACACGGGCAGAATATTGCTGAAGAGCTCGCCCACAGTTGCCATGGAGGTGGTGGCGGCACGGTGCATGCCGTTGGCCATGTAGATGAGGGTGGCAAAGCCGAAGATCAGACCGCTGTAAACATAGCTGACGATGACGTTTTTCTTCTCCTTGATGCCGATGTTCACCGCTGCCTGCTGGTTGTTGGCGAGGAGTCTTGCCTGCTTGCCGCTGACGGTGCAGTAGCTGTAGAAGGCGTAGACGGCAATTGCCAGAGCCAGAGGTATCAGTGCGTAGGGATAAGTGGAGAAAAGGCGGAGGGTCATGTTGGAGACTATGTTGATACCGCGGCTGCCGTAGATAAGGCAGGTGACGGATTCATAGAGCATGGCAAAGCCGATGGTGGTGATGACGATGGGGACGCGTCCGTAGACGTAGAAAATGGCGACGAACACAGAGAGAATCACGCAGCCGGCGATGCACAATATCACCATGGCGGCGATGGAGTTATCCATCTCGAGGGCGACGTTGCCCGCGACTATACTCGTCAGCAGCATTATCGCGCCGCCGGAGAAGTCGAAGCGACCGCACTTGAACTGGAGGCCTATGCCCATGGCGCAGGTGATGGACAGGGCTATGTCCACGATGAGGGTGCGCCACATGTTCCATGTGCCGAAATACATCTTGCCGTGGGAGTAACACAAGACCATCATGATGAGATACATAGCGACGGGGAGAGCCAGGGTGCCGATAACGCGGCTTACAGCGCTTTTACGTTTCATTCCTGTTTCCCTCCTTTATCTGGGCAGTGTGCCGCTTTTTTTGCGGCAGGTTATGAGAACAACAATGAGGAAGATCACGGCCTTGATGATGAAGACCTGGCTGGGCTTCACGCCGATGAGGGGCAGACCGATTGCCAGAAGTCCGAGTGTGAACGAGCCAACCACGGCGCAGGAAACTCTCGAGCGCATACCGCCGTTGAGGGGCATACCGCCGAGAATGAGGGCAACCATGACGTCCATCTCCATGCCGGTACCGGTGGAGTCGGAGGCAGAGCCGGTAAAGCCCATCTGGAACAGAGATGCCAGCACCACGCAGAAGCCCATGATCACATAGGAGATGATCTTGTACTTCACGAGGCTGATGCCGCTCTGCTCGGCGGCGACGGGATTTGCGCCTATGCTCTTGGCATACTTGCCGTATTTGGTGTAGTTGAAGAGATAGGTGATGATGATTATCTCAGCCACCAGAACGATGAGCATGAGCCAGGGGGACTTGAAGATATGGTAGTCGATCGTGGTAAGGCCGACGTTTCTGGAGCCGAGGGAGTTGTAGGTAACGGTACTGACACCGCCGAGAGCCATCATAAAAGCGACGGAAGAAACGACGGGGTGGATATGCAGCAGCTCGCCGATGGCGCCGTTCAGGGAGCCGATGATTATGGCGATGACGATGGAGAGCAGTATGCCGGGCAGGAGGCTGCCGGTGGAGTTGCCGAGGACGACGATGAGCGTGGCATAAAGTCCGACCTGCTTACCGATACTGACGTCCATGTTGCCCATGGAGTAGACGAACACGGCGCCGACACTCAGCAGTGCGCGGACGATGACATTGCTCATGAGCGTGGACAGCTTGTCCGCCGCCCAGATGCTCTGGCCTCTGAGAGGGGGCACCACGCTGAACAAAACGATGCAGAAGAGCAGTCCGCAGTAGGCGCCGAACTCGCTCTTGTGCAGCTTCATCCATGCAAGGACGGGATTAGCTTTCTTTTCTGTCATTTGTCATCCCCTCCTTAAATCATGTACTCGATTATGTCGGTCTGCTTGAGCTCGGGAGACCGCTTGAATTCTTTCTTCACTTCAAAGTCCTTCATGATGAGCAGGCGGTCTGCCATACCGATGAGCTCGCTGAGTTCTTCGGAAATCATGAGTATGGCCTTGCCCTGGCGCTTCATGTCCTCGATCATGGAGTACATGGCCTGCTTTACGCCGATGTCGACGCCGCGGGTGGGGCAGTCCATGATGATGACCTTGGAGTCGCGGGCGGTCCATTTGCCGAAGGAGACCTTCTGTTTGTTACCGCCGGAGAGGGTGTTGACCCACTGTCTGCCGCTGCCGCACTTGATGCGGAAATTGTCGATCTCCTTGTCGGACATCTTCTTTTCGGAGCGCGGGCTGATGAATGTGCCCTTGACGAGGCTTCGCAGAGAGGGGAGAACGATGTTGTTCTGAATTGGCGCTTCAAGTATGAGCGCCTCGCTGTCGCGGTTTTTGGAGATGTAACCGATCTCCATGTCGATGGCCTTCAGGCAGCTGGTGACGGGCTTGCCCTCGCGGAGGACTTCGCCGCTGCTGAGCTTCTCAAGACCGTAGGCCGCGCGGCCTATCTCGTGCATGCCGCAGCCGGAGAGGCCGCCGATGCCGACTATCTCGCCCTCGTGAAGCTCCAGAGAGAAGTCACGGATGGGGCCAAAGGAAATATTCTTCAGTTCCAGCGCCACGGTGTCCGCGCAGCCGGAATCATAGTCTTCACGGTAATACTTCTCGCCGATCTCGCGTCCGACCATCATGTAGCGAATGCGCTGAACGGCGCCGGGAGCATCCATCTCCTCGCGGCTCAGAGTTCCGATTATCTCGCCATCGCGCAGGACGGTGAGGCAGGAACACTGCTCCAATATCTCGTCCATGTCGTGGGACACGAAGACGACGCTCTTGCCCTCGTCGGCCATTTTATGTATGAGCTTGTAGAGGATCTCGCGTCCGGTATGGGACAGAGCCGTGGTGGTCTCGTCCACGACAAGGATACGGGTATCCTCATTGACGCAGCGCACCAGCTCCACGAGCTTGCGGTCTTCGAAGGTATGGATGTCAATAGGGTCGCGGCCGCGGATATGGCTGATGCCGAAAGATTCGAGCAGCTCATCGGCGGCGCGGTACATTTTTGGCATATTGATAAGGCCCATTTTGGAAAATTCGTTCTCGCGGCCGGAGAAAATATTCTGGGCCACGCTTACTCCGGGTATGGTGTTGGCCTCCTGAAGTATCATGGAGATGCCGGCTTTCTGAGCCTCCACCATGGTATGGGGATGCCAGGGTTTGCCGAGATACTCCATCTCACCGGCGGTAGCACCCTGCATGCCGGCGGCTATGGACATTATGGTGGACTTGCCGGAACCGTTTTCGCCGACAAGACCGCGGATCTCACCTGTTTTCAGCTGGATATCCACCCCTTTGAGAGCAACGGTGGGGCCGAATTCCTTGCGCAGTGCCTTGGCCTGGAACACAACGTTCTGATCCATGTGCACGCCTCTCCTTTCTGTGGCTGCCTGCTGCAGCCGCCCAAACTAAGTGCTAAACGGGGGAAAGGCCCGCAAAGCGAACCTTTCCCCATTATAATTATGCAGTAAGTTTTTTGTCAAAAATTACTTGAGCTCGTCAACGCTGATAGCCTGGAAGGTATCAACGATCTGCTGCCAGGTGACGGAGGCATCGTTGCGGCCGCACAGAGCGAGGATCTCGTCGACGGTCAGGTGAGCGTCGGCAGCATTGCCGGTACCCATGAGGGTCTTGGTCATAACGTTGTTGATGTCCTCAACGCTGTCGATGACGTACTCAGCGGAGTCAACGCAGGCATTGTTGGTGCCCTCGGCGACGTTGCCGGTGATGGCGTTGTCGATGAGGATGAGGCCGTATGCGGGGTTCTCAGCTGCGGAAACGGTCAGAGCAGCGATGGTGCCCTCGCCGCCGATGTCAGCGATGATGTCGGGATCGGTCTCGAAACCGGAGGTGATGAGCTTGGTATCAGCAGCGCAGGTGCCGTTGGCCATAGCGCCGACCATGGTGGGATATACGAACTGAACACCGGCGCACAGACCGATGATAGCGTCGAGGTCATTGCGGCCTGCCTCGAGGAACCAGGAGTCAGCCAGAGGCTCGAACATCAGAGTGGTGGTCTCGCCGACGATCTCGATGGGCTTCTCAGCGGTGGCATTGTACTCTTCGATGGCGGCGCGGAGACCTGCGTCAGCCTCGGTGAGGTTGGGATATGCGAAAACGGGGAAGTTGATGACAGCGACCTTCTCATAACCGGCTTCGATGACGAGTCTTGCCATCTGGTTGCCGAGGAAGAAACCGTCGCCATAACCGTCAGCGATGGTGCCGAGGTAGTGGTCGTTGGTAGCGCAGGCAGCGTTTGCACCGGCAGGATCATAGACAGAGCGCATGTCGCAGTTGTAGCCGGCGACCCAGAGCTCGGGATAGGCTTCCATGATGTCCTTCAGACCGCCGTCCTGGCTGGTGACCATGCCGACGACGTCGTCGGTCATAGCGTTCTGAACAGCGAGGAGGTTGTTGGCAGCATCGTTGAAGGGATCGCCGAAAGCGACCTGGAACTCATAACCGAGAGCGTTGCAGATAGCTTCCATGTAAGCGACGGTGGCGTCGTACTGTGCGCCGCCGGAGAGGTTACTCAGCCACAGGATGGTGCCCATGTCTTCGTAGGTGGGAGCAGCGGGCTCGGCAGGAGCAGCAGGATCAGCGGGGGCGGCGGGCTCGGCGGGAGCGGCGGGCTCGGCGGGAGCAGCGGGCTCAGCAGGGGCAGCGGGCTGGTTGCCGCAGGCGACCAGAGTGAAAACCATGATCAGAGCCAGTAGCATAGCGAGAATCTTTTTCATTATAATACCTCCATAAATTATGTAATGTAATTTGATTGAGCCATTACTGTTCCCTATTATAGCAAGGCGCGCAAATATTTTGAACGCCATAAATTATTGTATTTCTCACCATTTTTTACGCTCGCTCATTGCAAAAATGGTTTTTCTGCACATACAAAAACCAAAACGCGGCTTCGGATATTAAATTTTTGCACTTCCTTTCCGCAAAGTACTATATTATAATTTACATAGTCAATTAGTTAATGTGGTGTTTTATGGGCTCTTCCCGCCCACATACACCGCCGCAAACGGAACGCATATTAAAACTGAAGAACAACCGCCGCACTTCCGTGACTTTAGTCGTGGACAAGTTGTCTAACGCGTTATCGGCCTTGCAAGGCCATTCTCCCTCGTGATAAAATGTAGATGTAAATCACAAACGAAGGGAGTGTGGGTTTCTGGCGCCAATGAATATCTATCGAGCAATTAAATACCGCATTTACCCAGATGACTGCCAGAGGAGTCTGCTTTCTCAAACCTTCGGTTGTGTACGCAAGGTGTACAACATGGGGCTGGAGCTGCAAAAGGGACTGTATGCCTCGGGCATGAATCCTATGTCGAATTTTGAGCTTAATGCTTACTGTAATCACGTCTGGAAGACGGAAATGCCGTACCTCCGTGATGTAGATAAATTCGCACTAACTAACAGTATTCTGGACCTCGGAAAAGCATATAAGAGCTTCTTTGAGAAACACCGCGGATACCCCAAGTTCAAGTCCGAAAAACACAATAAGAAGTCTTATACGACTAACTACACCAATGGTAATATTGCTGTAGAGACTGTTTCACGTAATAAGGGCCGAATTAAGCTTCCTAAGCTCGGCTGGATTGAGGCTAATATACATCGCCCCCTTGAGGAAGATTGGACTCTAAAGAACGCAACAGTGTCTCAGAATGCCGCAGGTAAATACTTTGTTTCCATTCTCTTCGAGTTTTCTGTGGAAGTAAAGAAAGTTACGCCTACAGCAGAAAGAACTATAGGCCTCGACTACAGCAGCCCACACTTCTATGTGGACTCCGAAGGAAGGTCGCCTCAGGTACCTCACGCTTACAGGAAAGCAGAGAAGAAACTTGCAAGAGAACAACGTCGTCTTTCAAGGATGGTGCATGGATCCAAGAACTACGAAGCACAGCGTATCCTAGTAGCAAAGCTCCAAGAGCACGTAGCAAACCAAAGGAAAGACTTTTGCCATAAACTGAGTAGGAAGATAACCAATTCCTATGATGTGGTATGTGTAGAAGATATGGACCTTCGGGCTTTGTCAAGAAGTCTTAGCTTTGGGAAAGCGACCTTGGATAACGGCTTTGGGATGTTCCGGACATTTCTCCAGTATAAGCTTGAACAGGAAGGAAAGCATTTTGTCGTTGTTGACAAATGGTATCCTTCCACAAAAACCTGCCACCACTGCGGAACTCACAACCCAGACATACATTTGGGCCAAAACGAATGGGTATGCCCCGGCTGTGGAAAAACCATCACCAGGGACTATAACGCAGCACTTAATATCCGTGATGAGGGATTTAGAACTCTCACAGAAAAAGAGAAAATAGCAGCTTAAGGAAGGTGCTTTTTTCATAACACAGCAAGAACTGGTAGGAACACCAGGGGTAGCCCATTGAGCTACAGCACTGACGGATGCAGTCGTCGGACAAGTCTGGTTAAGTGGGAAAAGAGAAGTACTCTGTTTGAGTACTGAAGCCCGCGACTTCAGTCACGGGTAGTTCACGATAAATCGAAGGAGAATAGAAACATGGACATCAAGGCTGTAATTTTCGATCTGGACGGCGTCATCTGCTTCACCGACGAGTATCACTACCTCGCATGGAAAGAAATGGCCGACGGCATGGGCGTTTATTTTGACCGCGAGATCAACAACCGCCTGCGCGGTGTCTCCCGCATGGCCAGTCTCGACATAATCCTCGAGCGTTACTCCGGACCCGAGCTTTCAGCAGAGGAAAAGGAAGCTCTCGCCACCAAGAAAAACGGTATATACCGCGAGCTTCTCGGACGCATGAGCCCTGCCGATCTCTCCGACGAGGTCAAAAACACCCTCGACGCTCTGCGTGGCCGCGGTCTCAAGCTGGCCATCGGTTCTTCCAGCAAAAATGCTCCTTTCATACTCGAGCGCATCGGCCTCGGCGATTATTTCGACGCGATAAGCGACGGCAACAATATTAGCCGCTCCAAACCCGATCCCGAAGTTTTCCTCAAGGCCGCGGAGTTCCTCGGCCTCGAGTCTTCTGTCTGCCTCGTCGTTGAAGACGCCGTAGCCGGCGCCGAAGCAGGTCACGCAGGCGGCTTCACAGTAGCCTGCGTAGGCGACGCGGCCGAGGTAGGCGCAGGCGACTTCAACATGGCGTCCTTCGCCGAGCTTCTGGAGGTCATCTGATATGTCTGTTGCAAACCTGAAAATCAACGGCCTTGAGCGCCCCATCGGCTATGACTGCGGCGAGCTGCTGCTCTCATGGCAGGTACTGGGTTCCTGCGCCGCTCAGGCTAAGGCCCGCGTAGAAGTTCTCGACCGCTGCGGTGCCATTGTCTGGGACTGCGAAGGCGATCTCGCCTGGGAAGGTACGCCTCTGCGCTTCGAGCCGCTCCCCCGCAGCCGCTACACCGTTCGCGTGGAGGTCACCGACAGCGAGGGC
>JAZOBQ010000063.1:0-11264 GCA_045596005.1 Oscillospiraceae bacterium
CTGCGCCGTCGCAGCCGACGCCTATGCTGAGCGGGGCGTGTATGCCGGTGGAGCTGATGGCGGAATGTATCTCCTCGAGGATGCCGAACTTGCTGCCGGTGAAGTCCTTGAGATAGCGCGACTCGAATATGAACATATATCGGTCGGTATCATAGCGGCGGAGAAGGCCGCCTTTTCCCTCGCACCATTTACTGATCTCTTCGTCAATGATGCCGCGCAGTTCCATGCGCTTGCGGTCGGTAACGCCCTTGATAAGCTCGTCGTAGTTATCCACGACGAATATCATGGTCGCCGGGCGCGATGCCTCATACTCGAGCTTGATGTCGTCAAATTCGGTAACGTCGACCCAATAGGTGATTCCCATAAATCCGCTCTCGCTGCTCTCGCTCTTGCCGCGGATAATGTTTCCGTGGAGCTGATACTTGCGTCCGTCCACCTGAACAAGTCCGGGATACTGGCTTTTGCCTTCGAGCAGCCACTTGCAGTTGAATCCGGGTACCAGATCAATAAGGCTGGCCTCAAAGCTGGGTTTCTGCTTACCGAAAAGGTTGAAGAATATCTGATTGCCCCAGATGATCTGATGGTCGTCCATTTTGAAGACCACTATGGGCAGGGGGAAATTCATAAGAGTATTGTTTTTGGCCGACTCGGCGTTATAGGTAACGTCCTCGATATAGTCGAGCAGCTGCCTGCGGCGGCGGCGCGCGTCAAGCAGGGAATAGATAATGAGGATAAGTATCACAGCGGCCTCGACAAGCGCAAGACGTTCGTCGATAAAGAATGTGATAGCCGCGAAAACTATCATTATGAGCAGGTAGAGCCTCATTCCGGGAGCTACCAGTTTTTGAAATCTGTTGTTCATTTCCTCACCGCCGGCAAAATATAATGGGAGCATTATACAATAATAAGGTATTGTAGCATAAGTTTACAAATAAGTAAAGTTAAACTAAAATTAAATAAAGAATACGGATAAGCCTCCATCGCTTTTCATTGGGATTTTCCCCTCCCGCCGTCGGTCCAAACCGCATTTTCGCCTGCGAGAGCCGTTCGCGCGGAAAAAACATCTGTTTTTCACGTTAATTGACTAAATTTTTTCCAAAATATTCACTATTTAATGAATATTGCTATTGATTATTCACTTTATGTCTGTATAATAGTCCCATGCTTTAATTAACCAAAAGGAGTAACACAAAATGAAAAAGATTATCGCACTTGCACTTGCACTGATCATGGTATTTGCACTTTGCGCCTGCGGCAACGACGCTCCCGCTTCTCCCGCAGCTTCCAATACCAATGTCCCCGCTGATCCCGCTCCCACTGCTCCCGCTGACATGCCCGAAGAGCCCGCCGGCGACGGCGTTGCAGAAGGCGAGCCTGTAGCACCCGAGTTTGAGACCGTCTCCGAAGGCGTTCTCACCGTTGCAACCTCTCCCGACTACGCTCCCTATGAGTTCTATGCCATCGGCGAGGACGGCACCGCTTCTCTCGCCGGCTTCGACATCGAGCTTGCAAAGTACATCGCTGCTGAGCTCGGTCTCGAGATCGAGTTCATTCCCATGGACTTTGACGGCGTTCTGATGGAAGTCGGTCTCGGCACCGTTGATATGGGCGTTGCCGGTCTCTCTCCCGACCCCGAGCGCGCAGAGAGCATGCTCTTCTCCGATTCCTACTATGACGGCGGTCAGGCCTTCATCACCCACAAGGACAATGTCGGCGTATTCACCGACCTCGAGTCCCTCAACCAGGCCGGCTATCAGATCGGCGCACAGGTCGCCTCCATTCAGGAAGGCCTTGCTCAGGAATTCTCCGCTGACGCCGACCTCGTAAGCCTCCCCAAGGTCACCGACATCATTGCCGAGCTCATCGGCGGCAAGCTCGACGGCGCTTACGTTGAGACCGCTGTTGCGGAGAGCTACCAGAAGAACTATCCCGAGCTCGTCATGGTCTGCGAAGTTCCCTACGACGCAGAGGGCAACGTCATCGGCATCCCCAAGGGCAACGAGGCTCTCCTCGCCGCTGTCAATGCCGCTCTGAACAAGTGTGTTGAGTCCGGCGCATTCGACGATTTCGTCGCTCAGGCCAACGAGCTCGCCGAGGGCAACATCCACGAGGGTCTGCTCGACTAAGCTCAGCCTATAAATCGCTTTATTACCGATTCCTCCCCACATATCCCCGCGGGGAGGAATTCCTGCGTTGTCAACACCCTATTCTTCCTTGAAAGGAGCTCCCCCAAATGGGAAGTTTTATTCAGCTTAAAAACTTTGCGCGCATAGTTCCCTATGCCGAGCTGTTCAAACAGGGCCTGCTCGTCACCGTTTTGCTGAGCTTTCTCACCGTTGTCATCGGCTTTATCCTCGGCATAATCCTCGCCATGATGCGCCTGAGCAATTTCTGCCCCTTCCGCTTCCTCGCGGTCAATAAGCAGGGCAGACTCCGCGACCGCGGTGTGCTGTTGGCTATCAGCAAGTTCAATCCCCTTTCCCTCATTGCGACCGTTTATGTGGAGGTCATTCGCTCCACCCCCGTGCTCGTTCAGATCTTCATTATCTATCAGGGCGTTTTCGGCCTGCTTTTCGACCTGCCCGGATTCAAGCTTTTCGGCTTCATCCGCTTTGACCGTTTCTTCCCCGGCGTCATCGCCCTCGGTATGAACTCCGGCGCATATCTGTGCGAGATCATCCGCTCCGGTATCCAGAGCATCGACGGCGGCCAAACCGAAGCTGCCCGTTCTCTCGGTCTAAGCAGCGGCAAGACCCTGCGCTACATAGTCCTGCCTCAGGCGATCCGCAACATTCTCCCCGCAATCGCCAACGAATTCGTTGTCATCATAAAAGAGTCCGCCATCACCTACACCATCGGCGTTCAGGACATCATGTCCGCCGTCAATGCCGCGAAGGGCGCGCTGTTCATCGTAATGGAGCCTCTGCTTGTTGCAACGGCACTCTACTTCTGCCTCTGCTTCCCCACCAGCAAGATCATTGCCTATTTCGAAAGGAGGATGAGCCGTGGAAACAAGAGATAACAAGATCATCAGAGTCAAAAATCTCAAAAAATACTACAACAAGGGCGTCATCAAGGCTCTTGACGATGTCAGCGTTGACATCAACCGCGGCGAAGTTCTCGTGGTCATCGGTCCGAGCGGCTCCGGAAAGAGTACCTTCCTGCGCTCTCTGAACCTCACCGAAGTCCCCACCGACGGACACATTTTCTTCAACGGCGTTGACATCACCGCCAAGAAAGTCCCCAACGAAAAGGGCAAAATGGTCAAGCTGAATCTGGACCTCCACCGCCAGAAAATGGGTATGGTGTTCCAGCACTTCAACCTTTTCCCCCATAAAACCATTATCGAGAATATGACGCTCGCCCCCATCAAGGTCAAGAAAATGCCCAAAGCGGAAGCCGAGCGCAAGGCCATGGCTTTGCTCGAGCGCGTCGGCCTCGCCGACCGCGCCAACGCCTACCCCATCCAGCTTTCCGGCGGTCAGAAGCAGCGTGTCGCCATAGTCCGCGCGCTTATGATGGAGCCCGAAGTGATGCTCTTTGACGAGCCTACCTCCGCTCTCGACCCCGAGATGGTCGGCGAAGTTCTGGACGTTATGAAGGAACTGGCAAAAGAGGGAATGACAATGGTCGTTGTCACCCACGAGATGGGATTTGCCCGCGAAGTCGGCCACCGCGTCCTCTTCATGGCAGACGGCAAGCTCGTCGAGGAAGGTATCCCCGAAGTGATATTCTCCAATCCTCAGAATCCCAGAACTCAGGAATTTTTGAGCAAAGTCCTGTAATCCAAAAGAAATTAAGAATTTCTCAATAAGACAAAAGGTGCAAATGGCTTGCCATTTGCACCTTTTTTATGTATAATAACTTCGTTATTGGGAAACGAGAACAAATTGAAGAGAGATGGAAGATACCCCCTCTGCCCCGTCTAACGGCGGCACACAGGAAAAGAAAGGAGCCATTTTTATGGCACAGGAAGTAATCTATAAGCGCCGTTTCGGTGACCGCAAAGAAGGTCGCCTTGTGCGCTCTGTTGACCCCATCACCAAGTTTATGCCCTACGTTATGCGTGAACGCAGCGACTCCTGCAACCAGTTTGAAGACTCCATAGATATATCCGCAGCAGAAAAATGGATACGCGAAAAGCGCAGCGAAGGCTGGAAGGGCATCGGCATGCTGCATCTGTTCATGGCCGCTTACGTCCGCACTATATGTCACTGCCCCGGAATCAACCGCTTTGTCGCAGGCCAGAAGATATATGCCCGCAACGATATCGAGCTTTGCTTCATGGTCAAGCGCGCAATGACCCTCGAAGCCGGCGAAACTCTGGTCAAGATCCATTGCCAGCCTACCGACACTGTTTTCGACATCTACCGAATGGTCAACGAAAAGGTTGACGAGATCAAATCCAACACCGGCGACAGCGGTACTGAGGCCGTTGCGGCAGCTTTCGGCAAGCTGCCCGGCTTTATCTTCCGCTTCGCGCTCTGGCTGCTGCGCTGCGGCGACTACATGGGATGGCTTCCCCTCTCCCTGCTTGAAGTCAGTCCCTTCCACGGCAGTATGATACTCACCGACCTCGGTTCTCTCGGCATCCCCCCCATTTACCACCATATATACAACTTCGGCACACTGCCCGTCTTCCTCGCATTTGGCGCAAAGCGCCGCGTCGTGGAGCTGGACAAGGAAGGCAAACCCGTCGAGAAAAAGTACATCGACTACAAGGTGGTCACCGACGAGCGCATAGTTGACGGTTTCTATTATGCAACCGCCTTCAAGTTCCTCAAGTATTATATGAAAAACCCCGCCGCTCTGGAGCTTCCTCCCGAGAAGGTCGAAGAAGATATCTTCTGATCCCCCCAGGCACGATACATAATAACTTCTGCCCCCTTAAGCCAAGGGGGCAGAAATTTTGACATTAAGCAAAGGAATACACATCATGACCAAGTCCCGCTCCCTTATTGTATCGCACTTTCTTGCCCTGTTCCCGGCCATGGCCTGGGGCAGCTCATTTATCGCCAGCAAAATACTGTTGGAGAGCTATAGCCCGACACAGCTTATGCTCATGCGCTTCGCGCTGGCCTACCTTGCCCTCTGGCTATGCCGCCCCAAAGCGCTGAAACTCCCCTTCCGTGAGGAGCTTAAATTCATAGCCCTCGCCGTCAGCGGCTGCAGCCTGTATTTTCTCTGCGAGAATTCCGCACTGACCTACACCTATGCGTCCAATGTCAGCATCATTGTCGCCGCCGCACCTATCCTTACCGCGATCGCCGCCCACCTTTTCACATCCGACGAAAAGCTCACCGGAGCCTCCTTCGCCGGCTTTGCCGTGGCCATCATAGGTGTTGCGCTTGTTGTCTTTAACGGCACCGTTATTCTCAAGCTCTCCCCCACCGGCGACCTTCTGAGCTTCGGTGCCGCCGTATGCTGGGCGATTTACTCCATATTGCTGAAGAAAATCGTGGACAATTACGATAATCTTCTGCTTACCCGACGCCTCATGCTCTGGGGATTCATAAGCGGTCTACCCATCGCGCTTTTTGAGGATCACAGCTTTTCCCTCGCACCCATGATGAACGGAGAATATATCTTTTGCCTTTTGTTCCTGAGTTTTGTCTGCTCCGCGCTGGGATATATTTTCTGGAACACCGCTACAAAGCGACTCGGCACCGTTGTGGTATGTAATTATGTTTACATAATACCGTTCTTCACCATGCTCACAGGTGTGCTTGTGCTTGACGAACCGCTCACCGCCATGGGCGTTATCGGTGCGGTGTTGATAATGCTTGGCATGTTCATAGCGGACAGGAAGAAAAAATGAATATTATTCACGGGCGTATCGGAGCGGTACGCCCGTTTTCATTTGTTTGCTATTTGCCGTCCCTTGTGATAATATATTCAAAAATCCCCCTTTGGAGGTAAAAACATGCAGTTTCTATATCTTCTGGAGAGCATCCGAAACCCCGTTCTCGATGCATTTTTCTCCGTTATTACCTATCTTGGCGACGAGATCGCTTTCCTCGTCCTCTCCATTATCATCTATTGGTGCGTAAGCAAAAAACATGGTCTGTATATCATGCTCATGGGTCTCGGCGGAACGCTTGTGAACCAGTTTCTCAAGCTCAGCTTCCGCATTCCCAGACCATGGGTCAAAGACCCCGCGTTTACCATAGTAGAGTCCGCCCGTGAGGCCGCAAGCGGCTACTCCTTCCCCAGCGGCCACACACAGACCGTCACCACCACCATGGGCGGAATCGCTCGTTTTAGCAGCAAGCTCTGGGTGCGCATCGTATGCATCGTACTGCTGGTGCTTACCGCTTTGTCGCGTATGTACCTAGGCGTGCACACTCCTGCCGATGTCCTCGTGAGCCTCGCCGTCGGCGCAGTTCTCATTTTCGCGCTTTATCCCCTCTTTGAAAAGAGCGACGAAAAACCCCGCCTGCTCTATGCTGCATACGGAATATTTGCCCTTCTGTCTCTGGTCTATGTTTTTTATGTAAACCTAAAGGTCTGGCCTGCTGATATCGATGCACACAACCTCCGTTCCGGACTTAAGAACGGCTGGACGCTTCTCGGCTGTTCGGTCGGCATTCTGCTCAGCCTTTGGCTCGAACATCGTTATGTCAACTTCAACCCTCACGCATCTTTCCTGCGTCAACTGCCCAAAGTCATCATCGGTCTTGTTCTGACACTGGCAATAAAAGAAGGCACGAAACCCATATTCAAGCTCATTTTCGGCGATGTGCTTTTCACCACCGCCATACGCTACTTCCTTGTCGTTGTCTTCGCCGCGGCTATCTGGCCCATGACCTTCGGCTGGTTTGCCAACGGCTGCCCTATCAGCGCCAAAGCAAAAAAACGGCTCAAAAAAGCGTTCATTATCATCATTGTTGTTATTCTTGTGATCGCCATTCTCGCCGGATTCCTCTTCTGGCGTGTAACACGCAAGACAAACGATGAGCCGGTGTCCAGCGACAGCTGCAGCAATCCCCTTATCACACCCCTCGGCGTCACCATGCTCTCCGGTCACCGTGCAGGCGGCGGTATCGCCCCTGAAAATACCATGGCCGCACTTCGCAACTGCGTTGAAAGCGATGCGTATGAGCTTGATATTTTTGAGTTTGACCTCCGCATGACTGCGGACGGCGAACTCGTACTGCTCCACGATTCCACTTTTGACCGCACCAGCAATGCCGTCGAACACTTCGGTCACGAAGACGTCCGCCCCGGCGACTATTCTCTTGCCGAGCTAAAGCAGCTGAACATGGGCGAAGGCTTCAAATCGGACGACGGCAGGGCTCCGTATGTCGGACTGCGCGGCGACGATATCCCGGATGACCTGCGCGTGATCACTCTTGAGGAAACTCTCGATTATCTCGAAAGCAGCGGTGATTACCGTTATATAATCGAAATCAAGGACTCCGGCGAAACCGGCTACAAGGCCGTAGACAAGCTTTACGCTGCTCTCTGCGACTACGGCGCACTTGAACGCACCGTTGTGGGAACTTTCAACAACGAGGTCACTGAATACATGGACAGCAGCTATCCCGAGCTGCCCCGCTCCGCCGGCTTCAACGAAGCAATAAAGTTCTATCTGTGTTCCTTCCTCGGTCTGAAGGTCGAATCCTTCCCCTTCGTCGCACTGCAGATCCCTACCACAGACTATGTCGTTGATCTCGGCACCTCCCGTGTTGTAAACTATGCCCATGAGCACAATATTGCTGTTCAGTACTGGACCATAAACGACAAAGAGGAAATGGCATATCTCCAGAGCATTGGCGCTGACGCTGTCATGACGGACGTTCCCGACATCGGCGCCATGTATCTTAACCAGCCCTGAATTCGGAGAAAAACATGCTGAAAAAAGCTTATATCGAAATCACAAACGTCTGCAATCTAAGCTGCTCATTCTGCCCGGGAACAAAACGCAGCGCACACTTTATGAGCACCGACGAATTCGACAAGGTCACTTCTGCCTTGGTTGGACACACAAAATTTCTTTATTTCCACCTTATGGGCGAGCCGCTGCTCCACCCGGAGCTTGAAAAGCTTTTGTCCATAGCCCACAGCAAAGCTTTCCGCGTGATAATCACGACAAACGGAACCTTGCTGCGCGACAAATCCGACATTCTCCTGCGCTCCCCCTCACTTCACAGAGTTAATATCTCTCTCCAGTCCTTTGAGGGCAGCGGCAACGCCGATATGCCGCGCTATATGTCCGCCGTCTGTGATTTCGCGGAAAAAGCCTCGGAAAAGGGCGTCATCTGCTCTCTGCGCCTTTGGAACGAAGGCGGCGAAAACAGCCTGAACTCCGACATCATCTCTCTGCTCGAAAGCCATTTTCCCACTCCTTGGGAGGATTGCACAAAAAACCTCCGCCTTGCCCCCCGAGTGTTCCTCGAACACGGGGACAAATTCGACTGGCCGGATCTTTGCGCCGACGAACGGGAAGTCAGATTCTGCTACGGTCTTCGCGACCAGATCGGCATACTGTGCGACGGCACTGTTGTCCCCTGCTGCCTCGACAGCGAGGGCAGTATCGCGCTCGGCAATATCCACGAAGAAGACCTCGACGCCATTCTCGCCTCTCCAAGAGCATGTGCCATATATGACGGTTTCAGCCGC
This sequence comes from Oscillospiraceae bacterium, assembly GCA_045596005.1. Lineage (GTDB taxonomy): Bacteria > Bacillota > Clostridia > Oscillospirales > Oscillospiraceae > SIG459. The sequence continues at coordinate 8,623 of JAZOBQ010000063.1, forward strand.
CACCATGCCTCCGAAGAGCTCTGCCGACGCTGCGGATACGCCTCTAGATTCAAATAAGTCCAAAGCTCAGCTGCTTTGCAGCTGAGCTTTTAAATTTTAAATTCGCCCTTGAAAAGCGCCGCGTATGAGAGTAAAATGTATTCACAGCTTTGAAAAAAGGCAAAGGAAACAGGTGCAAATCCTGTGCGAGACCGTCGCCGTAAGGGGAGAGTCTGCTGTCCCGGAGTATGCCGCAAATACTCCGCAACACCATTGGTCCGGCATGCCGGACTGAGAAGGCGGACAGATCAGGACGTAAGATCCCCCAGCCGGAAGACTTTCCGATTTTCGTTTTACAGTGGCAGCGATCCCCTGCCCAAACGGAATTCAAGGCTGAAAAATAATACTGTAAGGAGAAAAGAACATGAAAAATGCGAACTTTAGAAAGTCGCGTTTTGCTGCTCTCATCCTGGTGGTACTTATTGCGGCTATGGTACTTTCCCTTGCTGCCTGCGGCAGTAAGGATGAGGGTTCTGCAAACGCCGGAACCAAGAGCTTCACTTTTGAGGTAGTCGATCCCGACGGAAAGGTCGAAACTTTTGACATCAAGACCGACGCCGCCTCTGTCGGCGAAGCACTGATGAACGAAGGACTTGTTGTCGGCGAGGACGGCCCCTACGGTCTCTACGTCAAGACCGTCAACGGACTTACCCTTGACTACGAAACCGACGGCATGTATTGGGCCTTCTATGTCAACGGCGAGTACGGCATGAGCGGCTGCGAACTCACCGAGATCGAAGACGGCGCAACTTATGCTTTCAAAGCTGAAAAATAATGACTAAAAAGAAAGCCGCCATCTCTACCCGCGAAATGGTCGTTTTCGCCATGCTGGGTACGATCGTCTTTCTTTCCAAGCTGCTGATGGAATGGGCGCCGAACATACATCTCGTCGGTATGCTGATAATGGTCTATACCCTTGTCTACCGCAAAAAAGCACTCATACCGCTGTATGCCTATGTGCTGCTTCTCGGCATTTATTACGGCTTTGCCACCTGGTGGGTCCCCTACCTTTATATCTGGACTGTGCTTTGGGGCATCACCATGCTCCTGCCCAGAAATATGCCGAAAAAAATCGCCGTTCCCGTTTATATGCTTGTCTGCGGATTGCACGGACTTTGCTACGGCGTACTCTATGCTCCCGCCCAGGCGCTGTTCTTCGGTCTGAACTTCAAGGGTATGATAACCTGGATACTCGCGGGACTCCCCTTCGACGCACTGCACGCTGTTGGCAATCTCGCGGCCGGTGTGCTCGTCATTCCTCTTACCGAGCTTCTCACCAAACTCGAAAACGGCATCAGCAGACGCTGAGAAAGAAAACAAAATTTATCCCTCAAAACCGATCGGTTTTGAGGGATTTTTCGTTGACAAATGTTTAGTTTCTTTGTAATATTGTTAAGAACTTATAAACAGTGAGGGAGTAGCAGCGTCTGCAAGGCGGTCTTGCGGATGGGGCAAGTCAACAATCTCGACCTTGAAAGGTCTGGTTTGCTCTAATTTGCGAGACTCATGTACTTAGCGCCCCGCGATATGTGCATGCTCTCTCCCGGAAAAGGTCTTTTCCCCGGACATGCCTGCGCATGTCCGGTTTTCATTTTTGAAAGGAGAAAGAAATCATGCTTGTACCCGTACTGCTTTTCATCGTTGGCCTCGTTCTGCTCATCAAGGGCGGCGACTGGTTTGTTGACGGTGCCACCGGCATCGCACACCGTTTCCATCTGCCCGAACTGCTCATCGGCGCCACCGTCGTATCTATCGGCACCACCCTCCCTGAAGTAATGGTCTCCGCAACCGCCGCTGTCGGCGGACACGGCGAGATCGCCTATGGCAATGCCATCGGCTCCATCATCTGCAACACCTCCCTCATTGCCGCCATCACCATCGCCATCCGTCCCTCTATCGTTGATCGCAAGAGTCTTCGCACTCCCGTTGCAGCCTTTTTCATTGCCGCAGCATTCTATGTTGCAATGGCTCTCACCGGTTCTTTTGAGCGCTGGAGCGGCATCATTCTTCTTGTAATGTTCGTCATCTATATGGTCATCACCGTCCGTCAGGCTTTCAAGAATCCCGAACAGGTTGAAAGCGAAGAATCAGATGAAGAGGCCGAAAAAGGCGGTTCCCTCATCAAGGACATCGTCCTGCTGGTCATCGGCGCTGCATTCATCGCTGTCGGCGCAAGACTGCTTGTCAACAACGGCACCATCATTGCCGAGGCTCTCGGTGTTCCCGAGTCCGTTATCGCCCTCACCTTCGTTGCACTCGGCACCTCTCTGCCCGAGCTTGTTACCGCCATCACTTCTCTCATAAAGGGTCACGGCGCGCTGTCCCTCGGCAACATCATTGGTGCAAACATCTTCAATCTTGTTCTCGTCAGCGGTATGTCCATCACCCTCAACCCCTTTGCAGTCCCCTCCGAAAAGCTCATCGGCGGCATGAATGCCTCCCTCGTAGTCGATACTCCCGTAATGCTTTTCGTCATGGCCTTCCTGACCCTGCCCGCCCTCATTCGCGGCAAGCTCAGCCGCACTCAGGGCATTATCCTCCTCTGCATCTACGCCGCTTACTGTGTATTCCAGTTTGCCGGCTGATATAAAAGATAATGAAAC
>JAZOBQ010000064.1:0-11130 GCA_045596005.1 Oscillospiraceae bacterium
CACTTCCCCTTCACCGAGCCTTCCTGCGAAATGGACGTTCAGTGCCACAAGTGCGGCGGTGTGGGCTGCCCCACCTGCAAGGGCGAAGGCTGGATAGAGCTTCTCGGTGCCGGTATGATCCATCCCCGCGTTCTGGAGATGGCAGGCATCGATCCCAACGTCTACTCCGGCTGGGCATTCGGCATAGGCCTTGAACGTACCGCAATGCGTCGCTTCAAGATCGCCGACCTGCGCCTCATATTTGAAAACGACGTTAGATTTTTGGAACAGTTTTAAGGAAAGGAGTACGGAAAAATGAATCTCAGCAGAAAATGGCTCAATGAGTTCGTCCCTGTGGACGCAAACGATAAAGACTTTGCCGAAGCTATGACTCTCTCCGGCTCCAAGGTAGAGGGTACCGAATTTGTAGGCGAAGAAATACAGAATGTTGTCGTTGGTAAGGTTCTTTCCATCACCCGCCACACCAATTCCGACCACATGTGGGTCTGCCAGATGGATCTTGGCGAAGACGAGCCCGTACAGATCGTCACCGGTGCCCAGAACGTCAAGGAAGGCGATATGGTCCCCGTTGCCAAGCACAAGAGTCTCCTCCCCGGCGGCAAAAAGATAGAAAAGGGTAAGCTCCGCGGCGAAGTCAGCTACGGTATGCTCTGCTCCTTTGCCGAGCTTGGTCTTGTCCAGCGCGACTTCCCCAATGCCTATGCAGACGGCATCTGAGTCCTCTCCGACGATCCCGAACTCGGTGAACTGACTGTCGGTCAGGATATCCGCGAGGCTGTGGGTCTTGACGACCATGTTGTCGAGTTCGAGATCACCCCCAACCGCCCCGACTGCCTTTCTGTCATCGGTCTGGCACGCGAGGCTTCCGCCACCTTCGATATTCCTCTTACTCTCCATACTCCCGTTGTAAAGGGCGGTGCCGAGGGCAAGCTCGATGAGCTTCTCAAGGTCGAAACTCCCGCAGCAGACCTCTGCCCCCGCTACACCGCACGCATGGTGCGCAATGTAAAGATCGCTCCCTCCCCCCTGTGGATGCGTGAGAGACTGCGCAGCATGGGCGTTCGTCCCATCAACAACATCGTTGATATCACCAACTACGTTATGCTCGAGTATGGCCAGCCCATGCACGCTTTTGACTACCGCTACGTCAAGGGCGGCAAGATCATCGTCCGCCGCGCAGAGGAAGGCGAAGAGCTCACCACCCTCGACGGCAACGTACGCAAGCTCACTGCAAATCACCTCGTCATCGCTGACGACACCCGCGCTGTCGGTCTTGCCGGCATCATGGGCGGCGAGAACAGCGAGATCGTCGACGACACCGTGGACGTAGTTTTCGAAAGCGCCAACTTCAACGGCACCTGCATCCGCAAGGGCGCACTCGCCCTCGGCATGCGCACCGAGGCCTCCGCAAAGTTTGAGAAGGGTCTCGACATCATGAACACCCTCCCCGCTGTTGAGCGCGCCTGCGAGCTCGTTGAGATGCTCGGTGCCGGCGAGGTCGTGGACGGCATCATCGACATCGTTAACGAGATGCCCGAAGCCACCGTGCTCAAGCTCGAGCCCGAAAAGATCAACGCCCTGCTCGGCACCGACGTTTCCGCAGACGATATGGTCAACATTCTCCGCAAGCTCGACTTCGTCGTTGAAGGCGATATGGTCACCGTTCCCTCCTGGCGCGGTGATGTCCTCCGCATGGCCGACCTCGCAGAAGAAGTCGCCCGCTTCTACGGCTACAATAACATTCCCATCACCCTTCTCCGCGGCGACACCACCTGCGGCGGTTGGAGCGATGTTCAGAAATGTGAAAACAAGCTCGGCGAGACCTGCCGCGCAATGGGTTATGACGAGATCATCACCTATTCCTTCATCAGTCCCACCTACTACGACAAGATCGGCTGGGCAGCCGATGAGCCTATGCGCGACAGTCTGAAGATCCTCAATCCCCTCGGCGAGGATACCTCCATCATGCGCACCACCATCCTCCCCTCCATGCTCGAGATCCTGACCCGCAACTATAACTACCGCAACAAGGCCGTCCGTCTCTACGAGCTTGGCAAGATCTACTTCAAGCGCGAAGACGGTCTCGCAGACGAACCCAAGGTTCTCGCTCTGGGTGCCTACGGCGGCGGCATGAACTTCTACGGTCTCAAGGGTGCCGTTGAGGAACTTCTCGATACTCTCCGTATCACCGGCGCACGCTTCGTTCCCTGCAAGGATGATCCCTCTTATCATCCCGGCCGCTGCGCAGGCGTATATGTCGGCGAAAAGCGCATTGGCGTTCTTGGCCAGATCCACCCCGCAGTTGCCGCCAACTACGGCGTTGACGAGGAACTCTACTGCGCCGAACTCATGTTTGACGCACTGTACGAGTGTCAGGGCGAAACTCCCGTATACGTTCCTCTGCCCCGTTTCCCCGCAACCACCCGCGACCTGAGCGTTGTCTGCACTGTTGAAAAGACCGTTGCCGAACTCAGCGACACCATTCTCGCCTCCGGCGGCAAGTACCTCAAGGGCTGCGACTTTGTTGACATATACACCGGCGCCCCCATCCCCGAGGGCAGCAAGTCCGTCACCTTCGCTCTTACTCTCCGCGCCGACGATGAGACCCTCACCGCCGAGCACGCCGAGGAAACCATGAAGAACATTCTCGCCGCTCTCGAAAAAGAGCACGGCGCAGTTATCCGCTAAAAAACAATGCAAAAAAGGGCGTGTGCTTATACACACGCCCTTTTATTCCTAACGAAGGAGACTTTTACCATGGGTCATATTCCATCCGCTCTTACAGTCGACATTGAACTTCTGAGCTTCGACGCCGCTCTCGCCGAGGCTTTGGAGCCTGCGGCAGACTATGATGTTTCCAAATGGCTCTATGTCCCCAACCGCTACTCCGAATACCGATACATACTCGGCACAAAAGGAACAAAACCTCTGATTTGCGTCGGGATCAATCCATCCACCGCTGCGCCCGATGATCTCGACAACACACTGAAGAGTGTCGAGCGCGTTGCCCTGCATAACGGCTTTGATAGTTTCATAATGTTCAATGTCTACGCCCAGCGCGCAACAGACCCGGACGATATGGAACCCGAACTCAACCTCGAGCTCCACCGCGAGAATATGCGTGCTTTTGACTATGCCCTAGGACTGGATGCGAAGCAAAGTCCCGCCGTATGGGCAGCCTGGGGCACCATCATTGAAAAGCGCGACTATCTCCCCGATTGCGTCCGCGACATGATCTCTCTCGGCGAAAAGCGCGGCGCACGCTGGTTTTCCGCAGGCAAGCGCAGTAAAAAAGGCCACCCCCACCATCCCCTATACCTTAGGAAAGACAGTCTCCTTGAGCCTTTCGACGTGGACGGATATCTAAGCTCTCTCGACAATAATCCGAAAAAACAGGGCAAGTAAATATTTCGACAAAAAAATTACAAAATCGCTTTACATAATATATTTCTTGCTTATTTGCAGGCAAAATTGTAATAGAATCGTAACATTCAAACGCTTTACATGAAAAATTTTTTTGCTATAATTAAGCTATAAAATCCACTATTATTTCGAATCGCAAAATGTCTGCCTGAATATTACGAGAAGGAGGAGTAAACATGGAAGACATCACCAGAAAATTCACAGCTATTGACAACAAGACCGAGATAAAAGAGATACTGTCTTCTGTCTATAATTCTCTTCTTGTCAAAGGCTACAATCCCATTAACCAGCTTGTTGGTTACATCCTCTCCGAGGATCCCACCTACATCACCAACTACAACAAAGCCCGAGCTCTCATCACCCGCATTGACCGCGATGAGCTTCTGCAGGAGCTTTTGCTCAGCTATCTTGGCAAATAAGTCGCCAAGCAACAAAAAAGAACGGAGAACAAATTTGTTCTCCGTTCTTTTTTATTTTACAGCCAGCTTTTTAATGTCCTCGGCTTTACCAAGTACCACAAGATGCTCGTCGGCACTTATCACATGATCGGCAGACGGCATTGGATCAACGCTTCCGTCCTTTTTTACAGCCAGGACACTCAGTTTGTAATTTACACGAAGGTTGAGGTCTCTGAAACTCTTGCCAAACCACTTGTAATGGGGCAATATCTCATAGATATAATAGTCCTCTGTAAGTGGTATACAGTCAAAAATCGTATCGCTGCTCTCGCTTATTGCTATAGTACGTGCTGCTTCGCGTTCGGGATAAATAACGCTGTCAGCTCCGTTGCGAAGCAGAAATTTGGCGTGGATATCGTTCGACGCCTTGCTTACAACCTTTTTCGCACCCAGCTCCTTGAGAAGGCTCGTACTCTGGAGGCTGTCCTGAAAGCTGTCGCTTATGCAGACAAAGCAAACGTCGAAATTACCGACACCGAAAGAACGGAGCACATCCTCGTCGCTGCAGTCGCCGACCTTGGCGCTGACGGAGTACTTCAGCGCATCCTCGAGCTTGCTCTCGTTGATGTCGGCGATCATTATCTCGCCGCCCTGCTCATAAAGCTCGCGGCAAAGATGATGGCCGAAGGAGTTCATGCCAATAATAAGAAAAGATTTCATATAAATCCTCCATTAGCCTATCGTTATTTTTTCAACGGGATATTGCACGGGCGGTGTGGCGCGCTTTTCCAAAAGCGCTACGCCAAAGGACACGCTTCCCAGTCTTCCAAGAAACATTAGCGCCATGATTATACAGCGCGAGAGTGTATCCACCTCCCGCACAAGTCCCGTGCTTATTCCCGCAGTTCCAAGCGCGGACACTATCTCAAACAGCACTCTGTCAAGGCCGAATTCCGGATGCAGACCGCAGACGATCAAGCAGCCTGCCAGTATAAGAACGAAGTTTGCACATACGATGGCGAGAGCCTTGTTCACAGCGTCATCTTCTATCCTGCGTCCGAAGATGTTTACGCTGCGGTCTCCGCGGATACGGCAAATGGCGTGGCTGAGCAGCACCACGACCGTGGTGGTCTTGACGCCGCCGGAGGCGGAGCCGGGCGAGCCGCCAATAAACATCAGCAGCATGATTATAAGTCTGCCGCCGCTGCTGAGAGCCGATGCGTCGATCGTAACAAATCCGGCGTTGCGGCTCGTGACGGAGGCGAAAAGCGATGTAAGCAGCTGCTCTCCCGCACTCATTCCCGTCTGAACTCCGTCGCGCTCAAATATCCAGAACAGCAGCGCGCCGCCGATGATAAACACTCCGCTCGCAGTCAGAACTATCTTGCTCTGGAGGCTGAACTTTCTGAAACGGAAGCCGGTATGGTACATGTCTGCAAGCACAAGAAAGCCTATACCGCCGAGGATTATAAGAGCCATCAATATTATGTTAACATACCAGTCGCCGTAAAAAACATCCATCGACGAACTGCCGACGCTGCCCATCAGGTCAAATCCCGCATTGCAGAAGGCCGACACCGAGTGGAAAAGTCCGTACCAGAGTCCTCGCCCCAACCCAAACATGGGCACGAAGCGCACGGCTAGCAGTAATGCTCCCGATATTTCCGCGACGGCAGTTATCAAGAACAACTGGTGCATTAGGCGCATTATGCCGCCAACCTGAGTGGTATTTAGGCTTTCCACCATTACTTCGCGCTGTCTGAGACCCACACGGCGCCGCATAAGCATGAAAAACAGCGTTGCGATAGTCATAACGCCGAGACCGCCGATCTGAAACAGAAGGAATATCACAACATGGCCGAAATCGGACCAGTATGTCGCCGTATCGCGGAGTGTGAAGCCCGTGACTGTAGAGGCGGATACTGCGGTAAAAAATGACATGCCAAAATCCGCCCTTTGACCGCTTGCGGTAGCAAAGGGCAGACTTAAAAGCGCCGTTCCAATGACAATAAGTATCAGAAACCCCAGCGCGATTATCTGCACATGAGAGAGTCTGAGCTTCGTTTTCTTCATATTATGTCAACCATAAATCATTTCTTCCAGACCTGCGGGAACACAAGCACCAGAATGGGGTATATCTCCAGTCTGCCGATGAGCATGGCTATGCTGAGCACTATTTTGGAAAAATACGAAAACGCGCTGTAGTTCATGACAGCGCCCACCCCGTCCATGCCGGGACCGACATTGTTCAGGCAGGCCACAACGGCGGTGAAGTTTGTCTCCATAGAAAATCCGTCGACAGTTATCAGCATTGTGGCCGCGGCGAGGATGAGAAAATAGAGCATATAATAGTTGCCTACCGAGCTTACGGTATCATCTTCAAGTATCTCGCCGTCGAGATAGACCATTTTGACAGCTCTGGGGTGGAAAACATTGTAGACCGCGCGTCTGGCATTTTTCAAGAGTACGACCACGCGAACCACCTTGCTGCCGCCGCCGGTACTGCCCGCGCAGGCACCGATGAACATCAGCAGTACCAGAAGCGTGCGTGATATCTGCGGCCACCGATCAAAGTCAACTGTGCAGAAACCCGTCGTACTGACTATCGAGGCCACCTGGAAGGCAGCATGGCGCAGATCGTCGCCAAAGCTCGCATATTGTCCGCCTATGTTAATAACAATAATAACAATGGCAGCAACAACGATGCAGCCGAAGGTGCGCAGCTCCTCATCCCTGAACGCCTTACGGAACTGGCGCAGGAGTATAAGGAAGTAGATATTGAAGTTCACGGAAAACAGCAGCATAAACACCGTGACTACCCACTGGGCGTATGCACTGTAGGAAGCAAGGGAGTCGTTTTTTATGGCGAAGCCGCCCGTGCCCGCAGTACCGAAAGTAATGGTCACAGCGTCAAAAAGTGGCACCTTGCCAAGCAGCATAAGAATAATCTGCAGCACGGTGAGCCCTATATAAATGGCATAGAGAATGCCGGCGCTGCGTTTCATGCGGGGGACGAGCTTGCTTATCTTTATACCCGGGCTTTCCGCGCGAAGCAGATGCATGCCCTCGCCGCCGTTCTTTTCTGTAAGGGGGCTGAGCGCGAGGACAAACACGAGAACGCCCATTCCGCCGAGCCAGTGGGTAAAGCTGCGCCAATAGAGCATTCCCATTGGCAAAACTTCAATGTCGCTGAGTATTGTAGAACCCGTCGTGGTGAAGCCGGAGACCGTTTCAAAGAAGCAGTCGATGTAGTTGGGTATGCAGCCGCTGATACAGAAAGGCAGCGCACCGAAGGCCGATACGACGATCCACGCGAGACCTACTGTCACAAGACCTTCCCTCGCATCGAAGAAAGCACTGCGGGGTTTTTTCAGTAATAAAGGCAGCGAGATCACCGCCATGATCAGAACCGTCACGGCGAAGGCAATTGCGGACTCCCGCTCACCTTTTGCAAGCGAAATAACAAGCGCCGGCAGCATAAAGGCCGCCTCAACGCTCACTATTTTTGCGATGATATTTATGATCATCCGATAGTTCATAGCTTAGTCCTCGTTAACAAAAACGTCGTTGAGATCGAGAATGACCCTGTCAGCCGAGTTGATGATGATAACGGTATCCCCCTCCTCGAAGCTGTCAAAGCCGCCGGGAACGATGGCCCTTCCCATGCGGTTTATGCAGGCGACGAGTATATTGGGCTTGAACTTTATGTCCTTGAGCATCTTTCCGATATGGCGGCAGGATGCAGTTACGTCAAATTCCAGAGCGTCAACACGTCCGTCCACAAGATGGTGCAGAGTCAGAACGGAGCTGTCACCCGTGTTCTGCATGGCGCGGACATAGGCGACGATAGCGTCTGCACAGAGCTTCTTGGGACTGACAAGGCGGCTTACACCCTTGTCGGCCATAAGATTGCCGTATTCGCTTCTGTTGACCTTGGTTATGACCTGAGGTACGCCGATATGGCTCAGATACATTGAGAGGATGAGGTTTTCCTCGTCGATATTGGTGAGAGTTGCAACGGCGTCCATTTGCTCGGCGTGTTCGCTTCTGAGCACTTCCTCGCTCGAGCCGTCTGCACAGACTACGACCGCCTCAGGATGGCGCATCGCAAATTGCCCTGCCTTGACGGGATCGCTCTCTATTATCTTGACTCTTGCGCCCGCCTTAAGCAGCAGGAAGCTCAGATAATCCGCGACCTTGCTGCCACCGATGATCATGACATTCTTAGCCTTTTTCAGCTTCAGACCGCTCGAGCCGAGAAGCTTGACGATCTCCGTTACCGTGGCGCATATCGAGACCTTGTCTCCGGCGCGCAGCTCAAAGCCGCCGTCGGGTATTATGACCTTTCCTTCTCTCTGAACGGCGCAGACCAGAGCCTTGCAGCGAAGCCGTTTATTGAACTCCAGCAGCTTGATACCGTCCAGAACACTTCCCGGCTGGGGGATTATCTCAACTATCTCAACACGGCTTTTCGGGAAGCTGTCGCGGCGCAGAACGCCCGGTATCTCAAGCAGAGAAAATATCTCTCGCGCTGCATTTAGCTCGGGATTGACGGTCATGGAAAGACCCAACTCGTCCTTAAGATAATACATCTGCTCCGCATATTCCGGACTGCGCACACGGGCAATGGTGTTGCCGCAGCCAAGCTTGCGCGCAAAAATGCAGCAGAGTATATTCAGCTCATCCTGCGCTGTGCAGGCTATGAGCAGATCAGCAATGTCAGCCTTGGCCTCTTTAAGAACGTCGAGGTTTGCGCCGTTGCCGCATACAGCCATAACATCAAGGCTGTTGTTGACCTCCTCGACCACCTTTTTGTCGCTGTCGATCACAATGATATCGTGGCCCTCGCGTGTAAGCTGGCGAACGATGGCATAGCCGACCTTTCCGCCGCCGATAAGTACTATTCTCATATCGCAGCCCTCCGGGATACAAATATTCAGTTTATTGTACACCTTTTTGTCCCCGATTACAATGCTTTTTGGTAGCAAGATGCCATAAACAAAGCTTTATTCCGCGAGGCCATAAAATGAGATTTGAAAGCGCGTTGTATTGTAATTTTGATACAAATTTGTTATTATATATTTTTGAAAGAATTTGATTTTGGAAAGGAGACGCCGTAAATGGAGGCCGTTTCCCTTTTTATGCTCAATATATCAAAATGGGCTTTGCCGCTTCTGGCGGCATGGCTGCTCATACGCTGCGTAAGGAGCATGCTCCAGCAAAAATACCGCCCCGAAATATGGGCCTATATCGAAGCTCCCGGAGGCGAAGTGCAGCCGCTGTACCACTGGGAATGCATCATCGGCCGCAGCAAAAGCTGTGATGTGGTGATCGATTCCCCCACCGTCGCCCGCACCCACGCAAGCCTTATCCGTTCCGGCAGCGGAAAATGGAAGCTCTTTGACCTTGATTCCAAGTCCGGAAGCTTTGTCGGAGCCGCCGAAGATCTCGGCAAGGGAGTTCCCGTTCAGGATGGGGATATTCTGCGCTTCGGCGATATCAGCATGTGCTTTCACGACCTTACCGAAGCTCAGCTCGCCGCAGTAGAATCTCAGCGCAATGCCCCCGGCCGCATAAGTCCCGCCATCAGCATGCTTATCCTTACCCTGATCCAGACACTTCTCGCACTTCAGTTCTGCTTTTCCGGCGAAAAGGAGTATCTGACCGAAATCGTCCTCGGCTTTGCAGCGATAATCGCCGTAGGCTGGTTTTACTATCTCATCATGCGAGCATTCGACCGCATCGGCTTTGAAGTGGAAACGCTCGCCCTTTTCCTCTCCACACTCGGCATCGCCGTTGTGTCCACCTCTGCCCCCGAAGATATGCTCAAGCAGCTTGCGCTGCTGCTGGCCGGCATAGTTTTCTATGTCATCCTCGGTTTCTGGCTGCGTGATATCCGAAGGGCAAAGATAATGCGCTGGCCCGTCGGACTTTTCGCTCTTGCGTTTCTCGCACTTAACCTTGTTGCAGGCGAAACCAGCTACGGCGCGACCAACTGGCTGAGCTTCGGCGGATTTACGCTGCAGCCATCCGAATTTGTCAAGGTCGCTTATATCTACACCGGCACCGCCACGCTCGACCGTCTTTTCCGCGGACGAAACCTCTTTCTGTTCATCGCCTTTTCCGCAATCTGCGTGGGCGCACTCGCTCTCATGGGCGACTTCGGTACCGCGCTCATATTCTTCTGCACCTTCCTCGTTATTTCTTTCCTGCGAAGCGGCAATTTCGCCACCATTTTCCTCGCTCTCGCCGGTGCTGCTCTCGCCGTTATGCTCGTGCTCACCGTAAAACCCTATGTCGCCCAGCGTTTCTCCACCTGGGGACACATATGGGACGACCCTTACGGCGCCGGTTGGCAGCAGACCCAGGGTCTTTCCGCAGCTGCCGAAGGCGGACTTTTCGGCGTAGGCGCCGGAAAGGGCTGGTGCAAAAATCTTTTCGCCGCCGATACGGACATGATTTTCTGCCTGCTGAGCGAGGAGCTCGGTCTTATCATCACGCTTCTCGCCATGCTCGCCATCGTTATTCTCGCCTTTTTCGCCGTCAGAAGCGCCAACAGCGGACGAAGCAGCTTCTATGTCATCGCTGCCTGCGCCGCCGCCAGCATGATGATGGTGCAGCTCGCGCTCAACTGCTTCGGCTGTGTGGATATTCTGCCTTTCACCGGCGTCACTTTCCCCTTCGTGAGCAAGGGCGGCTCTAGCCTTATCTCCTGCTGGGGACTCCTGGCATTTATAAAAGCCGCGGATACACGCATGAACGCAAGCTTCTCTGTTAAACGCTCCTACAGCAAAAAATTCGCTCCCGTGGTCGCCCGATACGAGGCCATGAGCCGCGAAATGACAAACAACACTGCGGCAGAGGAGGCGGATGACGAATGAAAAAAGTTAAAAACCGCGCCTACTCTGCCCTGCTCATAGCCATAGCTCTCATCGCCGGAATGTGTCTGTACATAGTCCGTTATGCTCAGCAGGGTGAAGACTGGGCCACATTCACGGCAGACAGCCAAATAGTTACGGGTGAGGGCAAGCTCATTTCCGGTACGGTGCTCGACAGAAACGGAATACTGCTCGCCAAGGCGGAAAACAGCGCTCAGGACTATTCTGCCGATGCGCGCACCCGCATTTCCACGCTCCATGTTGTGGGCGATTTCCCGGGAAATATCGGCACAGGCGCACTCACAGCCTTCGCCGATCCTCCCAGCGGCTACAACGCCGTCACCGGTATTACCGGTCAGGGCGGTACTGTCACACTGACCATTGATTCCCGAATAAACGCCATTGCCTACGAGGCCATGGCCGGACGCCCC
>JAZOBQ010000065.1:0-4181 GCA_045596005.1 Oscillospiraceae bacterium
TGTCCGCGCCGTTGCCGAAGCCTGCGGTGAAAAAGGCATTGCCATCCGCATCGGCGTCAATTCCGGCAGCATAGAGAAGGAATTACTGAGAAAATACGGTGCGCCCACGGCCGAAGCCATGGTGGAAAGCGCCGCAAAGCATATTGAAATGCTCACCCGCTGCGGATTTGAGGATATCTGTCTCTCTCTCAAAGCGTCGAGCGTGTCTCTTACTGTGGAGGCCTGCCGCCTTGCCGCAAAGAGATTTCCCTATCCTCTCCATATCGGAGTGACCGAGGCCGGCACGAGCTATATGGGTCTTGTCCAGTCTGCTGTGGGCATTGGAACGCTGCTCAACGAGGGGATAGGCGACACTATACGGGTTTCCCTGACCGCCGACCCTGTGGAGGAGATAAGAGCCGGAATAGCCATACTCAAGGCAGCAGGACTCAGACGCGGCGGCGCAAAAATAGTGTCCTGCCCCACCTGCGGCAGAACTCAGATAGACCTCATTTCCACCGCAAAGCGGGTGGAGGAACTGCTTGCAAAGTGCGATAAGGACATCACTGTTGCGGTCATGGGCTGCGTGGTGAACGGTCCCGGAGAGGCACGCGAAGCCGACTTTGGCCTTGCCGGAGGCAGGGGAGAGGCTGTGCTTTTCAAAAAAGGAGAGATAGTTTCCAAAGTTCCGGAAAGCGAGATGGTTCCGGCACTGATGAAGCTTATCAGCGAAGGATAAGGATATATACATGGCAGATAAGACGAAATTTCTAGATGTTTTTCCCTGCTGCGGCGGCTGCGCGGGAATGTGCGGCGGTCTTGACAAGGCCACACTCAGCGCGGTAATCGTTGACAGGGAGAATCTTTCCATATTCGTGGAGGCTTTCTTTGCCCAGATGCCTGCCCCTGCGGAACTGAACATATTACAAAACACCATCGCGGCGGAGTATTCGGTCAAAGAGGTGGAGATAGTCCCGGACTACCCCCGTGCGGAGATAAAACCCGCGCCGAAAAAGGAGACAAAGCCTCAGCCGCAAAACGGCGGTGAGAAAAAGTTTTTCCGCAACACAGCTCCGGCGATAAGCGGGGGCGACATGATCATGGGCAAAAGCGCCCGCGGCGAGATAGTAGGCATGGACACCATCGGTGTAGAGAGCGGCGATGTTGCCGTGCGCGGACGCGTGTTCACTGTGGACAGCCGAGAGCTGCCCAAGCATCAGGCGGCTGTGCTCTCGTTCTGCATGACGGACGAAAAAGGCTCCATACATGTTTCGAAGTTTATCCGCGACAAGTCGCCCGACCGCGAAGTCGTGGACAAAATCAAAAAGGGTATGTACCTAACCGTAGGCGGTGAAGTGGCCTACAACCGCTATGACGACGATATAGTGCTGACGCCCAAGTTCATTCAGGAGGCTAAGGCTCCTCCCGTGCGTATGGACAACGCCGTCGAAAAGCGCGTTGAGCTGCACATGCACACCCGTTTTTCCACCCAGGATGCACTCACCGATCCCGCGGCACTCGTAAAGCGCGCCGCAAAATGGGGACACAAGGCTGTTGCCATAACCGACCACGGCTGCGCACAGGCCTTTCCCGACGCCTGGCATGCCGCGGAGAAAGCCGGCATAAAAGTCATTTACGGACTTGAGGGCTACTACATAAACGATGTGGACGAGAGTCTCGCTGTGCACGGTGAGAGTGAACTGCCGCTCGATACAGAATTTGTCGCCTTTGACATTGAATGCACCGGCCTTTATTCTGACCGCGACCGCATGACGGAGATCGGCGCGGTTATTTTCTCCGGCGGAGAGATCAAGGAGACCTTCAATACCTTTGTCGACCCCGGCATGCCCATACCTGCGGAGATAGTCCGACTGACCGGCATTACCGATGCCGATGTCGCCGGAGCGCCGAGCGAAGATGAGGCGCTGCGTGCCTTTATGGCTTTCTGCGGTGACCGACCAATAATTGCGCATAATGCCGATTTCGACGTCGGTTTTCTTGCCGCCTGCGCCGAGCGCCACGGCATAGATTTCGCGCCCGTGTATCTCGATACGCTCGTACTGAGCCAGGTGCTGCTGAGCCATCTGCGCCGCCATAAGCTCGATATCGTCAGTAATTATCTGTCCCTGCCCGAATTCAACCACCACAGAGCATCGGACGATGCCATGGTCGTTGCGCGCATTATGGATAAGTTTATTCCGATGCTGCGCGAAAAGGGCGCGGAGAGGATCTGCGACATCGAGACTGCGCTTTTGAGCGTGAAAAAAACCGGTGTTCGCAGCCAGAAGGCCAAGCATATCATCTTCCTTGTCAAAAACAAGGTGGGTCTGAAGAACCTCTACAAGATGATCTCCAAGAGCTATCTTGAGAATTTCCACCGCAATCCGATAATACCCAAGAGCGTTATCCTCGAGCACAGAGAGGGCATAATCATCGGCTCTGCCTGCGAGGCTGGCGAGTTTTTCGAGGCTGTTGTGCGCCGCAAGTCCGACTCCGAGCTGCGCAGATTGGGTTCGTTCTATGATTTCCTTGAGATCCAGCCTATCTGCAATAACCACTTCATGATAGAAAACGGCACGGTTGCCGACGACGAGGGACTGCGTAATCTCAACCGCCGCGTTGTCAAGATCGCCCACCAGCTCGGCAAACCCATCGTAGCCACCGGCGACGTACACTTCCTCGACCCCGAGGACGAGATCTACCGCCACATACTCCTTGCAGCCAAGAAATTCTCCGATGCGGACAAGAGCTTGCCCATCTACTTCAAAACCACGGAGGAGATGATGGCGGAATTTGCCTACCTCGGAGAAAAGGATTGCTATGACGCGGTCATCGGCAACCCCAACGCCATAGCCGAGCAGTGCGAGGATATTGAGCTTTTGCCCAAGGGCATACTCTTTGCGCCCAAGATAGAGAATTCCGACACCGAGCTGAAAAGGCTCGTGTATGAAAAAATGACCTCCCTGTATGGCGACGAGCCTCCCGCACTCGTCAAAGAGCGCGTGGATATCGAGCTTGAGACCATACTTGGCCACCACTACGACGTTATCTATATGTCAGCCCAGAAACTCGTGCAGAACTCGCTCGAAAACGGCTATCTGGTCGGCTCGCGAGGCTCTGTCGGCTCATCTATAGTCGCGTATATGTCCGGCATCACGGAGGTCAACAGCCTGCCCGCGCACTACCGCTGCGAAAAATGCCGCTACTCAGACTTCGAGAGCGGAAAGGGCTACGGCTGCGGAGCGGACATGCCGGACAAAGTGTGCCCCGTCTGCGGAGCGAAGCTGATGAAGGACGGCTTCGATATACCCTTCGAAACCTTCCTCGGCTTCCCCGGCAACGAAAAGACCCCCGATATCGACCTCAACTTCTCCGGCGAGTATCAGGCCAAGGCGCATAAGTACACCGAAGAACTCTTCGGCTCCGACCATGTTTTCCGCGCCGGCACCATCGGAACGCTTGCGGAAAAAACGGCCTACGGCTACGTTCTGAAGTACCTCGAAGAGCGTGGACTGAAAGTGCCCAAGGCGGAGGAAAACCGCCTCGCCCTCGGCTGCGTCGGCGTAAAACGCACCACGGGTCAGCACCCCGGCGGCCTCGTCGTAATACCGCAGGATATGGATGTCACGGACTTCTGTCCTGTGCAGCATCCGGCCGACGACCCGGACAGCGACATCATAACCACCCATTTTGAATATCACTGCATGGAGGATAACCTCCTCAAGCTCGACGAGCTTGGTCACGATGACCCGACCATGATACGCATGCTCGAGGACATGACCGGCGTGGACGCCAAGCGCATCCCTCTCGACGACCCCGAGACCATGCAGATATTCCGCTCTCCCGCACCCCTCGGACTGACCGACGATGACCCGGTCATCGGAAAAACGGGAAGCATCGGTATTCCCGAATTCGGCACCGGCTTCACGCGCCAGATGCTCGTGGACACCCAGCCGGAGGGCTTCGATATCCTCGTGCGCCTTTCCGGATTCAGCCACGGCACCGACGTTTGGCTCGGCAACGCCAAAGACCTCATCACATCCGGCACCGCCTCCGTTAAAGAGACCGTCGGCTGCCGCGACGATATCATGCTCTACCTCATCGAAAAGGGCATGGAGCCCAAGATGGCCTTCAAGATCATGGAGGCCGTGCGTAAGGGCAAGGTGAAAAAGGGCGGCTTTTCCGAAGGCTGGAGGGAGAAA
>JAZOBQ010000066.1:0-3649 GCA_045596005.1 Oscillospiraceae bacterium
GGATTTTCCGCAGGCGAGATCCCCCATGATCAAAAGCAGTTTTTTCATAGCATTGCCACCTGACCTCTCATTATTTGTTTAATAATTCTATCATGTTTTTGCCTTCATATCAACTTTTTCTGAGGAGGTACGCTATATATGATGAACTATGCAGATGGTGCGGGTTGCATTGAAGAGAGCCTCCGCCTTGACAATGTTTTTTCACAATGATATACTTCTAAAGTTACGAGAATTTCCCAATAATAGATATTATTACTGATAAATCGAGGGAGAAACACAAATGGAAAACAAGAAGTTCTATATCACAACTCCCATCTACTATCCCAGCGACAAGCTGCATATCGGTCACACCTACTGCACCGTCGCCACCGACGCCATCGCACGCTACAAGCGTATGTGCGGCTGCGACGTCATGTTCCTCACCGGCACCGACGAGCACGGTCAGAAGATCGAGGACAAGGCCACTGAGGCAGGTGTAACTCCCCAGCAGTTCGTTGACAATATCGTTCTCGGCGAGCGCGGTGTAAAGGATCTCTGGAAGCTTATGAACATCTCCAACGACCGCTTCATCCGCACCACCGACGATTACCATGTCTCCGCAATTCAGAAGATCTTCAAGAAGATGTACGAAAAGGGCGACATCTACAAGGGCAAGTACACCGGCAAGTACTGCAAGCCCTGCGAGAGCTTCTGGACCGAGAGCCAGCTCGTCGACGGCAAGTGCCCCGACTGCGGACGCGAGGTTCAGGACGCAGAGGAGGAAGCATACTTCTTCCGCCTTTCCAAGTATGCCGACCGCATTCAGGACCTGCTTGAAAACACCGACTTCCTCGAACCCCGCAGCCGCGTGAACGAGATGGTCAACAACTTTATCAAACCCGGTCTTGAGGATCTCTGCGTATCCCGCACCTCCTTCACATGGGGTGTGCCCGTGGACTTCGACCCCGGTCATGTCGTCTATGTCTGGATCGACGCTCTGAGCAACTACATCACCGCCCTCGGCTATGACAACGACAAGTACGACGATTACAAGGAATTCTGGCCTGCCGACGTTCACATCGTCGGTAAGGAGATAGTCCGTTTCCACTCCATCATCTGGCCCGCAATGCTCATGAGCCTCGGCGAGCCTCTGCCCAAGAAGGTCTACGGCCACGGCTGGCTCCTTCTCGACGGCGGCAAGATGAGCAAGAGCAAGGGCAACGTCGTTGACCCCTATATCCTTGCCGAGAAGTTCGGTGTTGACGCTCTGCGCTTCTTCCTGCTGCGTACCTTCCCCTTCGGCTCTGATGGCAACTTCTCCAACGAGCTGCTCATCAAGACCATCAACACCGACCTCGCAAACGACCTCGGCAACCTCGTAAGCCGTACCACCGCCATGTCTCAGAAGTACTTCGGCGGCGAACTCGGCATCGGCGGCGAGTGCGCTGAACTCGACGGCGAGCTGAAGGCTCTTGCCGGCGACGTTATTGCTGCTTACGAAAAGCATATGGAGGCTTACCAGCTCCACAATGCTCTGGCTGAGGCATTCCGTCTTATCGGTCGCGCCAACAAGTATATCGACGAGACCGCTCCCTGGATCCTCGCAAAGAGCGAGGAGTCCAAGCCCCGTCTGCTTACCGTTATGAAGAACCTCTGCGAGTGCATCCGCATCGCAGCTATCCTCGTAAGTCCCGTTATGCCCGAGTCCGCCAAGGCTATCCTTGACCAGCTCGGAGTTCCTGCCGATGCACGCGGCTGGGACGCAAAGTGCTACTGCGCCGACAGCGAGGCTGTGTGGCATACCGTCACCGCCGAGCCTCTGTTCCCCCGTATCGATGTGGAGAAGGCTCTCGCCGAGCTTGAAGCTGCCGCAGAGGCTGCACGCAAGGCTGCTCTGCCCGCACTCGAGGTCGAGCCTTTTGCCGAGGAGAGCGTTGATTTCGATACCTTCTGCAAGAGCGACTTCCGCGTTGTGAAGGTCATCAACTGCGAACCCGTCAAAAAGAGCGAGAAGCTCCTGAAGTTCACTCTTGATGACGGCAGCGGCACTCCCCGCCAGATACTCAGCGGTATCGCAAAGTTCTATAAACCCGAGGAACTCATCGGCAAAACCCTCGTTGCTATCATCAATCTGCCTCCCAGAAAGATGATGGGCCAGGCAAGCTGCGGCATGCTCATCTCCGCCGTCCACACCGAGCGCGGCGAAGAAAAGCTCAACCTGCTCATGCTGGATGATGCCATCCCCGCAGGCGCAAAGCTCTGCTGAAAAGCATAAATCAAAATGAAAAGGAAGCGTTTTTGAAACGCTTCCTTTTCTTTTTTTGGAACATCTTGAAAGAAAAGACTGCACGGGAGTATAATGCTGCCGTGGAAGGCGGTGAATGTACACGATGCGGCTTATTCGAGGTAACTGCTCGGTGCAGTTATAAATCCGGCAGCAGATTGTACCGAGCTTAAAAACCGATGTTGCTGGTGGACTGCACCTTTTCATTAAAATTGAAAATGCAAAGGAGTAGTTACCGTGAACAAAAATGAATTGATTGACTTCTGGCGCTCAGAGGAAAATGCTGCGCATATCCATGGTTGGGATTTTTCCCATATAAACGGACGTTATACTGAGGAGACAGACCTGCCTTGGGATTACCGCGTGGAGATACTCCACCGGCTCAGACCGGAGATGAAACTGTTGGACATGGAAACAGGCGGAGGAGAATTTCTTCTTACGCTTGGACATCCCTGCGGAAACACAAGCGCGACGGAGGGATATGCTCCCAATATACGGCTATGCAGAGAAAAATTGCTGCCTATGGGGATCGATTTCCGTCCGGCTGATGGGAAAAACAAGCTTCCATTTGAAGATGCCGTGTTTGATATGATAATTAATCGCCATGGGGACTACGACGCACGGGAAATATATCGGGTACTGAAGCCGGGGGGACTTTTTATAACGGAGCAGGTAGGTGCCGAAAATGACCGCGAACTTGTGGAACTTGTTCTCCCCAATACCGGCAAACTGCCTTTTCCGGAGCAGTATCTGGATGTGGCATCCACTAAAATTCGTGCAGCTGGACTTAAAGTTCTGGAAGAAGGAGAGTGTTTTCGACCAATCAAGTTTTTCGACGTGGGAGCGCTGGTCTGGTTTGCGCGCATTATCGAATGGGAGTTTCCCGGTTTTTCCGTGGACGCCTGTATAGACCGACTTCTTAAAGTGCAGAAAATTCTGGATGAAAACGGCTGTGTGGAAGGACGGATACACAGATTTTTGTTAGTGGCGGAAAAGTAAGTTCTGGAAACATTATTTAACCAAGGCGGCGGATTGTATATCCGCCGCTGTTTTTCATCTTCCGGACAAGGCGCGCATAGGCTTATATACGGTAAAACAATTTTGGAGGTATCGTATATGGCCTATGAAGAACGCAGCATAAACATTCAGAAACCGCACAGCCTGAACATGGACGACAGAAAGAGACTGAACATAAGCGGCGTGGAGCGGGTGGACAGTTTCGACGAGCGGGAGATAGTCATGCTCACGAGCGGCGGCAGTCTCATAATCCGCGGCGCAGATATGCATATGGGTAAGCTGGACCTTGTAAGCGGCGAGGCGGTGGTAACCGGCCTTATATCGGAACTTTGCTACGAAGAAGTGGCGCCGTCCGGCAGCCTCTGGGCA
>JAZOBQ010000067.1:0-19023 GCA_045596005.1 Oscillospiraceae bacterium
TGTTCGAGGATATGCTTGAGCTCGCGCAGATCGAGAAGACCATGCAGCTGCTCGCCGAGGAGATCGAAAAGACCCGAAGACGCGTCAACGCCCTTGAGTACGTCATGATCCCCGACATGCGCGAGAATATTAAGTTCATCACCATGAAGCTCGAGGAAAACGACCTGAGCACCAAGGTCCGCCTTATGAAGGTCAAGGAAATGGTCCTCAAACAGGCCCACGATTTCAAATATCCGCAATAAAAATACAAAAAAGGAGAGCACCGCTCGGGGTGCTCTCCTTTTTATTTCCTTCGCCCGCTTTCGAGCGTATTTTCAGCTTTCAGCCAATATAATCATGCTTACAGGCTTTTGCCTGAATATATGCGAAGGAGAAACGAGAAAAATGAAACGATCTGTCACAGTCTTTATCTGTGTATGTCTGCTTCTTTCCCTATGCCCCACCGCAGGTGCCTCATACGTGGGAAAGAGCAGCGATTACATGCTCACCATGATAAACTGCGCCATTGAGGGCGACCATCAGGGAGGCGAGGCCGCCGAAGGCCTCCGCAACGAGAAAATCGAGACTCTCGGCCTTGATTATCCCAGCGTCGACTACACGGAGCTCGAGCTTCTCTCAAGGCTCATCGAGGCCGAAGCAGGCAGTGCATGGCTCAGCCGCGAGTGGAAAATGAGCGTGGGTGAAGTCGTTCTCAACCGTATGAAGTCGCCGGAATTTCCGGACACCATGTCCGAGGTCATATCTCAGCCGGGGCAGTACTCCTGCTCCGCCAGCCACAGCTTCACCCTGCTGCGTCCGTCTCTTGAGTCCGTCATCGCCGCGAAACTACTTCTTGAGGGCGAAAGAGTCATCAACGACGAAAGCGTCGTCTTTCAGTCCAACTTCATTCTCGGCTCCGGCATCCATACCGTTTTATATGACTCCCGGCTCGGATATACATACCTCTGCTACTCCAGCTACCCGGAACTGTATGCAGAATAATTATCCTATACGAAAACAAAAACCACGGTCAGACTGACCGTGGTTTTTTGACTGGCAGTTACTTATTTCTTTCGCGGTTTCTCTCCTCATCGGCGCGCAGATCGCTCATGGTGCCGCCGCCCTTGGCTGCACTGCGTCGCACGAGGCGCTCGAGTCCGAGGATCACGCATCCGCCACCCACGAGACCCAGGAAAGGCAGTCCCGTAAGCGCACCTGCCACCAGCAGCAGAGCTCCCAGCACGAAAAAGCCAATGGCATTGAGAAGATTATCCTCGCTCTTTATGAGACCTTTCAGCTGGCGCTTGAGCTCCTTGCCGGCGCGTTCTCTTCTGCTCTGTTTATCCATCATTTCTATCTTACCTCTCTATCATTGGCGTTTGCCGTTTACTCGGCGCTGATTATTGCCTTTTCGCCGTCGCTGCTCAGGCTGACACGGCTCACGCGGCCACGCAGCTCGTCAACGATCTTGGCGGCAATAACGTCCTCAATTTCTTTCTGAATCGTACGGCGCAGATTTCTGGCGCCGTAGGTCTGGCTGAAGCTGCGCTTCACGAGATAGTCAACGAGTGCGTCATCATAGCTAAGTGCGATATTCTTTGCACTCATAACGCTCTCAAGCTCGCCGAGCATGAGTCTTGCGATGGCACGGAAGTTCTCCTCGGTGAGATGGTTGAAGTAAACTATCTCGTCCACACGGTTGATAAACTCGGGGCGCAGGAACTCGTTCAGCGCCTTGAGCGCCTTATCGCGGCTGAGTTCATTGATGCTCTGGCCGAAACCGAGGCCTCCGCCGCGGGTATTGCTGCCGGCGTTGGTGGTCATTATGATCACAGTGTTTTCAAAATTGACAGTGCGTCCCTGCGCGTCGGTGATTCGTCCGTCGTCAAGGATCTGCAGCAGGATGTTAAGCACATCGGGGTGAGCCTTCTCGAGCTCGTCGAAAAGCACTACGGAGTAAGGCTTGCGGCGGATCTTCTCCGTCAGCTGACCTGCCTCGTCATATCCCACATATCCCGGAGGAGAGCCGATAAGACGGGAGACGGTGTGCTTTTCCATAAACTCAGACATATCGAGACGGATAAGAGACTCGGGAGAGTCGAAAAGCTCGTCGGCAAGGCGCTTGACAAGTTCCGTCTTACCTATTCCGGTACTGCCCACGAAGATGAAGCTCACAGGCTTGCGCTTGGCCTGAAGTCCCACGCGGCTGCGCTTTATTGCGGCGCAGACGGCATCCACAGCCTCATCCTGGCCGATAACATGGCTCTTGAGACGCGCGGAGAGGGAGCCGAGACGCTCGAACTCGTCGGCGCGTATGGAAGACGCGGGTATTTTGGTCCAAAGCTCGATTATGCGTGCGAGGTTTTCCTCGGTCAGTTCGGGACGCCCCTTGGTCTGGAGTTCGAGCAGTTCGCCCTCCAGGCGCATATGCTCCGCGCGGATCTGCGCAAGACGCTCATAATGCTCGTTCTGGGTGTCGGCCATAAGAAGCTCGCGCTCCTTGTCGAGGTCGGCCATGTCTTTTCCTATTGCGTCCATACGGGCGAGGTCAAGATTCTTCAGATTAACATCCGAGCAGGCCTCATCGATAAGGTCGATGGCCTTGTCGGGCAGGAAACGGTCAGTTATATAGCGCTCGGAAAGCGTAACGGCAAGGCGGCACATCTCGTCGGAGATTGCGACACCGTGATACTGCTCATAGTAATGGGCAATACCCTTGAGTATCTTGATGCTGTCGGAAATGCTGGGTTCGGCCACGGTCACAGGCTGGAAGCGGCGCTCAAGAGCAGCGTCCTTTTCAATGTGTTTGCGGTACTCGGTGAAGGTGGTGGCTCCGATAACCTGTATCTCGCCGCGGCTGAGCGCGGGTTTGAGGATATTGGCTGCATTCATGGAGCCTTCAGCATCACCTGCGCCGACAATATTATGCACCTCGTCAATGACGAGGATAACATTGCCCTCGCGTGTTATCTCCTGAATGAGTCCCTTCATACGACTTTCGAACTGTCCACGGAACTGGGTGCCCGCCACAAGAGCGGTAAGGTCGAGGAGATAGACTTCCTTTTCCCTGAGCTTATATGGCACTTCACCTGCGGCGATGCGCTGGGCGAGTCCCTCGGCAATGGCGGTCTTGCCGACGCCGGGTTCACCGATGAGGCAGGGATTATTCTTCTGGCGGCGGTTGAGTATCTGAATAACGCGCTCAAGCTCCTCGCTGCGGCCTATCATGGCGTCGAGCTTGCCGTTTCTGGCTCTGTCGGTGAGATTGATGCAATAGCTGTCGAGGAACTTTTTCTTCGCGCTTCTGCCCTCCTTGCCACCCTGTCGGGGCGGAGTGTCTCCGCGTCCGGCGTTAGGCTCTCCGGGCACTATTCCCCCCTGAGAAGCCTGAGGAGGCTGCTGTCCGCCCATAAGACGGCTGAGGAAGGGGAAGGTAGCGGTCTTGCCCTCGTCGTCATCGTCGCCGTCGTCCATGGCGGCCTCCTGCAGCGCGGCAAGTCCTTCTCCGCTCATAAGCGAGGCCATATCGTTGGTAAGCGCCTCGAGATCCTCGTCGCTCAGACCCATCTTGCCGATCATATCGTCAATGGGTTTGATATGCAGCTCTTTGGCACACTTGAGGCAGAGTCCCTCGTTCTTGCTTTCTCCGTTTTCAATTTTTGTGATGAATATCACCGCCACATTTTTTCTGCAGCGGGAGCAGAGAGTTGCTTGTTCCATTAATTAATAGTCTCCAGATATAGAAAGTTGAATTTGCTGATTAAAGTTTTGCCCAAAAACCTACAGGCTTATATTCCGAGGTAGGCGGCAATGAAGTCCTTTTCGAGGAACCAGCTGCCGATAGTGCTGTCGGCCAGAGCGGTCTCGCCGATTATCATTCCCAGGAACTTGAGCGCCCATACCATCACGGCGCAGTAGGCAGCGGCGACGGCAACGCCGAGGATCACACCCGTAATGTCGTTGACTATGTCAAGATGCGGTATCTTGTAGCTGAGGTTTGGCAGGTTGATTACCACAGTAAGTACTATCGCGATCATAAGGAAAGCCAGCACGAAGCAGCCCACATAGCTTATGCGCGCGCAAAGCTCATGCACGACCGCGTCGAGAAGGCTCTTTCCCTCCTCCTCGGCATAGTCGAGCGCGGACTCGGCCATGTTCTCGGACGTAGTGGAGGAAATGCCCATCTTTTCAAAGCAGATCGCCGCGAAGTCGCCCTTCTCGTCAGCGTGGCGCTCAAGCAGATCGTCGAGGGAGTATTCGTCCCTGTCTTTCCAGTCGAGAGTTTCCAGAACTCCGTCCTCTCCGTCTATCAGATTCTCAACGTAGCCGCCCGCAAAGGGTTTCAGAGCAGGCACCACGTCCATGGAGAATGTGGTGGCGAGAAGATTGGCGCCGTAAACGGAGACGACGAGCACGATAGCTCCGGCAATGCCCATGATGAGGCCCTTTTTGTAACCCGACCATGCGCCGTGCACCAATATTATTAAAATCAGAATGTCAATTGCGGTTTTCATTCTTATCCCTCTTTTTCATATCCGATTATAGCAGCTAATTATGAACAAAAATACATAGTTTCGGCTCATTTTGCCATCATTTCGCCCACGTCGCCCTCATACCAAATGCGGTTGAGGTAAAGTCCCTGCGGCGGCATCGTGGGGCCGGTGAGGCGGCGGTCACCCTTTTCGAGGAGCGCAGGGATATCCTCCGGCTCTATTTTTCCGTAGGAAGCGTAGACCATGGTGCCGACGATGGCGCGCACCATGTTGTAAAGAAATCCGTCGGCGCAGACCGCTATGGTGATGAGGTCTCCCTCGCGCTGAGTGCGGCACCAATGGACGGTGCGCACCGTTGTCTTTGTCGGTGTGCCAAGACTTCTGACCGCCGCGAAATCGTGCGTACCTTCAAAGGCTCTGCCTGCCCGCTCCATCTTCTCGGTATCGAGCGCGGAGGGATAGAAGCAGACCCTCTTTTCCAAAAATGGGTCGCGGATGCGGCTGTTGTGAATTTTATAGATATATTCCTTCTGGATGCATGAGCCTATGGCATTGAAGTCCTCCGGTGCCTCCACCGCATCTGTCACCACAATATCGGCAGGCAGACGGGAGTTAACGGCGAGCGGCAGTCTGTCGATAGGAATACGGCTCGTCGTGCGGAAATTGGCGCAGTAGCGCAGGGCGTGTACCCCCGCGTCCGTACGTCCGCAGCCGACGACCTTGACCGGATGTCCGCAGATTTTTGTCAGGGCATTTTCAAGCGTCTCCGCCACGGTGACCTCGGTTTTCTGAACCTGCCAGCCGTGGTAAGCCGAGCCGTCATACATCAGTCTGAGCGCGATGTTGCGCGTGTTTTCGGCTCCGTCCATCAAAGCACCCAGGTATAAATGCCGTAGCAGATGCCGATGATGCCGAAGATAATGTAGATCCACTCCATGACGGGGCCGTCTTTTTTACCTTTGTTTTTGAACATATCCGTCAACCTTTCTTAAAGTCCAAAACTGCGCAGAACACAAACTATTGCAATGATGATAGCGCAGCAAAGCAACGCAATTGCATCACGCGCGGAAAAATGCAGCTGTTTCATCCTCGTTCTGCCCTCGCCGCCCTGATAGCAGCGGCATTCCATAGCGGTGGCAAGCTCGTCTGCCCTGCGGAAGGCGCTGACGAAAAGAGGAACGAGCATAGGTATGAGTGCCTTGGCGCGTTCGGTGAGCTTGCCCGTATCGAAGCTTGCGCCTCTTGCCTTCTGTGCGGACATGATCTTGTCCGTCTCCTCTATGAGCGTGGGTATAAAGCGCAGAGCTATGCTCATCATCATGCTCAGCTCATGCACGGGCACCCTTATCTTCTTGAGCGGGCCGAGCAGTCTTTCAAGACCGTCGGTCAGCTGCAGAGGCGATGTGGTGTAGGTAAGCAGGAAAGTGCCGCAGACGAGCAGCATTATTCTCAGCACCATGTATATGGCGTTTTTGATGCCGTCGAGGGTAATGGTGAATATCCAGAACTCAACAAGCGGCTCTCCGCTGCCGTAAAAGAGATTAATAAGTCCCGTAAAAACCACTATGAAGATAAGCGGTTTGAGGCCCTTGAGCATGGCCTTTGCGCTGATATGCGCAATGGCTGTGAAGCCCACGAGCACACAAATCATAAGCAGATATCCCGCCCACTCTGCGGCGAGAAACAGCGCCACGATATATCCCACGAGCCAGATTATCTTCGTCCTCGGGTCGAGACGGTGAACGATGCTGTCGCCGGGGAAATACTGACCAAGAGTGACATCTTTCAGCATGACTCATCCTCCTCCCGGAGATTGATGAGCGTTTTGCGGAGATAATTTGTCGTGTAAATGCTCTCGGGTATCTCCACGCCCCTGCGGCGCAAAGCCAGCGCTATCTCTGTGGCCTTGGGTACGGAGAGACCCATGGCGGTGAGCTCTTCCGCACGCTCGAAAACTTCGGCGGGAGAGCCGTCCATGGCAATGCGTCCCTCGTTGAACACAACAAGGCGGCTTGCTATGCGGGCGACATCGTCCATGCTGTGGCTTATGAGCAGCACGGTCGCACCGGTGGTGCGCTGATAGTAGCTGATGTTTCCGAGCACGCTTTCGCGTCCCGCGGGGTCGAGTCCCGCCGTGGGCTCGTCGAGAATGAGCACCTGCGGACGCATGGCGATGACTCCCGCGATGGCGACGCGGCGCTTCTGACCTCCGCTGAGCTCGAGCGGCGAAGCTTCGAGCAAATATTCGGGAACACCCACGAAGCCGGCGGCCTCACGCACGCGCTCTTCTATCTCGTCCTCGCTGAGACCCATGTTTTTTGGACCGAAGGCAATATCGCGGCGCACAGTTTCCTCAAAAAGCTGGTACTCGGGATACTGGAACACAAGTCCCACCTTGAATCTCACATCTCTCGCGGCGGCTTTGGACGAAGCAATGTCCACGCCGTCTATGATCACCTTGCCCTCGCTCGGTGCGAGCAGGCCGTTGAGATGCTGGATAAAGGTGCTCTTGCCGCTGCCGGTGTGACCTATGAGGCCCACGAACTCGCCGCGCTCTATTTCGATATCTATATGGTCAATAGCGACCTTTTCAAAAGGAGTGCCGCGACTGTAAACATGAGTCAGACCCTCCGTACGGATTATCGGCATATTACTTGTCCTTTGCAAGAATTTTCGCGATAGCGTCGGCGCATTCGTCAACGCTGAGTGCCTCCAGCGGCACATCCCAGCCCGCTGCGCGCAGGCCGTAGATAAGCTCCGTGGTCTCGGGAACAGCAAGTCCCTCGGCACACATTCCCTCCACGTCGGAGAAGACCTCCCTTGGCGCACCGTCCGCCACTATGCATCCGCCGCTCATAACTATGAGGCGGACGGCGTCGATGCACTCGTCCATGTGGTGAGTTATGAGAATAACGGTCATGCCCTTCCTGCGGCGGAGCTTTTCAATGGCGGCGAGCACCTCGCGCCTGCCGATGGGGTCAAGCATGGCGGTGGGCTCATCCAATACTATGCACTCAGGCTCCATGGCGAGAACACCGGCAATGGCAACGCGCTGTTTCTGACCTCCGGAAAGGCGGTGGGGCGCATGGAGACGGTAGTCATACATGCCGACGCTCCTGAGAGCCTCGTCCACACGGCGGCGTATCTCCGCGCTGGGTACGCCGAGATTTTCGGGTGCAAAGGCCACGTCATCTTCCACAACGGAGGCGACTATCTGGTTATCCGGGTTCTGGAACACCATACCGACGCTGCGGCGAATATCTATGAGGCAATCCTCGTCGGAGGAATCCATGCCGTTGACATAGACCTTGCCCTCCGTGGGAAGCAAAACGGCATTCAGGTGTTTGGCAAGCGTACTCTTGCCGCTGCCGTTATGTCCGAGAACGGCGACAAAGGAGCCGCGCTCTATTTCGAGCGAAAGTCCCTTGATAACAGGCTCTTCCGTCTCGGAGTAGGCAAATGTTAAGTTTTCGATTCTGATGATAGGGTCCATAAGGTTTTTTCCTGTGTTGAAATTTGACTCGTAGGGGCCGCACACCCGGGCGGCCCGTCAGCACGCACTTAAAGCGGGCCGGCCAGTGTCCGGCCCCTACATTCTTTAATTACGTGCAGCACAATCCTTATCTCTCCCAGCGGCAGCTTGCACCGCAGGGCAGAGCGAGCCCTGTATCGGTAACTCTCAGGCCGAGCTCCTGGCTCTCGGAGTGCCCGCCGTACTTTTTGGTGTAAATGCTGTCGGCGATGTAGCCTATGGTGGAGGCGCTCAGGCCGGTGGTATAGGAATTGATGATGACGAAAAGGGGATCGTCGCTGAGCACGCGGCTCGTCAGCTCAACAAAGTCCCAGATATTGTCCTCGAGTCTCCAGACCTCGCCGCCGGGTCCTCTGCCGTAAGAGGGCGGGTCCATGATGATAGCGTCGTAGCGTCTGCCGCGGCGGATCTCGCGCTCGACAAACTTGGCGCAGTCATCCACTATCCAGCGGATGGGAGCTTCACGTACGCCGCTGGCCTCAGCGTTTTCCTTACCCCATGCGACCATGCCCTTGGCTGCGTCCACGTGGCAGACGCTCGCACCGGCCTTAGCGGCTGCAACGGTGGCTGCGCCGGTGTAGCCGAAAAGGTTGAGCACGCTGATGGGGCGACCTGCGCCGCGGATCTTCTCCATGATGTAGTCCCAGTTGCTGGCCTGCTCGGGGAAAAGCCCGGTGTGCTTGAAGTTCATGGGCTTGACGTTGAAGGTCAGCTCGCCGTAATGCACCTGCCATGCCTCGGGTACGGAATTCTTGTCCCAGTGTCCGCCGCCTGTGCTTGAGCGGCTGTAGCGGGCGGAAGGCTTGCGCCAAAGGGGATTGGTGCGCGGCGTCTGCCATATTGCCTGTGGGTCGGGACGAATGAGTATCTGATTGCCCCAACGCTCGAGTTTTTCGCCGCGGGAGCAGTCTATAAGTTCGAAATCCTGCCATTTATCAGCTATCCACATAAGATTGTCTCCAACAAAGTATATTTTAACAAGATATTATATCATGGTATTTTTGAAAGGTCAATCGCAGCGGCACATATTTAAAGGCTTCCCCGAGGGGAAGCTGTCAGCCGCAAGGCTGACTGATGAGGGATATGCCTGCACCGACCGGTTCCCTCATCCGACCTCGCTTCGCTCGGCCACCTTCCCCCGGGGGAAGGCTATAAAAAGAACGGCCTCATATAAGGCCGGTCTTTTCAAAAAATCAATATCAGTCATATTTTCCGTAGCTGCCGTAGCCTTCGTACAGCGCGAGTTCCTCTCCGACGGTGTGGAGGATAACTCCGTGCTCTTCGAGCCATCTGGCTGTGCGGCTGCCGACGGTGGGCGTGGTGGTGAAGGTATAGGTGGCCTTGCCCTCGAGGTTCTCGGCAATGGTGGGCATAGGCTCCTCAAAGCTCGCTATGGCCATGTCCATGGTCTCCACGCGTTCATGATCGCCGCTCACTGCCTGCTCGGGATAGTACCAGAATTCTATTCTTACGCGTCCGGAGCAGACGGTGTTGAAATAGTCATCGTCTTCAACTATCCACAGCTTGCCTACCTTGCCCTCGGCAAGATCGGGGATAATGCACTCGGTGTAGAGTTCCCACATCTCCTCATTGGAGAATCCCCATTCATAGTCGGCGTAGTTATATTTCACATCATGATAGAGCTTGTATTCGTTTACAAGATCCAGCTTCTCGGCCTCGCTCATTTCATAAAGCACATAATGTTCGTCGTAGCCGTAGTAGTTGATGATAATAAGCTCCTCTTCCGTCATCTCGGGGTTCAGGGCGAGCATCTCGTCATTGGTGACCATGCCGCGGAAACGTCCGCCGAGGACATTCTCCTCACTGGGGTCAAAGGGCAGGGATTTGCGGAAAGTGATCGCCTCTTCGGTGTTCTGGATGCGCTCAAGCTCCTCCACATCCTCGAGTCCCTCGGGGATCTCGCTGTAGAGATTATATCTCAGCCAGTAGTTTCGATGCATCAGACTGCCGTCTTTCATGGCGTAGGTCACATCGAAGCTGCTGCCGAGTCCCGTGCTTCTTTCGTGGAAAGCTTTGTTTTCGATAACGGACTCGTGCAGGGCAATGATGGCCTCGATATTCTCGCGCTCGGAATAAAGAACATGGTCGCTGGCATATACCTGAACGGACTCCACGTCCTCGGCGTCGGGCAGCTTGCGCTCAAGGCCGAGCAGGTCAAACTCCAGACCCAGCATCACAACGCAGATGACGCAGAAGCTGACGACGAGTCCTCTCCAGCGTCCGCGGAAAACGCGGAAGGATTTATGGATAAGCATTTCAGCGGCGAAATAGCCGATGAGTGCGCCGAAAAGCATGAAGAACATTATCCAGAGGCTGGCGCTGAGGGGGCTGACGCTGATGTTTGCGATAATAAGGCCATAGAAACCGGCACCGGAAACGATGGCGCAGCCGAAGGTCATGCAGTATTTGAAAACAGGTTTCATCACCTGCACCGCGACTACGTCGCCCACGCTTTCCATACGTCTGCGGCGATAGATAAGCAGCGCGCCGACGAACATAATAAGACCCACCGCGCAGCACACAGCAAGAAAACCTATGCCCTCATAGCTGACATGGCTGACGGTGTATTCGTCGAAAGCCGCATTATACACCTCGTGTGTGCGTGCGCCGCCGTTGAACATACCCAGGATCGGGCTCAGATAGGTGGAAATACCATAGCCGGAGAACTCCATGCCGTAGATAACGATGTCGAGGATGGCGTTCACGATAACTTCAACGACCCATGCGACAAAGTTGAGCACGGCATACACCAGAGGCAGAATGACTATATTGCCGGTGAGCTGGGCGCAGAGAGTTGCAAAGCCGTAGAAGAACACCAGCATCATGGTCACGATGGCGAAGCCGTAGAGGTCAAATACCACAACCGCTCCGTAGCCACGTCCGAAATGCACGAGCATCGTGAGACCGAAAAGCACGATATTGGAAACGACGGCGGGGATCAGACCTGCGAGAGTGGCGGAGAGGAAAACTCCCTCGCGCTTTACGGGCAGGCAGGCCACGCCGGACATGGTCTTGGAGTTATAGATGAAGCTCCATACCGCCATGGCGGCAAGCACACCGTAGACAGCTCCGATCATGATACCGCCCTGCTGGGCAATATCGAGCACCTCGCGCTGGGCTCTGTAGGTCTCGCCCAGATAGTTCACCGACTGGGTCACGGGCAGCACGAGCGCCCATACGGCAAAGTAGGCAAGCCAGAGGGGCCAGAAGCGCTTTGCCGTGTTCAGGAAAATTGCCTTGTTAAAGTACGATGTCCTTGACTGCATAGTCTGCACCTCCCAACTCGTAAATGAATATCTCCTCGAGACTCAGGGGCAGAGCGTCCATGAAAAGGGGCTGAGTCTCCTGCAGTTTTGTGAGCACTTCCTTCGGCTCGCCGCGGACGATGATGGTGAGCAGGCGGCCGGTGGAGCTCATGTGGAGAATGTCCAGGCCCTCGGGCAGCTCGTGTCCGTCGGGCAGGGCCAGCTGTATCTCGCTGATATTTTCCTGTAGCTCGCTGAGACTTCTCTCGAGCAGCAGTCTGCCGCGGTCGATGATGCCCACATGGTCGCAGACGTCCTCAAGCTCGCGCAGGTTGTGGCTGCTGACCAGCACGGTTGTGCCGTATTCGGCCACATCGGCCATGATTATGCTCCAAACCTGTCGACGCATGACGGGGTCAAGACCGTCCACAGGCTCGTCGAGCACCATGACCTCGGGACACATGCACATACAAAGCCAGAAGGCTGCCTGCTTCTGCATACCCTTGCTCATTCGGCGTATGGGCATATTCTCGTCTAGCTCAAAAACAGCCTTGAGCTTTTCGTAGCGCTCCATGTCGAACTTGGGATAAATGCCTCGATAATACTTCATCATGTCCTTAACGCTCGACTGGAGAAAGTAGAATATATCGTCGGGGATATAGGCTATGCGCTCCTTGGCTGCGGGGTTTTCGTAGATAACCTCGCCGTCGAGCAGTATCTCGCCGCCGTCGGGGCGGTAGACGCCCATGATGTTGCGGATAAGAGTGCTCTTGCCGCTGCCGTTGGGGCCTACGAGTCCGTATATGCCGCCGGTCGGCACGGTCAGGCTTATGCCGTCGAGCGCCTTGAAACCGTCAAAGCTCTTGCTCACATTTTTAACTTCGATCATTCCTCATTACCTCCCTTCAGGCACTCCATGATCATTTCCTCGCCCACGCCCAGATAGCGCAGCTCCTTCACGGTCTCCGCAAGGGTCTTCATCAGCTCTGCCTTGCGTCCCGCGTCCACATCCATCATGTGCGCGGCAAAGCTGCCCTTACCGGCGACGGAGTAGATGTAGCCTCTGCCTTCAAGCTCTCTGTATGCGCGCTGAATTGTGTTGGGATTGATGGCGAGAGACTGGGCAAGCTCTCTCACGGAGGGCATCTTCTCGTCCGGGGCGATGGCTCCGGAGACGATGAGCTTCTGGAGAGAGTCCATTATCTGCACATAAATGGGGCGGGGGTCTCTGTAATTAATTGATATCACAGATTTCACCTCACTGTTCTAACTGTATTAACTGTCCTAGTACAGTTAGGCTATCATATATATGGCGGTTTGTCAACGGAATAATTTTTAAGAAACTATTAAAAATATGCGGAGAAATTTTGAACATACTGAATTTATTGTAAACAATCCCGTTTTCGCCTTGCTCCAAAAAACAGGAGTGATATATTTCATTTTGAGGAAACAATTCCCCCGCTCCACCCTTGCTCTTACAACATATCCCGGAGATGATCCCATTGAAAAAAATCCGCACATACCTCAAAGCTAATCCCCATCTTTGGTACATTCTCTTCGTTCCGGCCTTCCTCATCAGTTTCTTTTCCATCGAGTCACTCATCGCCCCGGAGGATGTGCGCTGGTGGGTATTTTCTTCTCTCGACGCGCTTATTCCTTTCGTCGAGGTTTTCATAGTCCCCTACGTTCTGTGGTATCCGCTGCTTTTTGCCACAGGACTGCTGCTTTTGATTTTCGATGTCCCTAACTTTAAAAAGTATATGCTTTTCCTCATCTTCGGCTTTGGTCTGGCGCTGCTGTTTTGTCTGCTGCTGCCCAACGGTCAGGCGCTGCGCCCCGCTTCCTTTGAGCGGCAGAATATCTTCACATATTTTGTGGGTCTGATATACTCTGCCGACACCTGCACCAATGTTTTCCCGAGCATGCATGTCATCGGCTCCGCCGCGGCGGCCATCGCCGTATGCAAAAGCGACAGACTGCGTCGGCTGCGCCTGCCCTGGTTGGTTCTGGCCACGGCGATCAGCATCTCCACCGTTTTTGTAAAGCAGCACAGCATTCTCGATATCTTCGGCGCCATCGCCTTTTGTCTACCCATATACACCCTGATCTACCGCAAAAGATTTTCACCGCGCTCCCCCTGAAATCAAAAAGAGAGAGGAAACGCAAATATGACTTCACCGAAACCCATGCGAAAGCGCCTTCGGCGCATAAAGCCGTATATCAAGGAGCATAAGGCTGTGCTCGCCGTCTATCTCGTGCTGCGCTTCATCGTACTGGCCTGCCTCGTTCTTTCCGCCGTTGACCGAAACTGGGAAAATGTTTTCGTGTGCATACTTGTGCTGGTGCTGTTTCTCGTCCCCAACTTTCTGCAGCGCAGGCTGAAGATAGAGTTCCCCTCGCTGCTGCAAATAATAATCCTGCTTTTCATATTCGCCGCGGAGATACTCGGCGAGCTCGGCAATTATTACGTTCAGTACCGCCACTGGGACACTCTGCTCCACATCACCTGGGGTTTCCTCTGTGCCGCCGTAGGTTTTTCCCTTGTCGATATCCTTAACCGCGACAACAGCACCCAGTTGAGCCTGTCCCCTCTGTATCTCGCCATAGCCGCCTTTTGCTTTTCCATGACCATCGGTGTGCTCTGGGAGTTTTTTGAGTTTTTCGCCGACACCGTTTTAGGATTGGATATGCAGAAGGACACCGTCATCAGCGCTTTCCGCTCCGTCACCCTTGACCCCACGATGAGCAATATCCCCGTTGCCGTGGAGGGCATCACGGATGTGGCGGTCAACGGCGAAAGTCTCGGCGTCGGCGGATATCTCGACATCGGACTGTATGATACGATGGAAGATTTGCTGATAAATTTCATCGGTGCGGCGCTGTTTTCGCTCATAGGTTTTTTTGATGCCCGACGCGGCGACCGCAGCTGGCTCGCCATGCAGCTTGTGCCGAGGGTAAAAAAGACACAAAAAGAAGAGTAACAGTCTATAATTGCGGAGTCTTCCACGCCGGAGACTCCGCTTTTTCGTTATCCCTTGCCCGAAAAAAGGAATTGTGATATTCTTGATTTGTTATCAAATGCACAGTCGCGACACAGACTATACACCGACACAGGAGGTGCCGATGTGAACAAAATCAAAGAACTCAAATCTCTCATACGCTCTGCGCTGCTGATCATCGCCGGCTCCGCGCTGTTCGCTCTGAGCTTCAATATTTTCCTGCAGCCGGCTCATATAAACGCCGGAGGCGTCAGCGGTATAGGCCAGCTGCTCAGCCATATCTGCGGCTTCGGCAGCGTGGCGCTTTGGTCTTTCATTTTGAATATCCCACTGTTTCTGCTCGGTCTGCGCAGTATTGGCCGCGGTTTTTTCTTCGGCTCTCTCGCCGGTATGCTCCTGAGCAGCCTCTTCCTCGGTCTCACCGAGGCGATCCCCGCGCCGGAGCTTGAGCCCCTGATGCGCGCGGTATTCGGTGGAGCCGGTACAGGCGCGGGGCTCGGCCTTGTATTTCTGGCCGGAGCAAGCACCGGCGGCAGCGATATTGCCGCGCGGCTTCTGCGCCCCGTATTGCCCGAGCTGCCCATAGGCAGACTGATGCTCCTCATCGACATCGTGGTCGTGGCTTTGACCGGTCTCGTTTTCGGCGACCTCAGCCGCGCGCTCTATTCCGCCGTCTGTCTCTATGTCTGCTCCATAGTCATCGACTCCATCATCTATGGCTTTGACTATTCCAGTATGGCAATAATTGTCTCCGAGCACTATGAGGAGATAGGCAAAGCCATAAATTCCCGTCTCGACCGCGGAGTTACAGTTCTGGAAGGCCGCGGATTTTACACAGGACAGGAGAAAAACGTGCTGCTGTCCGCCATGAAAAGACGTCAGGCCGCCGAGCTAAAGGCTCTCGTCAGCGAAATAGACCCCGAGGCCTTCATCATACTCTCCGACGCACATCAGGTTCTGGGCGACGGTTTTAAAAGATACAACAAAATGGAGCTTTAAGCTTGTCAAAGAAGTCATTGACTTCTTTGACAAAAGGGCTGCAGCCTGCTGCAGCGCACTCGCTTTGCTCGCACGTTTGCAGGCTGATAAGTGTTTTTTCCGAGGCGCATGTCCCCGAAAAAAACTGATTTACTTCTATTTGCGTCTGCGGACGCAAACTCTGCGAGGCTGTTTTGAAATAAGATACAACAAAATGGAGCTTTGATATGATAATTCTGGTCACCGGTTTCGAACCTTTCGGAGGCGAAGCTATAAACCCCTCATGGGAGGCCGTCAAACTGCTGCCCGACAGCATTTGCGGCGCACAAATCGAAAAGCTGCTCCTGCCCACGGAGTTTTCACGCGCGGAGGAAAGGCTGCTCGACGCGATAAACTCGCTTTCACCCGGCATGGTGCTCTGCACCGGTCAGGCCGCAGGCAGAACCTCGCTGAGCTTCGAGCGCGTCGCCATAAACCTCCGCGACGCATCCATCGCGGATAATTCCGGCTATCTCGCCTCGGACGAGCCGGTCTGCAGCGGAGGCTGTCCCGCATATTTTGTCACGCTTCCTGTGAAAGCCATGGCAGAGGCGGTGAAAGCCGCGGGTCTTGGCGCGGAACTGAGCCTCAGCGCAGGTGCATTCGTCTGCAACGATGTGCTCTATACCCTTCTGCGCCGACTTGACGGAAGTTCCGTCCCCGGTGGATTTGTACACCTGCCGCTCAGCACCGAACAGGCTGCCGGAAAAGATTCGAAGACGCCCTGCATGGAGATTGAAAACATGGCAAAAGGCTTGGAGATAGCGATAGGCGCGGCGGCAAATCAGCTTTCGTCCAAATAAGCAACAGAAAGAGAGATGTTCACCATGACAAGTTTTTCTCAGGAAATCCTCGCCGACTGGCAGATCCGAAAAACCAAAAAGCAAAAAACCGCCTTCATAGAATTCCTCCAAAGTCACATTCCAGAGGCTAAGGTCGAGGAAAAAGGCTCTGTGCGCAACATCGTCATCGGAGATGTCGACTCCGCAAAGATAGTCTGTACAGCTCACTACGACACCTGCGCCGTCATGCCCATCCCCAACTTTATCACTCCGAAAAATCTCTTTATCTACATAATCTATCAGCTTTTGCTGACTGCCCTTATTTTCGGAATAGCCATACTCTGCGGCTGGGGCGTCAGCGCCCTCGGTGCGGAATTTCTGCTTGCGTATTGGGTCGCGCTCATAGTGCTCTGGCTTTTGATCGTGCTTATCATGGCAGGCCCTGCAAACAAGCACACCGCGAACGATAACACCTCCGGCGTTATCACGCTTTGCGAGATCTACGCTGCCATGAGTCCGGAACAGCGCGAAAAATGCGCTTTCGTCTTCTTCGATCAGGAGGAGACCGGTCTTGTCGGCTCCTCCGCTTTCTATAAGCTCCACAAGCAGAGCATGAAAGACAAGCTGCTTGTCAACTTCGACTGCGTTTCCGACGGCGACCATATGCTCCTCGTCCTCAGGAAAAAATCTTACGCCGCATTCAGGGAGAGCTTCGAGCGCGCATTTTTGCCCCGCGGCGACAAGCGCATTATGATAGAAAAAAGCTCCTCCGCCTTCTATCCCTCCGACCAGCAGCACTTCCCCTTCGGCGTCGGTGTCGCCGCACTGAAGCATTCGCCGGTGCTCGGCTATTACATGGATCGTATCCACACCCCGCGCGACACCGTTTTCGACGAGCGCAACATCGAGCTGCTGCGCGACGGCACGATAAGACTGAGCGAAATAATCTGATATTGCCGCAAATGCTGTGGGTGGACACATCGGTCCGCCCACAACATTTTTACTTTTCCTCTTTGAATTCCCGCTTATATATGATAAAATTTTTTAAATTTAAAATTTAAGGAGCTTTGCCATGGATTCCATCATGAAACGCCGTTCCACCAGACAGTATCTGGACAAGGCCGTTGAGCCTGAGAAAATAGAAAGCATACTCCGCGCCGCAATGCAAAGTCCCACCGGCCACAATGCGCAGGACTGGGAATTCATCGTCGTCACCGACCCCGACACCCGTAAGGATGTCAGCGAGCTAGGCCCTTACTCCCACTTTGCCGCCGACGCTCCCGTGCAGATAGTCGTCTGCGCCAACCAGGACAAGGCCTGGGAAGGCGGCACCTGGTCCAGCAACATGGGTGCAGCCTGCCAGACCATACTCATTCAGGTTGAGGAGGAAGGTCTCGGCGCTTGCTGGATAGCCGCGTGGCCTTATCCCGAGCGCGCCGCCCATGTGAAAAAAGTCCTCGCCATACCCGACAACGTCATTCCCTACGGCGTCATCGCCATCGGCTATAAAAAGTTCGAAAAGCGCTTCGATGACCGCTATGACCCTGCCAAGATACATTGGGAAAAATATTGAGGTGAAAATCATGACCAACGCTGTCGACCATGTTCGCCTGAGCCGCGACGGAAGCACACTTATCATCCTTGACCAGAGCCGCCTCCCCAACCACACGGAATATATAGTCCTCGCCTCTTCCGAGGCCATGTACGAGGCCATAAAGTCCCTGCGTGTCCGCGGCGCACCCGCCATCGGCATTTTCGCAGGCTTCGCCATGTACGTCCTCGCCCAGCGCATGGACATGGAAAGCCGCGAAGCTTTTAACGCCGAGTTTAGCGAGAAAAGCGCCTATCTCAACTCCTCCCGTCCCACCGCCGTCAATCTCAGCTGGGCGCTCAGGCGCATGGGCGGCGTACTCGAAGCCAATCCCGATCTCGCTCCCACGGAGCTTCTCCCCTTGCTCAGGGCAGAGGCACAGGCCATACTCGACGAGGACATCGCCATGTGCCGCGCCATAAGTGAGTACGGTCTCAGTCTCCTCAAACCCGGCGACGGCGTGCTCACCCACTGCAACGCCGGCCCCATCGCAACGAGCCGCTATGGCACCGCCATCGGTCCGCTGATACTCGCGGCGGAAAAGGGCGTCAACATCCGCGCCTACGCCGACGAGACCCGTCCCCTGCTTCAGGGTGCGCGCCTCACAAGCTACGAGCTGCAGAAAGCGGGAGTTGACGTCACCCTCATCTGCGACAATATGGCGAGCATCGTTATGAAAAACGGCTGGGTCCAGTGCTGCTTCGTCGGCTGTGACCGCGTTGCCGCCAACGGCGACGCCGCCAATAAAATCGGCACCTCCGGAGTCGCCATTCTCGCCAAGCATTACGGCATTCCTTTCTACGTTCTCGGCCCCAGCAGTACCATAGACATGAACTGCCCCGACGGCGAGCATATCGAAATCGAACTGCGCGAAGCCGACGAGATACGCTCCAAGTGGTATAGTGAACCCATGGCTCCCGAAGGCGTGAAGTGCTATAACCCCGCCTTCGACGTCACCGACCATGAGCTTATCTCCGGCATCATCACCGAAAAAGGCATCTGCCGTCCGCCGTACAGCGAGAGTTTGAAAAAACTCTTCGGCTGATGAGGAGAGAAGCTCACTTCCGGCAAGCATATATGCTGCCTCGCTATGCACAAAACATCCTCTACCATAAAAACGAAAGGACCTGCGCCCATGATACGCTTTTTTAACGGAAAACTCCTCGCCATGGACGGCGACTTCGACATCTGCGAGCACGAAGTTTGGACCGACGGCGACAAGATCTGCTATGTCGGCCCTGCCCGTGAAGACGCTCCCGTTTTCGAGCGCGAGATCGACCTCGGCGGCAATCTTCTGATGCCCGGTTTCAAGAACGCCCACACCCATTCCGCCATGACCTTCGGCCGCTCCATCGCCGACGATA
>JAZOBQ010000068.1:0-7583 GCA_045596005.1 Oscillospiraceae bacterium
TCCTCGCCGACATGCGCGAGAGCGGCGCACTGCTGGCAAGCGAGAACATCGTCCACAGCTATCCCCACTGCTGGCGCTGCAAGGGTCCCATCATCTTCCGCGCAACTCCCCAGTGGTTCTGCTCCGTTGACTCTTTCAAGGACGCCGCCTGCGACGCCTGCGACGATGTTCGCTGGCTGCCCGGCTGGGGTATCGACCGCATCAAGAGCATGGTGCGGGAGCGCACCGACTGGTGCATCTCCCGCCAGCGCAAGTGGGGTCTGCCCATTCCCGTCGTTTACTGCCCCGACTGCGGCAAACCCATCTGCAACGACGAGTCCATCAAGGCCATTTCCGATCTCTTCGCCGCCGAAGGCTCCAACGCCTGGTTCCTGAAGGAAGCCGATGAGATCCTTCCCGAAGGCTTCAAGTGCCCCCACTGCGGCT
The DNA here is from genome assembly GCA_045596005.1 of Oscillospiraceae bacterium. GTDB lineage: Bacteria > Bacillota > Clostridia > Oscillospirales > Oscillospiraceae > SIG459. The sequence continues at coordinate 427 of JAZOBQ010000068.1, forward strand.
GCGACCACGGTTTCACCAAGGAAGAGAACACCCTCGACGGTTGGTTCGACTCCGGTTCTTCCCATTTCGCAAGCATGAAGCGCGACCAGGGCTTCTGGCCCAGCGATGTTTACATCGAGGGTCTTGACCAGTACCGCGGCTGGTTCCAGGCAAGCCTGCTGACCGCCGTCGGCGCACTCGGCCAGGGCGCACCCTTCAAGGTCTGCCTCACCCACGGCTGGACCGTCGACAAAAACGGCAAGGCCATGCACAAGAGCCTCGGCAACGGCGTTGACCCCAAGGAGATCATCAAGGTCTCCGGCGCCGATATGCTCCGCCTCTGGGCCGCCAGCGCCGATTACCACGCCGACATGCGCTGCGACAAGGGCTTCTTCCTTCCCAGACAGAAGGGCAGCACCGACCCCAACATGGGCTCTCTGCCCCAGAACTACATGAAGTTCCGCAACACCGCCCGCTACATTCTCGGCAACCTCGACGGTTTTGCCGCCAACTCTCTCGTCGCCCCCGAGGATATGCTCGCTCTCGACCGCTGGGCCATCACCCGTCTCAACGCCCTCATCGAAAAGTGCGAGCAGGCCTACTGCGACTATGAGTTCAACGCCGTCACCCACGCCGTCAACGATTTCTGCGTTGTTGAGATGAGTAACTTCTATCTCGACATCATCAAGGACCGTCTCTACTGCGAGGAGCGCAACGGCCTCGAGCGTCGCAGCGCCCAGACCGCCATGTATCTCATCCTCGACACCATTACCAAGATCATGGCTCCCATCCTCGCCTTCACCTGCGACGAGATCTGGCAGGCAATGCCCCACGCCGACGCCGACGACAAGCGCAACGTCGTCTTCAACCAGATGAACAAGCCTTTCGCCGCCTATGACCTCGGCGACATGGTATCCTGGGCAAGCTTCATCATGCTCCGCAACGGTGTCAACGCCGCCCTCGAGGCCGCCCGCGCCGCCAAGAAGATAGGCAAGAGCCTCGAAGCTCAGGTCACCCTCGTCAAGGACGCAAGCTATCCCAACGACAACCTCGCCTCCCTCGAGGAGATGTTCGCAAGCGACTGGGCAAGCCTCTTCATCGTCAGCAAGGTCGTCGTGAGCGACGATGCCGAGCTTTACGCTCGGGCCGCCGAGACTCCCATCGCCGGCGTCCGCGTGCTCGTCAGCGAGGCCGCCGGCACCAAGTGCCCCCGCTGCTGGGTACATTCCGAGGAAGCCAACGAGGACGGTCTCTGCCCCCGCTGCGCCGCCGTCGTCGCAAAGCTGGGCGAGTGATCGCAAAAACTCAGTCAGAATATGTATGGGCCGGACACCCGGCCGGCCCACATAGCATAAACAAATTTCGCAAATACCCAAAGCAATCCGAATAAGGAGGTCAAAACTATGCTGTACGCCATCGTAGCTGTCATAGCCCTCATCATCGACCAGGCCGTTAAATACTGGGCCACCGCCAACATCGTGCTGAACACCGGCACCAAGGATTTCATCCCCGGCCTCATTCAGTTCACGAATATCCACAACACCGGCGCCGCCTTCTCCATCCTCGAAGGCGCAAGATGGTTCTTCGTCATCCTCTGCATCGTGTTCGTGGCGCTCATCGTCTATGTGCTTATAACCGACATCATATCCTCCCCCGCCGCACGCTGGATGGCTGTCATCGTCATGGCCGGCGCTGTCGGCAACTGCATCGACCGCCTCATCTGCGGCTATGTTGTCGATATGCTCGAGTTTGAGTTCATGAACTTCCCCGTTTTCAACATCGCGGACATTTACATCACCGTCGGCGGTATTCTCTTCGTCATCTTCACGCTGCTTGAAAAACCCGCTGCCAAGTCTGCCAAGGCCGGCGCAGCCGAGGCCGAGGCCAAGCCCGCCGCCAAAAAGAGCGGCTTCGAGCTGCCCTTCGGCAAGAAGAAGACCCCCATCCCCGACTTCCCCAAGCGCGAGCGCAAGGTCGAGTCCGCCCCCTCCATGGATCCCAACGATCCCTTCGCCGAGTGGGAACGCCGCGCAAACGAGATCCGCAGTGCAAACGAGGCCAAGCCTGCTCCCACTGTGAGCTATGTCAAGCCTGAGGTCCCCAAGGCCCCCGAAGCTCCCGTCGAGGCTCCCAAGCCTGCCCGTCCCGCTGTCAGCTATCCCTCTGTCAGCGCCGAACCCGTGGCACCCAAGGCTCCCGCTGCTCCCGTTGAGGCACCCAAGCCTGCCGCAGCTGCCGCACCCGTCGCACCTGCTGCCCCCGCCGCAGCCGAGGTGAGCGCCGATATCGACGAGTTCGACTTCAACATCGATGATATCATGGCCGAGTTCAGAGACCTATGATCAATACCGTCAGTTTCATCGCTGATACCGCAGGAGAGCGCATTGACGCTCTCCTTGCGCGTAATTTGGACAATTTAAGCCGCTCAGCCGCCCAGAGGCTCATCGAGCAGGGCGAAGTTAGCGTGAACGGCGCTGTCGTAAAGAAAAATTACAAATCGAGTGCCGGCGACGAGGTCACAGTCTGCCTACCGGAGCCGGAAAATGTGGAAATAATTCCGCAGGATATCCCACTCGATGTCGTTTTTGAGGACGACGACGTTGTGGTTATCAACAAGCCGCGCGGCATGGTAGTCCATCCCGCCCCCGGCCACCCGGACGGCACGCTCGTCAACGCGCTGCTGCACCACTGCGGCGACAGTCTAAGCGGCATAGGCGGCGAGAAGCGCCCCGGCATAGTCCACCGCATAGACATGGACACCAGCGGTCTGCTTATCGTCGCGAAAAACGACTTCGCCCACCAGTTCCTCTCCGCTCAGCTGAGCGACCATTCCCTCGCGAGGGTTTACGAGGCTGTCGTCTACGGCCGCATCCGCGAGGATTCCGGCACAGTCAACGCCCCCATCGGACGCCACCCCGTCGACCGCAAGCGCATGGCGATAGTCGCAAAGGGTGGGCGCGAAGCCGTCACGCATTATGAGGTCATCGCGCGCTACAATGGCTACACGCACATCCGCTGCCGACTCGAGACCGGACGCACCCACCAGATCAGAGTGCATATGGAGAAGCTCGGTCACCCCCTCGTCGGTGACATGGTCTACGGACGCAAGCGCGCCGAGAAGGGTCTGGAGGGACAGTGCCTCCACGCCCGTGAGCTGAGATTCGTGCATCCCCGTACGGAAAAGGAAGTGCATCTCGTCACCGAGCTGCCCGAATATTTCCGCGAAGTGCTCTCGAAGCTCGGCGAGGCGGAGAATTGAATATTTGTGCTTTCACCCCGGTCACCCGAGCCGGGGTGCTTTTTTGCGCGCTGCGCGGCTGCTCTCGCCGCAAATGCGCCATTTTTGCTCGCGTGCGTTAATGTCTCCGACGGCCATATTCTTTTCGCACGGCCGAAAAGAATATGGAAAGAAAAGTCCGCCAAAGAGGGTGTGCCCTCTTTGGAAACTCCCCTTGGTGCTCCGGATAATCTCGGATTGTGCCACATAATGCCGGAGCTAATCTAAAGACCCCAGCGTCTCCGTCCGCTCAGCCGCTGCCGCTCTGGGTGCCTGCTCGGCACCACCTGGATTAGGCGCGATACCCACATCGCGCCACGGCGGGGTGAAGGCAAGAGCGCCCTACAGGGAAGCAAACGGCATCATGCGCTGCAAAATCGGGCAAGCGGTCCGTCGGGGACGCCGTCCCCTACGAGCGAAAAACGAATCCCGCCCCACTGCAGCAGCAGAAGACACCGTTGACCACCGCCCTGGGCAGTCATTACCGCTTCCATGCGAGCAGAAGAGTTGTACACTTGTCGGCACGGGGGGGATTCTCAAGGGGGACAAACATTGTGTCCCCCTTGAGCGTGCTTTTTCTTTTGCCACTTCTTTTTGCACGAGCAAAAAGAAATGGCGCGTATCTCTTTGACGCCCACTTCGCTCGGAGTCTAAAAATGTGCCACAGGTATATTTTAATGATATCCCCTGCCCTACGCTTGGAGCAGAATCCACCTTGTCATCAAGCGAAATATGGTTTATAATATTCCCAAATACGCACACATGGAGGCATCACTATGAGCCGCGCAGACGAAATATTCATCCAAAACTGCAAAGACATACTTGAAAACGGCGTTTGGGACACCGACCGCGAGGTTCGCCCCCGCTGGGAGGACGGCTCCCCCGCCCACACCGTTAAAAAATTCGGCATCGTCAATCGCTACAACCTCAAAGAGGAATTCCCCATTCTCACCATCCGCCGCACCTTCTGGAAAACCAGTCTCGACGAGCTACTCTGGATCTGGCAGAAGAAGAGCAACAACATCAATGAGCTGCGCGGCCATATCTGGGACGAGTGGGCTGACGAGAGCGGCTCCATCGGCAAGGCCTACGGCTATCAGCTCGGCGTGAAGCACCACTATCCCGAGGGCGACATGGACCAGGTCGACCGCGTCATCTATGACCTCAAGCACAATCCTGCCTCGAGACGCATCATGACCAACATCTATAACTTTGCCGACCTCAGCGAGATGGCGCTCTATCCCTGCGCCTACTCCATGACCTTCAACGTCAGCGGCAACACCCTCAACGCCATTCTCAACCAGCGCAGTCAGGACATGCTCGCCGCCAACAACTGGAACGTCGTGCAGTATGCCATGCTCACGATGATGATGGCTCAGGTCGCCGGACTCGAAGCCGGTGAGCTCGTTCATGTCATCGCCGACGCCCACATCTATGACCGCCATGTCCCCATTATCGAGGAGATGATCAAAAATGCTCCTCTGCCTGCACCCAAGATGAGCCTTGACCCCGATGTGAAGGACTTCTACGAATTCACGCGCGACAGCTTCACGCTCTCGGACTATGAATTCCACCCCTTCACCGCCAAGATACCGGTGGCCGTATGATGGAAGCTATCGTTGCCGTTTACTCCGACTGGGGCATTGGCTGCTGCGGCACCCAGCCCGTGGTCGTGCCCGAGGACAGAAAACATTTCCGCGAGGTGACCGCCGGCGCCGCCGTCATCGTCGGTCGCCGAACTCTCGCCGACTTTCCCGGCGGAAGACCGCTCAAAAACCGCGTGAACATCGTTCTCACCACTCAGCCGCTTGAGATCGAAGGCGCCGTCGTCGTCCACAGCATCGAGGAGGCTCTTGCCGAGGCCGCCAAGGCCGAGCGCTGTCTCTGCATAGGCGGAGAGAGCGTCTACCGCGAGATGTTCCCCTACATCGACCGCGTCTATGTCACCAAGGTCGAGGCTTGCCCCGAGTCCGACGCCTTTTTCCCGAATCTCGACGCCGATAGCAGCTGGCGTACCGCCGACGAAGGCACCGAGCGCGAGCACGAGGGTCTGAAATACCGCTTCATGGTCTATGAGCGCATAAAATAAAGCATTTCCCGACTCAACCAATGGTTGAGTGGGGTCTTTTTTTCCATTCAACTTTTCCGTTATTGCCTTTTCGCCGCGAAAATATATAATGGACTCAAGAAAAGAGCTCTTTACATTCCGCGATGCACATTCTCAAGGAGGAAAAAATGAACGAAAACAATCTCAATAAAAATATATCCGAGCTGCGCAAAGCTGCCGGTCTGACCCAGGAGGCGCTCGCGACAAAGCTCGGCCTTAGCTCGCAGGCGGTCAGCAAGTGGGAAAACGGGCTGAGCTGCCCCGATGTGCTGCTCCTGCCGCAGCTCGCGGATATCTTCGGCGTCAGCATCGACGCGCTCTTCGGCCTTGAAAAGGCGGAGCTGAAAAATGCGCCCGTACCCGTGGCCGAGCCGCAGTCTGCGCTTCCGTGGGAGGACGACGGGGGCATATATATGGTCGTGTATCAGGGTCACAAACTCATCACCGAAGACCCCGCCCAGCTGCACCCCCGGCTGAAGGAGCTGCCCTTTGTATGGAAGGGACAGGCGCTGAACGTTACGAGCGTGCTGAATCTGCGAGTTGACGGCCCCATTCACGGCGACGCGAGCGCGGGCGGCAGCATAAACTGCGACACGGTCGGCGGCAGCGTCATGGCAGGCGAAAACGTCACCTGCGACGGCGTCGGCGGCAGTATCACAGCCGGCGGCTCCGTCACCTGCGACCAGGTCTACGGCAGCGTCGAGGCCGGCGGCAGCGTTACCTGCGACGCGGTGGGCGGCAACGTCAGCGCAGGCGGCAGAGTCGTATGCGACGCAGTCGGAGGTAATGTCTCGTCAAACGAGGGAGTCCGTTTTGAAGAAGACGAGGACTTCCATGGTGTCCGCGGCAGCTTCACGCTCGATCTTGACGATATGACGCCCGAGCAGCGCGAGAAGTACGAAAAGTTCAAACGCGGCGCGGAAAACATCGCCGACAGCGCCCTCGGCGTTGCCGACAGGGTGATCAAGAGTGTGGAAAACACTCTGAAAGGACTTTTTAAGTAATTGTATCCGCAAAGGAGGGAGAGCGTGTGCTCTCCCTCCTTTTTGTCTGCAAATGATGCGAAAATGATGCTGAAATTATCGGATTTCGTCGCAATTGCCTCCTAAAATGTTTACAAAAGGAGGCGACGATACACCATGGATAAAAAAGAAAAGGGACAGCTGCTGCGCGACTGCTGCCTGCCGCTGTTCACGCTGTTCATACTTGTGCTCAGCCTTTTCAGCGGCTGCGGCATCATTGATGGATTTACAGGTCAAATTAAGCTTGCGTCCGTTTCACCCGGAAAGAGCGACGAGGGCGAGCTTCTCGAGCTTGTCAATCCCTGGACGCCGATGGACGCTGACTATGTGCCCGAGCTTGATTCGCTCAGCGACGGAACGCTGGTGGACGCTCGCTGCATCGAGGCTCTGCGCGCCCTGCTCATCGCCTGCCGCGAGGCCGGTCACGAGCCCTACGTCTGCTCCGGCTATCGCACATGGGAGACGCAGGAGAGCCTGTTTGAGCACAAAGTCGCCCGCTTGATGGACGAAGGAATGGATGAAGCCGCTGCACGGCTCGAGGCGGCAAAAGCCGTCGCCGTTCCGGGCACGAGCGAGCATCAGCTCGGCCTCGCCGTGGACATCATCGACTCGGCTTACACCGCCCTTGACGAGGGACAGGCCGCCACCGCCACCCAGCTCTGGCTAATGGAAAACTCATGGCGCTACGGCTTCATTCTTCGCTATCCCGAAGGTAAAAGCGAGGTCACCGGCATCATCTATGAGCCATGGCACTACCGCTACGTCGGCGAGG
>JAZOBQ010000069.1:0-13735 GCA_045596005.1 Oscillospiraceae bacterium
CCGAATACGGTAGCGCCGCCGACTCCGAGGGCCGTGAGAAGTACCATTTCCATAAAAGTCTCCGATTAAAGTGTATAATTTGTTCGGTTTAGTTCAATCGTAATTAAAGAGTTTCCACATAATAAGTATACATTCCCTCAGCCACTTGTCAAGCGCTCTCCGAAGGCTGAATTGTAATTGCAAAGCACCAGCGGCTAATATAGAATATCGGCAGATAAGGGTGATTTTGTCACAGAAGACAGTCAGAATATCTGCTATTATCAAAACATAAAATAAAACACTGAAAGGTGGTAAAAAATATGAAACTTAAAGATAAATCCATAGTTGTGACCGGTGCTTCCTCCGGCATGGGAAAGGCAATAGTTGAGCTTTTCGCGGCCGAGGGCGCAAAGATCATTGCCGTTGCACGCCGCAAGGAACGCCTTGACGAGCTGGCCGCTTCACTTAAGGACGCTCCCGGTGTCGTGATACCCTTTGTGGGTGATGTCAGCCGCGAAGAGACCATGGTTGGAGCTCTTGAGCTCGCAGTCAAGGAGTTCGGCAGACTTGATGTTCTCGTGAACAATGCCGGAATCATGGACGACATGAGCCCCATCGGCGATGTGAAAAACGAGAAGATAGAGAGCGTTTTTGCCGTCAACGTCTACGGCCCGATGTATTCCATGCGCAAGGCTGTTCAGATATTCCTTGAGCAGGGCGGCGGCGGTAACATCATCAATGTTGCCTCCCTCGGAGCTATGAGAAGCTGCGCCGGTGCCGTGTACTGCGCCAGCAAGGCCGCAGTTGTCTCCATGAGCAAGAACACCGCTTATATGTATATGCCCAACGGCATCCGCTGCAATGTTATCGCCCCCGGCGGTATCGAGACCGAGATCAGCACCTCCATGGGCATGCCCAATATGGCGGGCTACGGCAGAGTAAAGAATGTCCTCGCGACCGCACCTGCACCCGGTTCTGCAAAACAGATAGCCAGCGCGGCACTCTTCCTCGCAAGCGACGACTCGAGCTATGTCAACGGCGACGTTCTCCTTGTGGACGGCGGCTGGGCAGCAGGCTGATAAACCAAACAAAATGAAAAAACAGGTGTCTGCGGACACCTGTTTTTTGAGTCTGTCAAAGAAGCTTTTGACTTCTTTGACAGAGGCTCTGCAGTCCGCTGCAGCGCACTCGGAGTCCGGCATCGCCGGACTCCTCGCACGTTTGCGGACTGAGAAGTGTTTTCTGCCACGCACATGTCGCGGCAGAAAACAGATTTAATCGTGTTTGCGTCTGCGGACACAAACTCTGCGAGGCTTTTTTGATATCATCATACATTTCAGACAGGGTGATTTTGTCACGGAAACAAGCTCCGGATTTGGGTATACTACAGTCAGAAAAAGAAATAACACAAAGGAGGACTTGAATATGTCTGCTGTCAATATCACCAAAAACAATTTCCACGAGGAAGTCATCAATTCCGACCGTCCCGTTCTGCTCGACTTCTGGGCACCCTGGTGCGGACCCTGCCGCATGGTAGTCCCCATTGTTGAGGAGATCGCGAGAGAGCGCGAGGATATAAAAGTAGTGAAGATCAATGTCGACGAGGAGCAGGAGCTTGCCCGCGAGTACCGCGTGATGAGCATTCCCACCCTCATGGTTATGCGCGAGGGCAAGATCGTTAACAAATCCGCCGGCGCAAAACCCAAAGCTCAGATCCTGGCTATGCTTCAGTGAATATAAAATGACATAAAAAAAGAGTCTGCATATGCAGACTCTTTTTTATGTATTGTTTTTTACTTTGCCTCGGGCTCGGGGAGGGTATCCTTGGTCATGAGGATAGCGCAAACCATGGCGATGAGGGAGAGAACGCCGTAGAAAATGGACAGAGCCTGGAAAGAGCCGTGGGTTGCGGAGAGGATGGCGGGCATCACGATGAAGGTGGTGGTACGCAGAGCAACAACGATGGGGGTGACAACGCTGTTGGCAGCGGCGAAGTTGCGACCGCCGAAGATCTGGATGACCATGGAGGGCAGCAGGTTGCAGATACCGCCGATGAGGATGCCGAGCAGGACGATGAGGATCAGAGTGACAATCTGGTTGCCGAAGAAGATGGCGAGCAGGAACTGCATAGCAGCCATGTAGATGGCGAATACGATAACAGCGAGCTTGGTGCCGCACTTCTGGTCAAGAACGCCCCAGAGATAGCTGCCGGGGATGCCGAGGATGGAGGCGATGGAGAGCCACATGGTGCCCTGATCCATGGTGAAGCCGCTGGCCATCATGCGGGGGATGAACTGGGTCATGGTAGCGACAAGAGCCATGAAGAGCAGACCGAAGGAAACGGCGACGAACCACATATTCTTGCAGCCGAGGAGCTTCTTTACGGTCCAGGGAGACTGGGGGTTCTCAACAGCGGCGTCAGCCATTGCGGGGTCGTTGTCGGGATATGCGCCGGCCTCTTTGGGGGTGGCCTTAACAGCGACAAGAGCAACGATGGCGACGACCAGAGTCAGAACGGCAAAGAACAGGAAGGGGTTGGCAAGGCTGCCGTGGGAAGCGGCGAAAATGCCGGTGAAGATGGCGATGCAGGTCGCGCTGGAGATGGGAGCGCCCATGGTGGACCAGCCGAGAGCAATGCCCTTCTTGCGGGGGAACCAGTTGGACATGTATGCGTTGGTGGAAACGAGGTTGATGCTGTTGGAAACAGCAGAGAGAAGGACAACGACAACGCCGTAGGTTGCAACGGAGTTGACACGGCCGTTCAGGAAGTAGAGGACAGCGAAGATGACGAGGAAGATGACGGTGGGCATCTTAACGCCCTTCTTGGCTATCCAGCGTCCGAAGATGAGGGTGAGGATAACGCCTACCCAGCCGCCGAGACCGGAGAAGACAAGCAGTGCGTTTTCGTCCCAACCCTTTACCTCTGCGAACAGAGTGGTGGTGACGTTGAGAAGGTCAACTGCGTTGGAGCTGACGTAGTACAGCAGGCCAACGAAGATGATGACCCACCAACCTTTGAGACCGAAACTGTTCAGTCCCTGTTTCTTTTCATTCATAGATGGATTCTCCTCTTTTCGTTTATTTGCGGGGATCTACATAATAATAGCATGACTTTGATAGAAAATAAACTAAGCTTTGGGTTATGACAGTTATAAATAAAACGTAATAACCATCATTTTACACCGCTTGACACGCTGCAGCAAAAGTAATATTGTATAAATGATACAAAAACAAGAAAGCGAGGAATCATCATGGAATATCCCGTACTTACTCCCGAAGAAGAACTGCTGCCTTACGCCAAGTATTTTAAGCAGGAGCTTGCTCCTATACCTCAGGAAAAGCTGGATATATGGCGGGGAAGCGCTGCGCCTGCAGAGAGTGCTCTTCCCTTTGAAGACCGAGCTCTGTTCCAGAGCGCCGATGTGCCCGGCCTCCAGAACGGTTTCACCATTGCACCCAATGGCACCGGCTTCGTTGCCAACACCACTTTCATGCCCGGCGTTACACCCGAGATGTTCGACTGGTGGTTCGGATGGCACAGCGTCGGAAGCGACCTGCGCTACAAGCTCTGGGATCATGATGACCATTTCTATGCCCGCGCACATGACCCGGCATATGTTCTCGACCCCAATGTACCCGTTTCGCAGAAAACCTGGGGTATGAACCATCAGATAAAGGAAAACATCGGTCTGGGCCAGCCGGATGACCTGCTCCTTTGCTTCAAGCGTCCTTCTGAAATAGGCTATGACGAGAGCAAGCTCGGCAGCGACGATTGCCTTGCCATGGTCTGCGCTTACGGTCTCGGAAGCGCCCCTGCCGTTATGACCCACCTTGCCAGAAAGGCTGAGGGCGGAATTCTCTTCTGCTCCCGTTTCTGGATGGGCTACGGCCCCAACGAAAAGGGCGAGCTCGTCAAGCTCGTGCCCGACGGAGAGGCCATTCCCGAGTTCGTGCCCCGCGCACTCTACGGCCACAATATCAAGGAATACAGCAATCTGGCATCCATTCTCCCCAGCATTTATGCCGAGGAAAAGGACAACTGGTAACATAAAAAAGGTCTGCCCCGGGGCAGACCTTTTTTATGTTATTCTGCAAGCTTTCTGAGCTTTGCTTCGTCGACTATCTGTACGCTGCCGCGCGTGAGCTTCACCATGCCTTCGCTCTGGAAATAGCGAAGCATTCGGGTGACGACCTCGCGGGCGGTGCCCATATGGTTTGCGATCTTCTCGTGCGTGATCTTCAGCTCGGCGGAGTCCTCAAGCTGCATCTCTTCGACCAGGAAGGAAGCAAGGCGCTTGTCAAAACTGCGCCACATGATCTGCTCCATGAGCCACATCAGCTCGGAATAGTTGCTGCTCATGAGACTGTTTGCAAAGCTGGCTACGGCGGCGGACTCGTCCATGAGGTTTTTGAAAAGGCAGGCGGGTATGGACCAGAACTCGCTGTCTTTTTCGGCCTCTATCATGACGTTCATCTGCAGATCGGGAATGACGCACGAGGCGCTGAGCAGACTGACATCATACTCGAACAGACGGCTTATGCTGATCTCGCGTCCGTCCTCGGAGAGAATGTATGTACGCAGCTGACCGCTTTTTAGTACCACGAGACCGAGACAGTCGGCGCTTGAGTCATGAATATGAGTTCCTTTGGAAACTTTTCTGAATTCCAGTACTTCGAGGATACGCTGCTGCTGGTCGGCGCTGAGCTTGTTCCATATTGGGAAGTAAGCGGTGAATTCCATATATCCAACCCCTTTATGTTTCTACCCTAAGTATAATCACTTGATTGTGCTATGTCAAATCGATAATTGACTTAAAGTGAATATGATGTATAATTAAATGAGAGTATCAAAAGAGTGAAAAAAGAGTATACTCATATGGAGTATTATGTGACAAAGTCACGGCAAGGCTTAATAATATTTAGTATTATTAAGCCATAAAGAAAAACAAATTCAATTCGGAGGTAAAACAAATGGAAAAGTGGAAATGCAAGGTTTGCGGTTATGTTCATGAGGGTCCCATGACTGCTGATTTCGTCTGCCCCAAGTGCAAAAAGGGCGCTGAGTTTTTTGAGCAGATCGAGGCACCCAAGAACCCCTTCGCCGGCAGCAAGACCGAGAAGAATCTCTGGGAAGCATTTGCCGGAGAGTCCATGGCACGCAATAAGTACACCTACTTCGCCTCGGTCGCAAAGAAGGCCGGTTTCGAGCAGATAGCCGAGATATTCCTCAAGACCGCCGAGAACGAGAAAGAGCATGCAAAGCTCTGGTTCAAGGCTCTGGGCGAGCTTGGCGACACCGCTGAGAATCTCCTCCACGCAGCCGAGGGCGAGAACTATGAGTGGACCGATATGTATGACCGTATGGCAGCCGACGCCGAGGAGGAAGGTTTCCTGGAGCTCGCTGCCCAGTTCCGCGGTGTTGCAGCCGTTGAAAAGACCCACGAAGAGCGCTATCGCAAGCTGCTCCACAACGTTGAGGCCAAGGAAGTCTTCGAGAAGAGCGGCGTCACTCTCTGGGAGTGCCGCAACTGCGGACATCTTGTTCTGGGCGTCAAGGCTCCCGAAGTCTGCCCCGTCTGCGCCCATCCCCAGGCCTTCTTCGAAGTTCGCGCTGAGAACTATTAATCAATATTCAAATAAAAAAAGAACCGCCACAGGCGGTTCTTTTTTTATTTGAGCAGATATTTGAAAAGATCGGTACCCTCGGCGCCCTGAGTGGCGATCATGTAGGGCAGAACTATGATATCGTCGACCTCATACTTTTCGACGAACTGGCTCATGGTATAGCGGTAATACTTGCGGTAGTCCACAACGTATACCTTGTGGTAATTCTGCGTGAGGAAGGGGGCGAAGCAGTTGCCGAAAGAGCCTTTGACCAGCACGCAGCTGGGCGCGTCGGGTATGCTCTCGTTGGTGATTATGCTCAGGGCATTGTCGCCGGAGATGAAGCAGAGGTATTTGTTGCTGACATTATTGTTCGTCTGATCGTTGATGAGCGGCCTTTCGTAGCCGTAGTCGTCGTTGCCGTAGACCATCATGCTGATCTCGCCCTGAGGGATATAGGCGAAGACATTGTCGCGCTTGAGCTTGCGGGGATTTCTCGCCTGCCAATAGAGCGTGCCTTCAAACTCTCCCTGATCCCATTCGGTAAAGGAATCCAGAGGAGCGGGCTCTTTTCCGAGTGCCTCCATTACGGCTTCATAGGTATAGTAGGCGCCCAGTGCCGTCCAGTGGTGGTCGGTGCGGAAGTAAATATACTCGCTGTTATGCTCGATGAGATTGTTTACGGTATCCACGCGGACGATATCCTCGCTCATGAGCGAGTGCATATAGGCAAGCATCTCGTCCTGACGGGCGCAGTTGAGCTCGGCGAGCTTGTCACCCTCGACCATAACGCCGACAGAAGTGGGAGCCGGGGCGCTGACGAGGGTCACGCCCGTGCCCTTGAGCTTTTCGGCGAGGGTGTTGAGCGTTCCGGCGTAGACCTCGGTGCTGTACTGGGAGAAACCGAGCTGGTTGAAGGCTGTGTCGCCGATCTGAATGACCGGGCCAAGAGAGATGGAAGCGTTTTCGTCAACGGCTACGCCGCCCCAACCCTGAGGAGGTGTCTCGGCAGGGACAGGCTCTTCGCTCTCGATGGGTTCCTCCGGAATATCGGGTTCGGAAACATCGGGAGTGGGAATTGCTTCGGGAGTGGGTGTCACGGTGGGAGTGGGCGTTGCGGCAGGAATATCGGGTATCTCGATGACGGTGTTGGTCATCGGGTCACCGGCAATGGCAATGTCGGAATGTCCGTGGAGCGCACTGATGGAGGTGGAGAGACTCAGCCAGCCGTCGCGTCCCGGGAAAGTGTCGGAGAACCAGGTTGAAATGTCGTCGAAATAGTCGCCGGAGAGAAGCGCTTCGGCGGAAAATTCGGGGAATGCGGTGAGAGGGCGCTTGTCGATCGTGGAATATGTGGGGCGCAGGGGAATGATAAAGGCTATCAAGCTGAGAGCATATAGCACTACGAAAAAGGGTATGACGAGCTTCAGACCGCCGCTGTCTTTTGTCTCATGGCTTTCGTGCAGGCCATGTTTAGCTTTGAATTTGAACATACTTCACCTCTCAGAACTGGAAATAGATGAAGGGATTATAGCTGTCGCCGACAAGGCAGGCGGTGGACAGCAGGAGCAGAACGACGGGCAAAACGGAGTAGAAGGCGATGTTCCAGACCTTGCGGAAACTGCCGTTTGCAGCTGCGATACCTTCGAGACGCTCTTTGAGCATCTTCATAAGCGGCGTGCTTGCCACGCATGCGATGATGAGCAGGAAGATGTTGCTCTGGAAATATGAGAGCGAGGTGAGGCTGGAAAGTGCGTTTCCGTTCATGCCGAAGAGGCTCTTGAAAAGAACTCCAACGAGTCCAAGCTCGGTAAAGCGGAAAAGGACTCTGCCGAGAAGTACAACAAAGATGAGATAGATGTTGCTGATGACCGGCAGCTTGTCGAGCCACTTTTTCTTGAGAACGAAGCGCTCAAGCATCAGGAATACATAGAAGTAAAGACCCCAGAGCAGATAGTTCCAGTCTGCACCGTGCCAGAGACCTGTGAGAGACCAGACAACGAAGCAGTTAAGCACCATGCGGGCTATACCCTTGCGGCTGCCGCCCAGGGGGAAGTACACATAGTCGCGGAAAAAGGTGCCGAGGGACACATGCCAGCGGCGCCAGAATTCGGTGACGGACTTGGATATGTAGGGGTATTTGAAGTTTTCGGGATAGTGCAGACCAAGCATGCGGCCCATGCCGATAGCCATGTCGGAGTAGGCGGAGAAGTCCAGATAGAGCTGGAGAGAGTAGGCGAGGATACCGACCCATGCGCCGAGCACGCTTACGGAGGAGAGTATCTCTGCGTTCTGGGCGAAAAGGCTCGCGTCGGAGGCGGTGGATTCGGCAAGGATAAGTGCATCTGCGAGAGCGCCGCAGGGATTGGCGAGAAGTACTTTTTTCGCAAGACCGGCGCAGAAACGGGACACGCCCGGCGCCCATTCGCTTATGCGCGGCTCGCTGCCGAAAAGCTCCTGATCTATGGTCTTATAGCGGACTATGGGGCCGGCTATGCACTGGTGGAAGAGTGCGGCGTAGAGCAGTACGTTCCAATAGCTTTTCTGTGCGGGGGCTTCGCCGCGGTATACGTCTATGACGTAGGTGAGCAGCTGGAAGGTGTAGAAGGAGATGCCTATGGGCAGTGCAACGCGCGCAATGAATTCGGGCACGGGGCCGAAAATGCTGCACAGCAGCCCGGAATACTTGAAATAGCCGATAAGGCCGATGTCGATGACAGCGGCGATGCCGACCCAAAGGCGCTTGCGACCGCGCGATTCGCTTCCGGATACACCGAGAGCGCAAAGCCAGCTTGTGAGAGCCATGAACATCAGAAGCAGTACATATTTAGGCTCGCCCCAGGCGTAAAACACAAGGGAAAAGAGCAGCAGCACCACATTCTGACTTCTGCGGCTGCGGCAGAAAGCGTAGGCGAGCAGGGAGATGCTGAAAAAAGCATATAAGAATAAAAGACTTGAAAAAACCATAATTTGACACCGTCTTAGTAATTTAGAGATAACCTCACTATTATATATTCTTTTTCCTGTCAAATCAATATAAATAAAGCATTTTTGTGCTAATAAAAAGCGCTTGCATTGCATCTGAGCCTTTGATATGGTGTATGTGTCCCGAAAATTATAAAAAGAGGTAAGAACAGTTGAAAAAATCACTGACTTTCAGATACACTCTCCAGCAAATGGCTTATTGGGCGGCAGCGGCGGGCGTAATGAGCTTTGCAAGTGCCTATCTTCTTGCAAAAGGACTTCCGGCCTCGCAGGTCGGAAGCTTGCTTGCATTGGGCAGCTTGCTGTCGTGTGCGGTGCAGCCGCTGCTGGCCGACAGAGCCGACCGACTCGGTGGAAATATGATCAAATATCTTATCATCGCACTGAGCGCAGTTTCCATGCTTTGCTTCGCTGTTATCCTAGCGGGAGGCGTGGGAAAAGGCGGCATGGGTTTATTCTATCTGCTCGGAATTTTTGCTTTCGACGCCATGATGCCGCTGCTCAATGCAGTCAGTGTCACATATAACAGTATGGGCAGGAAGATCAACTACGGCCTCGGAAGGGGCATAGGCTCTCTGGCTTATTCGCTTGCGGCACTGGGGATAGGACGGATAATGGCCGACTTCGGTGAGGATTGGATGATATGGGCTGTACTGGCATTTCTCGCCGCAAATATTCTCATAACTCTGGCCTATCCGTCAATGACCGGCAGAGCGGGAGCGGAGAAAGCGCGGAGCGAGTGCTGCTCGGTGGCCGTGTTTTTCTCGCGCTATCGCTGGTATTGTGTGTCGCTGCTGGGCGTGCTTTTGCTCGGGATGTTCCATGCCATGACCGAGAACTATCTCATCAAGATATTTGAGCGTATGAACGGCGGCAGCGCCGAGGTTGGAGTTGCGCTCTTCGTCGCCACATTTGTCGAGATGTTTGTTCTGGTTTTCTATGAACGAATACGCGGAAAAATATCCGACAGCTGGCTTTTGAAGATAGCCGGACTTTCATTCGTGCTCAAAAGTCTGCTATTTCTCTCGGTGAAAAGTGTGGAGGGCATCTACCTTGTGCAGCTTCTGCAGGCTACAAGTTACAGCTTTCTCGCGCCGACACAGGTTTATTATGCGGACAGAAAGGTGCTCGGTGTGGACATGGTGAAGGGACAGGCTTTTATCACGGCGGCCTACTCTCTTGGCTGCGCCGGCGGAAATTTTGCGGGAGGTCAGCTCATAGACTTTGCCGGCGTGGACGCCATGCTTTTGGCCGGCGTTGCAATGGCGGTATTCGGCACGGCGATATTCTTCTTCACGGTAAACAAGAAAGACAAATGCATAGAATGAAAAAAGAGAGTGGTTTTCGATGGAAAACCACTCTCTTTTGAGCTAATGGATAATTATTTTTTGAGCACATCCATAAGTGCGTCGAAAGACATAGGCTTGTGAAAATAATAACCCTGACCGAAGCGGCAGGCATATTCGCGGAGCTTATCGACCTGTGCCTTGGTCTCAATGCCCTCGGCGATGATGTTGACGCCGCTAAGCTCACGGCAGAGATGAATTAGATTGCTGAGGATTATGCTGCCTCTGTCGCCGGTCTCTATGCTGTCAACGAGAGTTTTGTCGAACTTGATCTCGCTGAAAGAAGACTCCGTGAGCATGGAGATGTTGGAATACTGGCTGCCGAAGTCATCGAGAGAAAGGCCGAAGCCTTCTGCGCGTATCTCGCTGAGAAGTTTGCTGAGCGGTTCGCGGCCCATTTTGGAGATCGTTTCCGTAACTTCAATGGTGATATATTTGGGATCAACGCCTTCGCTGTCGCACATTTCCCGGATGGTTTTCGCGAAAGCGGGAGTCATGAGGCTGAGACGGGAGAAGTTGACAGAGATGGGGATATTTACGCCAATCGCCTGAAGCCGCTTGACGGTGGATATGGCGGTGGACAATACGAAAAAGTCGAGGTGCATGATAACGCCCTGAGCCTCGTAATAGGGTATAAAGCGCGGGGGCGGGACAAGCGCACCGTCGGAACCAATTCTGCGTACAAGGGCTTCGGCGCCTATCATTTCGCCGGTGAAAATATTCATCTGAGGCTGGTAGTAAACAACGAAGCTGCCCTCGCTGATCTCTCTCAGCAGCTCGCTGGCGGCGGTGGCCTTGCTGAAGCGGCCTTCGTTGAGAGCATCGTGGTAATAGTGCTGCTTTTCGGCGTACATCAGCTCGTCGGCGCGGTTTATCTCCTCGTCAATGTCCAGCTCGCCGGAATTCCAGGAGAAACCGAGAGAAATATCGCAGTTGGGCTCGCCCGCGAAAGCACGGCGCAGCTGCTTTTCAAGCTCAGCAAATTCATCCTTGCTTATACCGGGGCAGGGAACAATGAACTCATCGCCGCCAATGCGGTATACGGGGTAAGGCACATTGCCCCGGAGTATCTCCGCGGTCTTTTTAATGATCTCATCACCGAAGCGGTGTCCGTAAACATCGTTGACGGCTTTGAGGCTGTTTATGTCGGCGATCACAATGCCGAGAGATTCGGGAACGTCGGTATAGTGTTCCTCAAGGTGCTTTATATAGCAGTTGCGGTTATATACACCGGTGAGCGCGTCGCCAAAGCTGAGCTGCTCAAGCTCCTGAAGAAGGCGGCGCTTGTTGAGCTCTTCGATAACGAAGTCCGTTGTGGCCTGCAGCAGTTCCACCTCACCGAAGTGAGCTTCGGGATCGTCGACTCCGATAAAGCCGACCATCTTGCCCTTGCGGTAGAGAGGTGCGGCCATCAGTGCGGTGATATTCTGGGCCTGGAGTATCTCGCGGTCACGGGCGTCGGAGGCGAGATCTTCGTGGACGGAGGAGATGCAGAATTCTCCGGATTCCTCAAATTTCGCGACCCAGTCATCGACAACGTCGAGCGGCAGATCCTGCAGCATCTCAAGTGCACTGACAACGCCGGGGGCGCACCACTCGAAGGTGTTGCTCAGAGTGCCTGCGGCGTGATCAAATTCAATGATATATGAGCGCTCAGCGCGGTAGTATCGGCCAACATACTCGAGGAAGCGGTTGATTGCCGTTTCGAAATCGGGCGTGGTTGACATAATACGGAGACACTCGAGAAGTATTTGTTCAACATTTGCGGTGTCGGAGAGTCTGCGGAATTTTTCCACTCCCTCAACCGGTGCAGTTTCGTTGTTTGTAAACTCTTTGTTCATACAAACTCGCTCCAATACAACGGAGCATATGGCTCCGACAATAATTACAATAATAATATCATATTGCGCCTTGATTTGCAACTGAAACCGATATATGGACGTGTTTTATCGCAAAAAACAGCGAGACATGGTATATTTTTGCATAAGTTGATTCATCAACGAAAAGATGTTGACAAATCAACTTTTGCGTATATAATCGTGACTAAGCTGTGATAAGGAGGAGTCAAATTGACAGAACGTTTTGAACAGTTTGTAAGCGGAATAAGTCTGTGTTATAAGCATATCCAGCGCATCAAAAATCTTGAAATGACAGAATTCGGACTTAAGGGAACTCAGGTCATGTGTATATTTTATCTGGCGCGGCATCCGGAGGGACTGACCGCCTCGGAGCTTGTAACGCTCTGCCTTGAGGATAAGGCCGCCGTGAGCCGAACTTTGTCCGAACTGACCGAGGGATCTTATGTTGAGAGTGCCGATAAGGGCGCCAAGCGCTATCGCAGCCGTCTGAAGCTGAGCGAAAAAGGCAAAGATATTGCCGAACGCGTCGATACGCTTGTGCGCGAATGGGTGGAAATAGGCGGAGAGGGGCTCTCAGAAAGCGATCGCGCCGTTTTTTACCGCGCGCTTGAGATAATTTCGCGCAATATCAGCGAAAAATATACTGACAAAGCAATTTGAAAGGAGCCTTTATGGCAATAAAATTTGTTGTTGACTCGGGATCGGACATGCTCCCTGCCGAGTGCGAGAAGCTGGGGATAATCCATCTTCCGCTAAAAATAATGTTCGGCAGCGAGGAATTCAGCGACGCTGTTGACCTCAGCCACCGTGAATTTTATGAAAAACTGATAGAAAGCGACGTGATGCCGACCACAAGTCAGGTGAGTCCGGATGCGTTTGAGGAGGCTTTCCGCAGCATAGTGGAGGCGGGCGACGTGGCTGTTGCGGTTACCGTATCGTCAAAACTGTCGGGCACATATCAAAGCGCAGTCATAGCTGCCTCTGAATTTGCTCCGGGCGATGTGTACGTGGTGGATTCGCTGAGCGTGAGTCTTGGTCAGCGGATTTTGGTACAGCGGGGCTACGCCATGGCGGAAATGGGTTTTTCACCTATCGAAGTCGTGAAAATGCTGGAGAACGAAAAGCATAAAATACGTCTTATGGCGCTTGTGGATACGCTTGATTATCTCAAACGCGGAGGCAGGATCAGCAAGACACTGGCCTTTGCCGGCGGAGTTTTGAATATCAAGCCGGTCATCGCAATCGAAAATGGCGAAATAGTACTTGCAGGCAAGGCGCGCGGCTCAAAACAGGCCAACAATCTCCTGCGCGAGATGGCGGCAGAGTGCGGCATAGATTTTTTGCGTCCCGTGTGCCTTGCATACAGCGGATTGAGTGACGAGATGCTGAGGAAATATGTTGCCGACTCCGCGGAGCTTTGGGAGGGAAATATAGACGCCCTGCCCGTCGCCACCGTTGGCTGCGCCATCGGCAGCCACGCAGGCCCCGGAGCGATCGGAGTTGCGTTTTTCGAGAAATAAGAATAAGCCTTTATTTATTCGACAAGCTAAAAAGACCACTTCAGTAGAAGTGGTCTTTTCGCTATATATTATGCGCCGAACGTTCGTCGGTGACAAAATGTTTTACGCCGCGGCAGTTTCCGGAAAGCTCAGTTCTGAAAAAAGCAGGATAGAGCGTGATATCCTCTTCGGGAGATACCCAGCGGAGATATTCCCGTTCAGCTGCTTCCGTGAAGCTCGAGCACACGGGAGAGAAGTCATTAGGAACTTTCATGAAAAAGAAAAAAGAAATCTCGTGGATAAGCTTGCCGAGGTTTGACGAAGCGTCACCAAAGAAAAAGTTTTCATGTATGAAACCCAGCCGCTCGACTTCGAGCATGACGCCGGTCTCCTCATAGACTTCGCGCACCACGGCCTGTTCGGCTGTTTCTCCGAGCTTTATCCTACCGCCAACCGAATAGAG
>JAZOBQ010000070.1:0-30379 GCA_045596005.1 Oscillospiraceae bacterium
GATAACCGCCGGAGCAGTCGCAGTTAGCGCCGGTGATGAAATCAGAAGCGGCGGAGGACAGGAACAGGGAGTAACCCACGAAATCGGAGGGCTCAGCCAGACGGCCGATGGGCTCACGGGCGAGGAAGTTCTTGTAGACAGCGGACTCGGGATCGAACATCCACTCGGTCAGCTCGCTGCGGGATACGGTGGGGCAGATGGAGTTGACGTTGATGCCGTACTTTGCGCTCAGGTCGCATGCAAGGCAGGAGACCATCAGGTCAGCGCCGCCCTTGGAGGTGCAGTAACCGGTGTAGCCGGCCATGCCGCGCTTGGAACGCTGAGAGGTGACGACGACCATCTTGCCGCCCTTGACGCCGGTCTCTTCGACCTGCTTGACCATCTGGTGAGCAACAGCCTTGGTGACAACGTAAACGCTCTTGCAGTCTGCGTCCATGATGTACTCCCAATCCTCAACGGACTGCTCGAGAACGTTCATGGGCTTGTTGTAGCCGTGGCAAACGGCGAGGATGTCGATGCGGCCGTACTTCTCAACGCAGGCCTTGACGACGGTGTCGAACTCTTCAACGCTGGCGGGGTCAGCAGTGGCAAATGCGCAGTCAATGCCCTCAGCGACGAACTCGTCCTGCAGAGCCTGGAGCTTCTTTGCGTTGCGGCCGGTCATGAAGACCTTTGCGCCTGCATAGCCGTAAGCCTTGGCGAGAACGCAGCCCAGAGCGCCGGTAGCGCCGGTTACGAGAGCGACCTTGCCCTCAACAGAAAACATATTGTTTACGAAACTTTTTTCAACAGCAACCATTTTTGGTGTTCCTCCGTATATTTTTATTCTTTATGCCTGGGGATAGTTGATGATAACAAGCATCTTTGCGGGCTTGTCGCTTTCGTTCTTAAGACCGCGGCCCTCGTTGGGAGGGAAGGAGATGGACTGCATGGGGCCGACAACATACTTGGTGCCTTCCTTGTCGGTAACGGTCATTTCGCCTTCAAGGACGAAGTAAACCTTCTCGAGAGGATTGTCATCATATGCCCAGTCTGCGCCGCCGCCGGGTTCGAACTCAGAGATACCGATCCAGAACTTGTCTGCATTGGTCTCATCTTTGCCGTGATAGCGCTTGCAGGTCACGCCGAAATGACCGGCAGGGAAATAGGGTTCCAGTTCTTCGTAAGTACGTTTGATCATAACCATATTCCTTTCTTGTATAAAATCAGCATTTTTTCAGCATTAAGCTTCACAATATTTTACACCTTGACTCTTTATATTGTCAACATGTTGTCAACTTGCCATGCATACGAAAAACGTATACTCAAATTGTATATCGGTCACATATGTACGCCGCTTTGTTTCAGGGTTTATCAGCAAACCGCTCATACAGTTCCGGAAGCACAGACGCAAGGTGTGTAAAATCGCGGATATTGTGCTCCAGAAGCGCTTTAGCCGGTTCGAGCGGAACCTTTGCTCCGTTCGGCAGAAGTTTCTTTGCTTTGCCGTTCGCCGCTCCGTAGCCAAGCCAGATCCTGCTTCTAAGCTCGCATCCCCCCTCCACGGGGCGGAGAAAATGGCACACGAGCATCGGACTGCTCTCATCTCCGGAGCAGATAATGCTCCCGCCGAATGAGGCAAGTTTTTCAGGACTGAAGCCTATATCTTCAGGGCGGCGGTAATGTACGAATGTTTTTTCGCGTCCGTAGCCCGCGTCCTCCTCGATCTCATACACCATATCCCAGCAGTGCTCTTCCCTGCCGCGCCGCGCGCTCGGCGACGAGAGGTCATCGCGTCGTCTGCAGGAATAGTGTTCGTTGCGGTTCCAAATTTTGAATCGCATCGGCTCACGTCCGTGCCATACATACCACCAGTCGAACATCTCCGGGCTGACACCGGGCATTTCGGTCAATGCAGCTATAAACACACAGCCGTTTTCAAGCCTGCAGCATCCGTCTTCCATAGGCAGATAGCCTTCATCGAACAGCGAATCTATATTCTCCGGTAAGAGAGCTTCACGCGCTTCGCGAATCTCTCCCGCCTTCTTCAGTTTTTCGATGCTGGGTTCTGCCATGCTGCGCACAAAATATCTGTAATACGGAGATCTGAGTTCCTCCGTCGTAATTGGAACCACGCTTAACTCTCACCTCCCGAAAATGTATTTGGCCTCCATCTATTGCCGTCAATTTGCATAAAACAACATATGCTCATGCCGATTCCATGTTTACTATATATAATATTTATATATCATTTTATCTTGATTCGCCAATACAATTGTAGTAAAATGTTTATAACTTTTTAGTTAATGTGAGGTGCCGTGTATGACAAACGGACAGATAAACTGCTTTTTGACCGTGGTTGATGAGGGTAGTTTTGCAAAAGCTGCCGCCGCGCTCTTCATTTCCCAGCCAGCTATAAGCAAAAGCATTTCAAAAATGGAAGAGGAACTCGGCTTTCCCCTTCTTGACCGCAAAATAGGCTCTCTTCAGCCAACCATGGCCGGAAAAATGCTTTACCACTTTCTCAAGACAACCCGCGATAATTACTACGACCTCATCACAGAAATCCAATCTTCACTCGACAACCCCGCCGGCAGCATCAGGCTAGGCTGTCCGGAGACCTGGAATCCTTCCAAATTCTATAACAGGATAAAAGAGCACTTTACAAAGCTTTACCCTGCCGTAACGCTTACGCTTGAGTGCCACACTCTGCCTTCGCTCATGTCCAAGCTGCAGTCGGGCAAGCTCGACATATTAATAAGCCACGAGTTCCACCCTCCCGTTCAGTACGGCTATACTGTCCGCCACCTGACCAACACCGGATGCGGCATCCTTTACTCCAACAGTTTTATCAAAAACGTCACCTCGCTCGCCGACCTAAAGGATTATGATTTCCTCCATTTCGACAGCGATGTTGAAAAAAAGTTCAGCATGGTCGTCAAGCGCATTTGCGGGGAATACGGCTTTGTACCAAGCTTTAAAAACTGCGGTCAGTTTGCCTCCACACTTTTCAAAATGTCGTGCGGTGAGGGCGTTATGTTCTTCACCGATTGGGATAACGCCATCAACAACACATCCTATACATATCTCCCTCTCGAGTATTCGTCTCCCGTCAACATCATCTACCCCACAGTAACATCCAACGCCAAAACCCATATTTTTGCCGAGGAGCTAATAAAGCTCTTTTCCAATGACAAGGAGGTCTGAGCCGTGCCCGCCGATTTCAACAGAACTGTTTACTTTCTGACCGTTTGCGAATGCGGCAGCATCGCAAAAGCAGCGGAAAAGCTCTTTATCACGCCTCAGGCGCTCAACCGTCAGATTCGCGTGCTTGAGGGTGAGCTTGGCGAAGCTCTGTTCGAGCGCAGCAGCCGCAAGCTGACGCTCAGCCCCTTCGGAAATTTTTTCCGCGACCAGATGCAGACGGTCTACCGACTTTATCTTTCCGCGCAGCAGGAGGTTGAAAACTACCTCCATTCCTCGAGTCCGACTCTGAAGGTCGGTTTTTTCCAGGGTCTGCCGAGACGCAAGGTCGTGCTGCCGGTCATAGAGAAATTTATGTCCGAGCTTCCGGATATCCAGATCGGCATGCTCAGCGCCGACATGGAGGAGATATATTCCGATCTTCGCGCGAAAAAATCGGACATCGCGATAACATACGTTAATCCCGTTGACGAGATCGACGACCTTGAATCCATTCCCCTGCTGGAGCTCGAGTGCTCTGTCGTTATCTCAACTCTGCACCCCTGGGCCAACAAGGAATACATCACAGCGGAAGACATGGCATCCTGCCCCGTAATGTACCTCAGCCGCAAAAACGGCCCTGACAAAAGGGGTTTTTACAGCGATCTGAAGGCCAGTTCCTATCACTTTGTCAAGGGTTCCATAGCGATGAACGCTCAGCTCGCACTCGGTCATCACTACGCGGTCTTCCCCACCACTTTTGAAAACCTTGCCGAAAACGGACTCATGACTCTTCCTCTGCCGGAGGGTATGCACGCGAGTTTCACGCTCTCACTCGTATACAGAGCCGACAGTCCTTTTGCCGCTTATTTTTCCGGTCTTAAATCCCTTGAGGGCAGCTTCTGGAAGATGGTTTCCGCAATTTGATTTCCGTCGGCAAACGCGTTCCAGGGCTATTCGCAGAAATATAAAAGCGAGCAGTTTTAACTCAAGCAGAAACTTTTGGTTTCTGCTTGAGTTAACTTTTTCTGCTTTTTAAGCCTTGCGGGATATGATAATATTATTGCGTTGGAGCAGATAGTCGGTTCCAACGTTTCCTCATTTTAGGTCTGATCAAATATGATCCTCCTGACCTTACAGCGGACTACGGTATGATTTGCAGCATTTTCATCCCGTCACGCTGTTCTATTCCCATCCACCCAATGCACAGAAAACCGCAGGACAGATAGCCGAACTGTTCTGCGGTTTTCTGCTTTTTATCGCGCAAAGGATCAAACCGCGATTGATATTGAGTCTCGCTGCTGGTATAATGATACCCATACAAAGTAAACTCTCAGGGGGATAAAAAAGATGACCGAACGCTCTCTCAAACTTATGCAGGAGCTTTCCGACGCTCCCGGCGCTTCCGGTTTTGAGGACGCCGTTGTTGCCGTTGCGCGCAAATATGCTGAACCCATCGGAAAGCTGGAGGAAGATTTTCTCCGCAACCTCTATATATACCGCAAGGAAAACACCGGCGATCGTCCCGTAGTCATGCTTGATGCCCACTCCGACGAAGTCGGCTTCATCGTGCAGTATATCCGCCCCAACGGCACTCTCAGCTTCCTCCCCCTCGGCGGATGGAATAAAAACGCGCTCATTTCCTCCAAAGTGCTGGTCAGAAACAGCCTCGGAGAATATATCCCCGGTATTATCGCCGCAAAACCTGTTCACTTCATGTCCGCCGCCGAAAAGCTCGACCCTTCCGTGGAGATAGATAACATGGTCATCGATATCGGTGCCTGCTCCGCTCAGGAAGCAAAGGAGAGCTTCCACATCCGCATAGGCGAGCCTGTTGTCCCTGCCACAACATTCAGCTATGACGAGGCACACGACCTCATGTTCGGCAAGGCCTTTGACTGCCGTATAGGCTGCGCCGCCATGATAGAAGCTCTGCTGCGCCTTGACGGCAAGGAGCTGCCCTGCGACATTGTTGCCGTGCTCTCAACACAGGAAGAACTCGGCCCGCGCAACAGCAAAGTCACGGTTCACCATATCAATCCGGACGCCGCCATCGTCATGGAGGGCTGCCCTGCTGACGACACATTCACGGAGAGCTACGCCGTTCAGACCGCGCTGAAAAAAGGTCCGATGTTCCGCCATATGGATGTTTCCGCCATCTGCTCTCCCCGTTTCCAACGCTTCACACTTGACCTCGCCGAAGAAAAGGGCATACCTGTTCAGGAGGCCGCGCGAAAAGGCGGCGGAAACAATGCCGCTTCCATTCAGACCACTCTCACCGGAGCTCCTTCCGTTGTCGCCGGAATACCTGTGCGCTATGCCCATTCCACCAACTGCATAAGCTCCGGCGCCGACTTTGATGCCGCCGTCGAGATGGTAATAGCCCTGCTCGAATCTCTCACGCCTGAAGTTATCAAAGGATTCTGATATTTTCATACCAAGCAAAGCAAACAGGACTGATTTTTTGATCAGTCCTGTTTGCTTTGCTTATTCTTTTATGAGCTCAGGCAGCTCAACGACGTATTCGTTCACTCCGTATTTGCCGAAGCCCTCCTTGATTATATCCTTGCCCTTGGCGGCGCGGCCATGACCCCAGCGGATGCCGTTTTCATGCAGTTCCTGACCGGCAGGACTCCAGCGATTTGCCTTTCTGGACTCGCGGCTGAACTCCACCTGAAGCTCGCCGTCTACCATTTTCAGGTCGGCCTTGGTCAGACACTGGGGGCAGTACCAGCCGTCCTCGCGCTTCTCGATAAAGGTACCGTGGCAGTCGGGGCAGATACCGGGAGTTCCCTTGTACTCGAAGCTTTCTCCCTTTGCCTTCTTGATTAGAGCCTCGGCGACATTCTCGCCGAACTGGTGCATGCGCTCAAGCACACCCTCGGTGAGGAAAACATTGCCCTTGGCGTTGATGAAGTCCCAGTGCACGAAGTCGGCAAGAGACTCGTAGTTGCCGCAGATCTCCATTGCTATCATACGCACGAAGTTGGGGGTAAAGTTAGTCCAGTCGGTGCCGCCGATGGAGAAGGCTGCGCCGATTTTGGGGGACTTATGGATAACGTCGCGGTAGTCGCCGCTGGCGTGGACCTTGTTGAGGAACTTGATAAGCTGGCCGGTGGGCAGGAGATTATATGCGGGGCTCGTTACGATGATGGCGTCGGCCTCACGCTTGAGCTGCTCGATAAAATAGAAGTGGTCTGTTCCGTTTTTGTGTATGCAGCGGAACTCCCAGTTGCCCTTCAGATGGCTGACCATGCAGGTTTCACAGCCGATGCAGGTGTTGATCTTGGTCTCCTGTATTCTTACGAGCTTGCATTCAGCGCCGCATTTTTCCTCGATGGCTCTGAAGGCTTCTTTCATCATTATTTCGGTATTTCCGTTGCGTCTTCCGGCACAAAGACCCAAAACTTTCATTTATTTTTCTCTCCTTTTTATGCTTACTTCATGTACTTTCCGTAGCTGAACACGGTGTCCTTCCAGGCCTCCATGTTCTCCATTTTGACCTGGTCGAGAGCAAGAGTGTTGCTCATGATATAGCCGCCGCCGGGAGCGAGCAGGTCTATCATGCGCTTGGTGTGGTCGATAACGCGCTGCTTATCGCCCATCATCAGATACTCGGTGGGCATACCGCCGGCAATGCAGGCCACATCACCCAGGATCTCCTTGGCCTTCACAAGGCCAACATCTTCAAAGAAATAAATCACCTTGCCCTTGGGGACATCGGCGAGCACCTCAAGACGGGTGCGGTACTTGCCTTCGCATATCACGAGAGGAGTCATGCCCTCGTCGATGATGGCGTTGAGCACCTTTTTCAGTCCAGGCCAGTAGAAACGCTTGTAGTTTTCAAGGCTCATGAAATCATCCACGCCGCAGTGCAGGGGCACAAAGACGTACTGAGCATGCTGCATCTTGGCGTTTGCGATAAAGGTGGGGATATGCTGTTCGCAGATCTCCAGAGCGGCTTCGAGTCGCTCTGGCTCTTCTATACAGTCCATGCAGGCTTCCATGATGCCGCGGATATGGTCGGCATATTCGTCGAAGGGGCACATGCAGGTAGCTCCGCCGAAGGGAATAAAACCGCGTTCAACGGCGTGCTGAGCCTGAGCGGCGCACTTGCCGAGGTTATCCATGATGAGATTTCCGGTATCAATCATCGCCTGCAGCGCAGCCTGAACGGGAGGAGTGCCGAAGGGAGCGAGAGAATAGATAACGGAGTTGCACATTGCCGTGGGATTGAGCAGCGCAAGTCCTCCGAAAGCAGCATACTTCTGGGGCAGGACTTTCTGGAAGAGGAACCAGTTGGGATCTTTCAGAAATGCGTCGAAGTCCTCGTCGCGCAGGAACTGCTTGTCGATGTACTGGTAGGGCACATCATCGCCGAGCTTGTACAGCTCCCCCGGGAAACGGCAGCAGGTGGAAACCGCGCGTTCCATGGCCGGAGATGGAAAAATAGCGGGCAGGTTGAAAAGATCCGGTTCATAGCGGTCCATGAACTTGTCAAGAGCACCGTCTATAGTGGAGATATCGCGCATACTGTCTCCGAATGAGACGCCGTAGTTGAGCTGGAAAAAGTTATTGAAAGTCGGAACAAAGGGGACACGATCAGGCTCCTGAAGAGCCACAGCGGTCTGCACACGCATACCGCGCTGAGCAATGGGAGGCATAAAATCCATGGTCATTCTCTTTTTTAAGCTATGTTTCTTATATCTCGATGGCAGCGAGATAGGCGCTTCTTGTAGCCTGATCCACCTTGCTGGGAGAGATGGCATCGCCGATAACGGCGCAGGGAATATCTCCGGCTGCGGCCTTGATGGCCTCAACACTGCGGGACTTCATGCCGAGAGCGTAGAGAACGGTGTCGGCCTCGAGAGTCTTCTCGCTGCCGTCGGGCAGAAGTACTCTGACGAAATTTTCGCCGATTTCAAGGCAGCGGGTGTTCTCAAGCAGGGTCATGTTCTCCTTGTCCATCTCGCGGGCAAGAGCTTCACGGTACATGCCGTAGGACTCGTTGGCTACGCGGGGCAGCATCTCTACAACGGTGACTTCGTGGCCGCTCTTGGCGAGGAAGAGGCCCTGTTCCGCGCCTATAAGGCCGCCGCCGACCATGACGATGCGCTTGCCGGGGACCACATTGCCGCGGTAAGCTTCGAGTGACTGGTGTGCCTTATAGAGTCCGGGAATGGGAGGAGCAACGGGGGCAGCGCCGGTTGCGATGATGATATGCTCGGGGGCGATGGCCTTGATGAGCTCGGCGTCGACCTCGGTGTCAAGTCTAACCTCGATATCACGGCGCTCGACCTCGCGGATGAGCAGATCCTTGAAGTTTTTCAGGTCAGGCTTGTCGGTATCCACATCGGTGAAGAACAGCATACCGCCGAGGAACTTGTCCTTCTCGCAGAGAATTACCTTGTGGCCTCTGTCTGCAGCTCTGATGGCAGCTTCCATACCTGCGGGGCCGCCGCCGACAACGAGCACCTTCTTCAGAGCCTTGGGGGCTTCGAGTTCATAGGGATCGAAGGGCAAATTTGCAAGAGGATTGATGGTGCAGGCGCCGACATGCTTGGAAAGCTCAACGCTGTCGAAGGGCAGGTCGGTGTAGCCCTCCTCGGGAGAGCCGGGGAAGCACTTGAAGCAGCGCAGGCAGCGGCGGATGGTATCCTCCTCGCCTCTGAGAGCCTTGTTGGCCAGCTCGGGGTCTGCAAGGCTCTGGCGTCCGAGAACTATGTAATCAGCCTCGCCGTTTGCGATTATCTCCTCCATCTGGGCAGGGTCGTTTATGCCGCCAACAACGCCGATGGGCAGAGAGGTGTACTGCTTGACGATTTTGGAGATATTTCTGTTACATCCGTGGGGCACGAACATGGAGGAAAACTGGTGAGTGGCGATTGCGTCGTAGTAAATACCGGCAGATACCTGAACGCTGTCCACGATACCCTCGAGCATGTGAACGAACATGCCGGTCTCCTCGGGTGTTACGCCGCCCTCATAGCCGTCGTCGCCGGTGATGCGCAGCTCGATGATGAAGTCGGGACCCATGGCCTCACGCATCTTCTTGAGTATCATTATCGGGAAACGGGCGCGGTTTTCGAGACTGCCGCCGTACTTATCGGTACGCTTGTTGTAGGTGGGGCTGAGGAACTGGGTAAAGAGGAAACCGTGGCCGCCGTGGATGATAGTGCCGTCATAGCCCGCAGCTTCGAGGAATTTGCAGCCGGTGACGAAATCATTGGCAATGCGCTCCATATCGTCCTCGTTCATGGCGCGGACGTGCACGCCGTTGGGGCGCACTTCGTCGTTGGGGCCGATGGCCTCTTCATTGGGGCCAAAGGGCATCTTTTCTGCACCGGGATGGCTCAGCTCGCATATCGCGATGGCACCGTGCTTATGTATGCGGCGTGCATATTCGCCTACTCGGTCAACGGCGTAGCCTTCGGTCTGGCTGAAATCCACGGGAGGCAGAGGAATACGCACTGCGTCGACAAAGTTTACATCGATCTCGCCGACAGCCACGCAGGCATCGCCGCCGCGGGCAATGCTCTCGAGCTTGCGGAAGGACTTGTCCGCGGCATCGGGGTCAAGGGCGATGAGACCGAAAGCCATGGGAGCGCTCTCGATACGGTTTTTGAAGGTATACTTGTTATTGATCTTCAGAGGCTGAAACAGATGAGGAAACTTACACATTTACTTGATGCTCCTTTCGCGTTCAAATATCAGTCAAAAAGTTCTTTTGCTTTACTGTAGTTAAAAACGGGTCCCTCGAGACATACATAGGTCTCGTTAATCTTGCAGTGGCCGCACTTGCCGACAGCGCAGGACATTTTGCGCTCAAAGGATACCCAAATCTTCTCTTCCTGCGCGCCGCATTTCAGGCACTCAAGCGCCGCAAAATGCATCATGACAGGAGGACCGACTATCACAACGTTATAGTCCTCAAAATCGGCAAAGGGTATCTTTCCGATATGGGCGGTGACCATTCCGGTCTCGAAGCCGGGAGCGGAGGAATTATCCAGCGTTGCAATAGTGTTGAAACTACCGCGGAATTTCTCGATCTCCTCGGTAAAGAGAACAGAGTTTATATCCTTGAATCCAGCGATCAGATGCACGGATTTAACCTCGTCCCTGTGTTCATAGAAATAATTGAGGAGTGTCTTGACCGGCGCCATTCCGGTGCCGCCGCAGATAACCACGAGATCCTTGCCCTTGAAATCCTCAACGGGGAAAGGCTTGCCATAAGGTCCGCGCATAAAGAGCATGTCGCCTGTGTCAAGGCCGAAAATTCCGTTCGTAAGGCGGCCGATCTTGCGGATGGTGAACTCCACATAGCCCTCTCCTTTTCCGCTGACGGATATGGGCGCCTCGCCTATCTTGGGAATGGAGAGCTGGAAAAACTGGCCGTGGTCGGTCTCGCCCTCATAGGCGACACGGAAGGTGTACTCCGCGGCAGTTTCCTTGAGAACACTGAGTATTTCGTGAGGCTCGGGCAGCATTATGTTTTTCATCATTTTTCCCCTCCCCTGCTCTTTTCAAGTTCATCGGCAAGTCCGTTTACGGTATCGAGAAAATCAATCCCCTTGGGACAGCGGTCTATGCATCGGCCGCAGCCTACACACATATGCCCCTCGCCGAAGCGCTCGCAATAGTCAAATATCTTGTGGAGCGTCTTAAATCGCATATTCGCACCCTGAGTTTTTCTGGCGAGTCCGCCGCCCGCAGTCTGGGTGAAATCGCGGAGCATGCAGCTTGACCACACTCTCCTGCGCTCGCCGTCAAGGCTGGTCTCGTCGTATATTATGTCAACCGTATCGAAGCAGGAACAGCCGGGACAGACGGTGTTGCAGCCACCACAGGCAATGCACTCGTCGTCAAACTTTTTCCAATAGTCCATGGCGCAGATATCCTTAAGGTCGGCGCGTTTTATTGCAGGCAGCTTGGCTTCGCGCTTATTTTCCTTCACGAAGCCGGGAGCATAGTCGATGGGAACTTCATCGGTGAAGTAGGGCAAAAGCTCCTCGTCGCAAATCTCCATCTTGGCGCAGATATCGTCTATGCTCATGGCGGCGGAATATCCGCGAGCCACATTCGCTCCCATGGAAACACAGAAGCAGTTTTCGAAGCTCTCACCGCACTCGAGCAGAATGAGCTTCACCTTTTCTCTCATACGGCTGTAGTAGAGGTCTGCCTCACCGTTATTGAGGAAAATATTGTCGAGCTTTCTTACGGCGTTTATGTCGCAGGCACGGCAGATGATTATTATGCCCTTTTCGTCCTTCAGCTCCTGCACGGAACATTCGCGGTCTGTGAAGTTCAGAAGAGTCTGGGACACGGGATAAAAACATTCTTTGGGAGAGAAATGCGAACGCTCTTTATAGACTATATCCGTAAGTTCGCTTATCTCGCCGTAGCGGATTAGGTCGCTTCCCTTGGGGCCTCGTTTGGCAAAGCGGACAGGTGCGTAAACACGGTAGTTTTCCTTGAGTCTGGCAAGGATATTGGCCATGCGCTCGTTTCTGACGGAGAAGCTGCGCGAGGGCTGCACTTCGCCGGCCTCGACAGCCTCAAGCAGCTGTACGTCAAGGCTGAGGAAGCCGAGCGTGATGCGGCCTATGGCTCTGTAAAAATCGCAGCGGGTAAACTTGTCTATATCGGCGGTAAAGGGAGTCATCCAGCTGAGCAGATGCTTTTCAAGAAACGCTTTCTGAGCTGCCGTCTCTCCATTTTCAATAAGAAAGGCCATGAACTCAAGCTCGAGAGCCAGATGGTCTTCCATAAGGTCAGCAAAGTCTTTATTCTTGACAAGGTCAAAGCGGGCATACTCCGCCTTCACTTCCTCCCAGGCTTCCTGCATGAAGATCTTTGCAGGACTTATGTAAACCGATTCGACTGGTAGTGCTGCGGCTCCGTCGGCGCTGCCGGCAGCGAGGAATGCTGCCGCATAGTCAACGGCCAGTTCCTCTACGCAGTTTTCGCCACGATTATCCATATACTTTCTAAGCATAGCATATCCCTCACCGAGCAGTCCCTCGGTCTTGGGAAAACTCATAGCATCTATCGCCCGGAGCAGCTTTTCGTCCGCTTCAACTCTGTATGCACGGGAAAGAAAGCGATACATATTCGCTCTCTCACTATTTGTCTGTCTGCTGAGCATCATTATTTGCGGCCTCCTTTCTTCCATGCGCTGTGTTCTATGCAGTCCTGAGGCAGAATATCCTTCCACTCGTCGTTGCGGAGAATGTATCTTACGCTTGGGCCGCAGCCGCTGTCGCGCAGAGTGTGGATATGCTCGGGAGCAGTCGCGGCGAGAAGTCTGGAGACTTCGCTCTCGGGATCGTTGATATCTCCGAAGTGCAGAGCGCTGCCGGAGCAATTGGCAACGCAGGCGGGCAGCTCGCCCTTCTCACGCTTTGCTGCGCAAAGGTCGCATTTATCGGAAACGCGCAGCTCCTTGTTGGCGTTTATGCACTCATAGGGGCAGGCACGGCGGCAGCTGCCGCAGCCTATGCAAAGAGAGCGGTCTATCTTGATAACGCCGTCTTCGGGGTCCTTCCAGCATGCACCGGTGGGACATACGGCCACGCACTCGGGCTCGGCGCACTGCTGGCACATAGTTGGCAGGAAGTACATCTCAAGGTTTGGGAAAACGCCGCTGGGTCCTATGGTACAGACCTTGTTTCTGCCCTGACCGAGAGAAACTGTGTTCTGCAGCTTGCAGGCGACCTGGCAGCCCTTGCAGCCTATGCAGCGGTCGCAGTCTATTACGAATGTATACTGTTTCATACTCGCACCTCCTCGGTGGCTTTGCTTGGCATCGGAAGCCAGGGACGGAAATCCTCCGGGTCGAGCCAGACTCCCTCCGGAGCGCCCTCGGCCTTATACACCTTCACCTGGAAGGCGCGGAGGGTATAAGTGCCGACCTCAGGGTTATGGGGGCCCGTGACCTTGGTGAGCAGGTTTACGTTCATTTCCTTCCAGCCATGGGTCTCGGCTGAAAGATTTTCGGGAGCCCAGAAACGCTCCATGTAGACCGTTCCGGGTCTTATTCCCTGAGTAACTTTCACGAGGCCTCTCGTGCGTCCGCGGCGCGATTCCATCCACGCCCAGTCGCCGTCAGCTACATCATACTTTTCAGCGTCGACGGGGTTGACCCACATCTCGGGCGCGGGATACATCTCACGCAGCCATGGTATGTTGCGGAGGGTATTATGGTGGAAATACGGGATGCGTCCGCCGGTATATACGAGGGGATATTCGGTGTCGGTCAGGGGACTTTCCACAGGCTCCATGTAGTAGGGCATGGGCTCGTAGTCCTCGTCCGCGGGCTCGAGCTCGACCGCGCTGAAGGGTTTGCCGGTGCGGCTGAGGCTTATCATGCTCTCGAGATAGAGCTCGCACTTTTTGGTGGGTGTGGGGAAACCGTTGGGTTTATAGCCGTTTTTCGGATCCGGCTGTTTGTAAACGTAGTATGTGCGCCACTGCTCCTTGGGCAGATATTCTATCGGAGCTTTGGCGGCGAATTCCTTCCAGCTCATACCGAGACGTTCGACCCAATGGCTGAGGAATTCGTCCATGCTGCCCCAATATGGCAGATCATGTCCCATATACTCGGCATCAAATGCCTTGGCGCAGGCCTCGTGTCCGAGCTCGCCGCAGCGCTTTGCAAGCATGGACCAGAACATGGTCTCGTCCACCGTTTCCCAGAGATGGGTCACCTGCTGACGGGCGACGAGGGTATTGCAGGTCTCGACAAGCATATCCGTCTCGAGCCACTCCTCAGAGGGAATGAGAATATCGGCATATGCGGAGAAGGATGTCGGGTACATATACACGTGTACGATAAAATCGAGCTTGTGTATGGCCTCCTCCCACTTCTTGCTGTCGGCTGTGGCGGCAAGCTTGTTTCCGGAGCGGTCTATCCACACTCTCGGCTGATAGGGTTTTCCGGTGAGAATGGCTTCCAGAGTTTTTACCGGAGAGCCTGCCCACCATATGCCTAGACCCTTGTGCTCGCGTCCGCCGAGACGCTTTTTCAGCTGCTCGGGCGGCAGACGGTTTGCGGCAACGGGCACGGGATAGTTTGGCATATCGAAGCAGCCGCTGGTACGGAAGCGCTGCATCAGCGCGCCGGGACGCTCGACATTGCCGACGAGCAGGTCAATGGTGGCGGCGCCCATAGCAGCCTGTACGGAGTTGGGGGTCTGGTCGGTGGCAACGCCGATGGCTATGCCGCTCGGTGTGCCCTCTGCGAAAAGTCGGATAGCCTCTTCTATTTTGTCCTTTTCAAGGCAGCATATCTCCGCTGCTTTTTCGAGGGTGTATTCCTCGCAGCGTTCCCAGAGGAGTCTGAAGCCGGTCTTGCAGAGTCTGCCGTTGACCGTAAACTCACCGTCGAGCACAACATCAAGCTCATCATTCCAGGGATACTCAAGAGGCTGGGCGCAGCCGCTCTTTGCGTCCCAAACCATGTAGGTATCCGGCTGCCCCTCCACACCGGAAGTCTCCGCGCGGAGCATCATGCGGCTTTCGACATCCACGAGGTAGGGCAGATTTGTCCACTTCATGACGAATTCTGCGTCGTAGAGTTCGTTTTCGAGTATGTAGCGTATCCATGCGAGCTGCAGCGCAACGTCCGTGCCGGGACGGATGGGCAGCCACACGCTTGCCTTGGCGGCGTCGGGAGTGAAGCGGGGATCTATAACAACGGTTTTTACTCCCTTGGCACGCAGGTCGGCGACCATGCCTCCGCCGGATGCGGGGCAGGAATAGGAGGGATCGGTGCCCCAAAGCACGAGTGTCTTGATGGGGGTATCATCGGGGAAATAAAGTTCAAGTGCATTGGAGTCGGCTATACTGGGGTCGATACCGCCATACATCATCGTGTAGGCCAGCACTCTGGGCAGATAACACTGGGCACAGCCGGGTTCAAACCAGTTGGGTGTGCCGAAAATATTGCAAAAGCGTGCTATGGACCATATCTCCGGGTTTCCGCCGCCGCCGGTGGAACAGAAAACGGCCTCGGCACCATATTTTTCGCGGGTCTCCATGAGCTTTTCTGCAATGGTCGTGAGAGCTTCGTCCCAGGAAATGCGTTTCCACTGTCCGCTGCCTCTGGGGCCAACGCGCTTCATGGGATACTTGTTGCGGTTGGGGTGATAGAGCGCCTGAATTCCTGAAAGTCCCTTGGCACAAAGTCTTCCTTTGCTCATTGGATCCTCGGGATTGCCGCGCAGATTCACGACTCGTCCGTTTTTCACGGTGGCTATTGCACCGCAGTTTGCGATGCAGGCGCGGCAGGCGGTCTTGATCTCGCGCACATCGTCCTCGCCGCACTTTGCTGCACATTCGCCCTTTCTGAGTGCGGCGGTTTCTCCGGCAGCCTGTTCAATGCCGCTCGGCGAAATGGCGTTCATGTATTTTTCAAGCGAAAAATTATCCTTCATTTTCTCTCTCCTCTCCCGTTTCCTCTTTTTCCGCTGTTTCGGTGTCAACTCTTATGGAGTTTATGTGATTGCACATTATATCCTGAGCCAGTCTCTCGTCTCCCGCAGCAATGGCATCGGTAAGGCTGCGGTGGAACTTCAGCGATTCATGGTATTTTTCGGGATGGCGTCCGTAGGCTTTCTCATAAAGCCCCATATCCGTTCCCGCTGTGTGCATGATGTTCACAAATTGAATGTAGAATCTGTTGTGCGAAGCCGCTGCGACACGCAGATGGAAAATGTCATCAAGCGACAGCATCTCGCTGAGCAGCTTTTCCCCCGCGATATACGCCGGGACTGCTTCTTCCATAAGTTTATTTGCTTCGCGTATGGCCTCGATATCCTCCGCGGTGGCGTTTCTCGCGGCGAGTCTGGCGCTCGTTCCCTCTACCATTCCGCGCGTTTCGAAAAGGTCTTCGGCAAGGCTGTGGTCAAGCATGGCGCTCGTACGCAGTATCTGCCCGAGCACATCCATATTGGACTGGGCGATAAAATTGCCCTCACCGTGGCGCTTTTCCACGATGCCCATAATTGCCAGCGCGCTTATGGCTTCACGAAGCGGCACGCGGGATATACCCAGACTCTCGGCAAACTCCCTTTCTCCGGGGAGTTTGTCCCCTCTCTTGAGTTCTCCGCGGTCTATGCATCCGAGAATATAGTCAAGCACCTGCTGGCTCATGCTCTTTTTTTGTATCGTATTCGGCATAAGCACCTCCGTTGAACAATCGTTGGTATAGTGGTATTACCAGTATACCATCATTATGTCGAATGTCAACAAGTTAACGTTCCTCAAACGAAAGATTTATCGAAACTGCTTTGTGTAAATGTTCCCGATGACAAAAAACCTCAGCGGCATTTGCAATTATTCATGCATCGAATTGGTTTTTATATTATTGTTTTTTCTTTCCCTCTGTGTTAGATTATGCGTAGCTGAAACGAATTCAAGCAATTACCTGCTTCTATACATTTAAATATAAACAACAAGAAAGGAATTTTTCTGTGGAAAGCACGAAAAACTTCGGTTTCCGACATAAATCCGGCATAATAATGCCCGTAAGCAGCCTCCCCTCTCGCTACGGGATAGGCTCGCTCGGCAAAGCGGCTCACGATTTTATAGATTTTCTGGATGCCACAGGGCAGAAATGCTGGCAGGTCCTGCCCCTCAATCCCACATCTTACGGCGACAGTCCCTACCAGTCCCCTGCGTCTTCCGCCGGCAATCCGTATTTCATCGACCTCGACATTCTGGGAAAGAAGGGACTGCTCAGCCGCGCCGAGCTTGCCGCCCAGCGCTATGAGTCCGTCCGCGTTGATTACGGCCGTCTCTGGAACACAAGGTATGACATTCTGCGTCTTGCCCACTCCCGTTTCGTTCCCGACAGAGCTTACAAAGCCTTTGTGCGCAAAAACGCCCTGTGGCTCGATAAATACGCCCTTTTCATGGCGCTCAAGGTGCATTACGGTCACCGTCAGTGGACGGAATGGGAAAGCAAACACCGCGATTACTCCCGTGCCGAGAAACATGCCGCCGACTTTGAGCCGGAGATGGACTTCTGGCGCTGGTGCCAGTATGAATTTGCCTCCCAGTGGAAGGCCGTCCGCGCCCACGCGAAGGAAAAGGGCATAGTTATTATTGGCGACATGCCCATCTACGTTGCGCACGACAGCGTGGATGTCTGGGCCTCTCCCGAGCAGTTTCTGCTCGACGCCGACTTTAAGCCCACTGTTGTGGCCGGCTGCCCTCCCGACGGTTTTTCCATCGACGGACAGCTCTGGGGCAATCCCATCTATAATTGGGCAAAAATGGAGCACGACGGTTTTGTCTGGTGGCTTGATCGCATCGGAAACGCCTTCGCCCTTTACGACATTCTCCGTATCGACCATTTCCGCGGCTTTGCCGGTTACTACAACGTTCCCTACGGCGAGGCAACGGCAAGAAACGGAAAATGGGACTCCGCTCCCGGCATAGCACTCTTCCGCACGATACGCGAAAAATATCCGAAAGCGAAGATAATAGCCGAAGACCTCGGCTTCATCACCCCCGATGTGCGCGAGCTGCTCTCCGACACCGGCTTCCCCGGCATGAAGATGCTGCACTTCGCCTTCTACGACGAAGACAGCGAAAACCTCCCCGCCACCTATACGACGAAAAACTGCGTGGTCTACTCCGCGTCCCACGACTCCGACTGCACATGCACATGGCTCAAAAACATCTCCGGCGATGCAAAGCGCCGCTTCGACCGCTTCTGCCCACGCGACAAAGGCCAGAGCCGCTGCTATGACCTCATCGAATTTGCTTTCCGCAGCATAGCCAATCTCGCCATGGTCCCCATGCAGGACTATCTGATGCTCAAAAACGAGGAAGGCAGAATGAACGAGCCTGCCACAGCCGAGGGCAATTGGGGCTGGAGGCTCAGTCCCCGATATAACACCGCTTCTCTCCGCTCCCGTATTCTGGAGCTGGCAGTAAAAACGAAGCGCAACAAGTGATATTACAGGAGGCCGACAATGAAAAAGATACAGCGAATAGTTTCCGCAGCTCTCGCCACCGTGATGCTGCTCTCCCTGCTTTTGGCAGGCTGCGCTCCCGCCCCCACTGCTCAGCCGGAGGCTCCCGCTCCGAGCGCAGAACCCACACCCACTCCCACACCCGAACCCACTCCCGAGCCTGCGCCCGAGGAATACACCGAGCCCATCCCCGACGGTCACAATCAGCTGACCTTCTACTGGAGCTATCCCGGCACCTATGAAAATTGCGACATGTGGATCTGGTTCCCGGGCAAGGACGGCAAGGGCTACACCTTCCGCGAATGTGAATACGGCGGCAAGGTCATCGTCAATGTCCCCGAAGACGTTGAGGAAGTGGGCTTCATCGTCCGCCGAGACTGTTCCGATCCCGGCGGAAGCTCATGGGGCAGCGCAACCAAAGATTTTGAGTCCGACCGCTTCGCCAAGATAGAGGGCAGAGAGACCGTGATATATCTTGTCAGCGGCGATGAATTCCAGTACAAAAGCAACGACGGAGGAAAAACACTCAACATGGCAAAGAAATTCAATCTTGCATCTATGACGGATGAATGTGTCATCCATTACAGTATAAATCCCAAGACCACCATCAGCGATCTTTCTCAGATAAAGGTATACGAGGGTGAGCGCGAAGTTCCCGTTGCCGAGCTTACGAGCCTCGGCAAGGAAGCCTCCACGGGCGACATTATCCTCGCAGAAAGCCTCGACCTCAGCCGCAGCTATCGTGTGGAACTTTCCGGCTATGGCGAAAAGGAAGTCGTACCCACAGACATATTCGACAGCGAATACTTCGCCGAAAATTACCACTACGACGGCAACGACCTCGGCGCCGTGATCAAGGGCGACAGCACCGTTTTCAAGCTCTGGGCACCCACCGCTTCTTCCGTCGTGCTTCGTCTTTACGAAGCCGGCGACGGAGTTGACGCATACAAGAGCGTAGAAATGATCCGCGGCGACAAGGGAGTTTGGTCCCACACCGAGCCCTGCGGCCACGGCACTTATTATGATTACGCCGTTACCACTTCCGTCGGCACTCAGGAAGCTGTAGACCCCTACGCCAAGGCAGCAGGCGTCAACGGCAACCGCGGAATGGTAGTCGATCTCTCCCTCACCGATCCCGAAGGCTGGAACAATGCCGGCTCCACTTCCCCCATCGGCTCTTACTCCGAGGCCGTCATCTGGGAAGTTCATGTCCGCGACTTCTCCAACAAGATCGCCGACTCCCAGTATAAAGGCAAATACCTCGCTTTCACCGAGCGCGGCCTTGTAAACGAACACGGCATTCCCGTCGGCGTTGACTATCTTACCGAGCTTGGCATCACTCACGTACATCTTCTCCCCGTTTATGACTACGCAACTGTTGACGAGTCCGACCCCGACGCGGCATTCAACTGGGGCTACGATCCCAAGAACTACAATGTCCCCGAGGGCAGCTACTCCACCGATCCCTATAACGGTGAGGTAAGAATAAACGAATTCAAGCAGATGGTGCAGGCTCTGCACGAAGCCGGTCTGAACGTCATCATGGACGTTGTATATAACCACACTTACGACGCAAACAGCTCCTTCAACCGCATAGTTCCCTACTACTATTACCGCTACACCTCCACCGGCGCAAACTCCTCCGCAAGTGGCTGCGGCAACGATACCGCCTCCGAGAGATATATGTACGGAAAGTTCATGGTCGAGTCCGCTGCCTACTGGGTCAGCGAGTACAAGCTCGACGGTCTGCGTTATGACCTCATGGGTCTGCATGACCTCCAGACCATGCAGGAGGTCGAAGCCGCAGTTCACGCCATCAACCCCAACGCCATCATCTACGGCGAAGGTTGGACCATGGGTGCCACCATCGATGGCAGCGAGCAGGCAAACCAGAGCAACATCAGCAAGATAACTCCCAGCGGCAAGGCCATCGGCGCTGTAGCCGTATTCAATGACGCCATCCGCGACGGCCTCAAAGGCAGCGTGTTTGACTCCGCAGCCAAGGGGTATATCAGCGGCGCCGCAGCAGGCAACGCCGGCAAGGTCATATTCGGTATCAAAGGCGGCCACGGTCTCGGCCAGACATGGTCTGTCGACAACGCCACGGTCATCAACTATATGAGCGCCCACGACAACAATACCCTCTGGGACAAGCTTATTCTCTCCAACGGCGACCAGAGCGACGAGATCAGAAACCGCATGAACCGCCTCGGCGCATCCATCATAATGATAGCGAAGGGCACTCCCTTCTGGCAGGCAGGCGAGGAAATGCTCCGCACCAAAGGCGGCGACGAGAACAGCTACAAGTCCAGCGACGAAGTCAACAACATCGACTGGTCTGTGCTCAAGGAAGGCAGCATGCAGTATGAGACCATGCGCTACTACGCCGGACTCATCGAGATGCGCAAGAGCTTCAGCATCTTCACTTCCCCCAAGTCCGAGATTGTTAACATCGAAGAACTCGGCAGCGGCATCATGTCCGTCCACTTCTCTGACGGCAAGGGCGGCGAGGCCATAGCTGTCATTAACCCCCACAACACCGCTCTCCCCTACACTCTCGAAGGTGAATGGAATCTTGTGGCAGACGGTAATACCGCCGGAACCGAAACTCTCGCACGCGAGAGCAGCAGCATAAGCGTCGATGCCATCAGCATCAGAGTCTA
Source organism: Oscillospiraceae bacterium (assembly GCA_045596005.1). Lineage (GTDB taxonomy): Bacteria > Bacillota > Clostridia > Oscillospirales > Oscillospiraceae > SIG459. The sequence goes on from JAZOBQ010000070.1 coordinate 20,807, forward strand.
TGTAAACGACGCACTCGCAAAGTAAACCGAGCCTGAGAAAGGGAGTAAATCCTATGAAAAGAAAGCTTCACCCCATTTTTGCGCTGCTGCTGGCATTTACCCTGCTTTTCAGCGCCTGCGGCAGCACCTCACCCGTCGAAACTCCTGCTTCTCCCGAAGTTCCCGCCGAGGAAAAGCTCCCCTCCGTCACTTCCGACACTCTCTATGTTGAAAAGGTCGAAGGCCTGAGCGAGGATTTCATCCTCGGTATGGACGCTTCCTGCGTTCCCTCGCTCGAAAAAGGCGGAGTTAAATACTATGACCACAACGGCACAGAAAAGGATGTTTATCAGATACTCAGCGAAAACGGCGTGAACTATATCCGCGTTCGAATCTGGAACGACCCCTTTGATGCCGACGGAAACGGCTACGGCGGCGGCAACTGTGACATAGCAAACGCCATTGAAATAGGTAAGCGCGCCACCGAGTACGGCATGAAAATGCTCGTAAACTTCCATTACTCTGACTTCTGGGCAGACCCGGGCAAGCAGATGGTGCCTAAGGCATGGAAGGGCATGGACATAGATGAAAAGTGTGAAGCGCTCTATCAGTACACCGCCGACTGCCTCCGCCAGCTTGTTGACGCGGGCGTGGATGTCGGCATGGTGCAGATAGGCAACGAAACAAACGGTGCCATGTGCGGCGAGGACAGCACAGCCGTAGGCGGCTGGATGCGCATTATGCAGCTCATGAACGCCGGCTCACGCGCCGTGCGTGAGGTTTGTCCCGATGCGCTCGTCGCCGTACACTTCGCCAACCCCGAAAAGATAACGAATTTCGACAGCTACGGCAAAAACCTTGAATATTATCAGGTGGATTACGATGTTTTCGCATCCTCCTACTATCCCTTCTGGCATGGAACTCTTGAAAATCTCTCTGAAGTGCTCAGCAAGATAGCCGAGACCTACGGCAAAAAAGTCATGGTCGCCGAGACCTCCTACGCCTTCACCGCCGAGGACACAGATTTCTACGGCAACACCATAGGCGAGGGCGGCGGCATAGTGAAAGATTACCCCTTCACCCAGCAGGGTCAGGCCAACCTTGTCCGTTCCGTTGTGGATACCGTGGCCAACAAGACCACCAACGGCATAGGCGTATTTTACTGGGAGGGCACATGGATATCCTCCGGCGGCGATAGCTGGGAGGCTAACTCCGCGCTTTGGGAAGCCAACGGCTCCGGCTGGGCATCCTCCCACGCCGCCGAGTATGACCCTGATGACGCGGGTCAGTGGTACGGCGGCTGCGCCGTGGATAACCAGGCTTTCTTCACCTCCGACGGCAGAGCCACCGAGGCATTGAAGGTATTCTCCCTGCTCAGAAACGGAAACGAGGTGCCTAATCGCGCCGACGCTATAGAGGACACTGAGCTTATTCTAGACCTCAGCGGCGACTTCGTTCTCCCCGAGACAGTTAACGCCGTCATGCTCGATAACAGTAAGCAGACTATTCCCGTGGAGTGGCTCGATGCTGATTTCGAGGCCATGAAAAACGGCGGAGTCGCCAAGTACACTATCAACGGCGTAGCTGACGGCATGCCCGCCAAGTGCTATGTCTCCATGGTCAACTACAACTATCTCGAAAACTGGTCCTTTGAAGACGGCGAGAGCGGCTGGACAGCCGAGACGAGCTCCAGCTTCGATGAGCTATACGTCGAGGACAAGGTCTCGGACTCCCTCACCGGCACCAAACACTACCATTTCTGGGGCGCTGCCGCTGACAGCGTATCCTTCACGTTGTGGCAGGAGGTCGAAAACCTCCGCAGCGGCAAATATGACTATTCCATTTCCATCATGGGCGGCGACGGCGGCGATACCGAGATCTACGCCTTTGTGACCATAAACGGCGAAATGGCCTACCGTGCCGACACACAGATAACTGTTTATAACGAGTGGCACACCGCCAGCATCGAGGGCATCGAATACAAAGAGGGCGACACCATTGAAGTCGGCATCTATGTCCGCTGCTCCGGCCCCAACGCATGGGGCAAGATAGACGACGCGATGCTCAACGCATCGGCATAAACAAGGTGAAAAAATGAAAAGAATGTTAAGTTTACTGCTTGTTTTTATACTGCTTCTTGGTTTGATGGCCTGCGGCTCCGCTCCGGCAGAAATGCCTTCCGAGCCGTCTGCCGAGCCCACTCCCGAGCCAACTCCCGAAGCCCCCGCAGCCGTGCCCGATCCCGTTGATGACAATTACCGCACATTTTATCAGGTTTTCGTCGGCTCATTCTCCGACTCCAACAATGACGGCATCGGAGACCTGCGCGGCGTAATAAACCGTTTTGACTATCTCAATGACGGCAATCTGCTCTCTGAAAAGAGTTTGGGAGTGCAGGGCATCTGGCTCTCCCCCATCTTCTCCTCCCCCTCCTACCACAAGTATGACGCCACCGACTACTACGAGATAGACTGGCGCTTCGGCCTTGAGAGCGATCTCGTCGAGCTTATCGATCTTTGCCACGAGCGCAACGTCAAGATAATCCTCGACCTCGTTGTAAACCACAGTTCCAGCAAGCATCCCTGGTTTGTGGAGTTCAAGGAAGCACGCGCAAAGGGCGACACGGAAAATCCCTACTATGACTGGTACACCTGCGTCACCGAAGCCGAAAAGGTCGGCGGACGCACCTACCAGAAGATTGCCGGTGTGGACTGCTGGTATGAGTGCAACTTTAGCGGCGATATGCCCGAGCTCAATTTCGACAACGAGGAAGTGCGTCAGGCCATGCTCGATGTCGCCAAGTACTATCTCGACCTCGGTGTGGACGGCTTCCGTTTCGACGCCGTAAAGTACATATACTTCGGCGATACCGCCGCCTCCGTGGACTTCTGGGAGTGGTATATGTCCGGGCTGCGCGCCATCAAGCCCGACATCTACTGCGTTGGCGAATGCTGGTCCGGCGAGAACGAGATCATGGAATATTACACCGCCATGAACTGCTTCAACTTTGCCATGGCTCAGGCCGAAGGCGTCGCCGCGAGCGCCGCCAAGGGACTGTCCATCTCCAAGTTCACGAACTATGTGGAAAGTTTTCAGAACAAGATAAGCGACCTCAATCCCGACAGTATGGCTATGAGCTTCCTGTCCAACCACGATATGGACCGCATTGCCGGTGCTTTTATTCTCGAAAACAATATGCGTATGGCGGCAAACCTCTATCTGCTCTCCCCCGGTTCTCCCTTCATATACTACGGCGAGGAGATAGGCATGCGCGGCTCACGCGGAGGCGAAAACACCGATGCCAACCGCCGTCTCGCCATGCTTTGGGGTGACGACGACTTCATCCGTGACCCCGTAGGCAGCACTTACGCCGATGACAAGCAAATACAGGCCACCGTGGTCGACCAGCTCGCCGACGAAAACAGTCTCCTGCGCTACTACTGCCGCCTGCTCACCGTCCGCCACAGCTATCCCGCCATCGCCCGAGGCAGCTACACCGCCATAAAGGGCGACAAGTACATCGGCGGATTCGTCGTGGAATACGAGGGTGAAACACTCGCCATCATCCACAATATTTCCACTGAGGAATCCTCCATCGGAGATATCGGCGGCATGAGCTTCACCGAGATATGCGAGGTGCTCGGTATGGGCGGCGCTTCCATTGAAGGCGGCGTGCTCACCGTAGGCCCTCAGACCAGTGTTATTTTGAAGTAAAAAAAGAAAGGGAAAACATGGACAACAAATTTATTGTCAACATCATCCATCGTCCCGAGCTCTCCCCCGAGTACGCCGAAAAAGCGCTCGGCAAAGGCGAGGGCGTGCGTGACGAGTCTCTGGACATTTTTCGTTTCCAGCAAGACTGCGCCCACAAATATGGTCTCAAGACCACAATTCAAATAACCTACGCATCTCTCTTCTCCGATGTCATAATCAATATGGCCAAGGAAGACCACGCCAAGTATGGCGACGAGATCGGACTTTCTCTGCTCGGTTTGCCCTGCCCCGAGTTCAAGGCCAAGTATAAGACCGAGGACTTCTGCATCTGGATGTTCGACGAAAAGACCAAGGAAGAGATCATCGACGACGTTTTCGGCAAGTTCCACGACGCCTTCGGCTTCTACCCCGAGTCTACCAGCAGCTACTTCCTCGACGCCTATACCATCAACTACATCAAGAAGAATTATCCGTCTGTGAAGTGCGCCGTTGCCACCTGCTGGGAGGAAGGCCCCAAGGCCTACCACACCTGCAACAACTCCTGGTACACCTTCATGGACGGCGGTCCCTGGAATCCGTGGATACCCTCCAAGGTCAATTCCCACTGCCCCGCCTCCGATGCCGACGATGACAGCGGCATAGTTGCCATCCCCCATCTCAGCCGCGACCTAATGGCTTGCTTTGACGGCAACGGCTCCAACTTCGGCACCCATCCCCAAAACGTTCTGCGTGGTATGATCTACTACAAAGACGAGGAGACCGGCACTTACGAATATCCCTACCTCTACAACCTCATCGACCAGTACCGCCATCTGGCAAAATACAACGACGGCTACAGCTACAATATGATGTTCGTCGGCCCCGGCTGGCTCAACCGCCGCGGCCGCTGGGAAGCTCCCTACGAGCTGCTCGCCAAGAGCTATGACGACGGCATGAAGTATTACGGCGCACTCAAGGCCGAGGGCAAGCTCAGCGACATGACCATGAGCGAATTCGCCGACTTCTACCGCGAGCGCCACCCCGACTATTCCCGCGGCGAGTGTGCTCTGTGGAAGGATATACTCTACGGCAGCGGCAAGGAATATTTCTGGTACGCCGACCCCGCAATGCGCACCTGCCTCGACTTCAACCAGGGCGGCGCAATGATCGACCTGCGCCCCTATGTGGCGAGAATTCCCCAGCGCACCGGCATAGGCACAGAGAACGTCTATGACGCCTCCTACCCCTACCTCATCCAGATAAACTACCGCGCCGGTTACTTCACCCACTACGCCGGCGCCGGCACCATCAAGTCCTGCAAGATAAGCTGCCGCGGAGAGACCGCAGACCTCTGCCTTTGCCGCACCATGGCAAGCTACGAAAAGGTCGAAGGCGGCGTACGTCTGACCGCAGACCCCGTCACCGTAACTCTCGGCGGACTTGACATTGAAGTCCGCTCCGTGTTCACCATCATGGAAGGTGACGGAAAAATCATCACCGAACGCATTATCCTCAACGACCTCGGCGGAGAGGAAGTCACATTTGAAGAATACTTCACCGGCGGCTTCGGCACCACCGAGTATCAGGCGGACATGACCAAGCTCACTCTCGGCGTTGACGGCGAGAATATGGCTTTCAGTTACCACGGCAGAAAAGTATCCAAAGAAAACGCAGGCTCCGCCTATGTCACCATCCCCGATGTTCTCACCACCGTGGAAATGGGCGGCGACAATGACATCGCCGAAGTTGAAGAGGGCATCGCCTTCTCCCCCGTTTACCACATGGCACTGCGTAAAACCATCAGCAAAGGAGGCGTAAAAACATGGCTCAGGCTTCAAAAGGCAAACTGAATTACCGCTGCCCCTCCTGTTTTATGCGCGACATAGATATCGATATGTTCTTCGACGAGGCTAAGGGCGAATACTACTGCCTGCGCTGCAGCTTCCGCGGCAGCGAGGAGGATGTTCTCCGTCTCAATGAAACCGCCCGTTACCGTTACCGTGCGCTGAAAATGCGCGTTAGCGACTTCGGCGAGGATAACCAGCCTCCCCTGTTCGTCCCCCACAAAGGAGGACAGCAATGATACTCGGTATCGACGTCTCGACTTATCTCGAGGAGCTCGAGCACGGCGCAAAGTATTTTGACGGCGAAAAGCAGCTCGACCCGCTCGACGCATTCAAGGCAAACGGCGTAGACTGGATGCGCATACGCGTCTGGAACGAGCCCTTCGGCGAAAATGGCGAAGCATATCTCGCCGGAAGCTGCGATATGGACTGTTATCTCCGGCTTGCCCGTCTCGCCAGAAACAAAGGATACAAAATACTTCTCGACTTCCATTACTCCGACTTCTGGGCAGACCCCGGCAAACAGATGATACCCAAGGCATGGCGCTCCTACGGCATAGACGAAATGGAACAGGCAGTCTATGATTTCACCAAAGACTGCCTCGTCAAAGCCTGTGAGGCCGGTCTCGCCCCCGATATGATACAGGTTGGCAATGAGATCACCAACGGCATGCTCTGGCCCGTCGGCAAGCTCGAAATGCCCGACGGAACGAGAGGCAACTACGATAACTTCACCCGTCTTGTACAGGCAGGCTGCAGGGCAAGCCGCGAAATATTGCCCTATGCAAAAATCGCACTGCACCTAGAACGCAGCAACGACAAGGCCGTTTATCAGGAGTTTTTCTCCGAAATGGAAAAACGCGGCACAGACTTCGATATCATCGGCGCATCCTACTACCCCTACTGGCACGGCACCCCCGATGAGCTTTTCGAAAATCTCTCAAATTGCCGCCGTTTCGGCAAGGAGATCATGGTCATGGAGCTCGGCTACGGTTTCACCACAGAGGCATACAGCCTCGGCGGAGAGAAAAGCCGTCTCGTGATCGACTCCGAACGCGCCTACGTCCCCGGTTTTACCGAGCTTTATCCCGTCACTCCCAAAGGTCAGGCAGCCTTCATACGTGATTTTCTTGCCCGTGCGCGCACCGTAAACATTGACGGCGTTTTTTACTGGGAGCCGCTCTGGCTGCCCGGAGAGGGCATCTGCTGGGCCTCCGAAGCCGGTCAGGCCTATATCCACGAAGAAGGCAAGTCCACCTCCAACGAATGGGCCAACCAGTGTCTTTTCGATTATGAGGGTCGAAAGCTCCCCGCTTTCGATGAATTTTGTCTTTGACTCATGTACATTTTGCAACAAAAATCAATTGTTTATTTGTCCACAATATTTGTACGGACGTATTGACGGATGCAAAAAATGATATTATAATAACGCCGTACGCAAACGCGTCCCCAAAAAATGTATCTTGATTTCGGCGCGGTCGCCGTGAGATACCCGGAATATGTTTTCGAGTCAGGGACCCCTGACTCGCCGCTGTTTGACAAAACAGCGGCGAGTTTTGCTGTTTACTGACCGAAGTGTATTCCGAAGCTCTCGCAAAAGCCAAACAGAAAAAGATACAAAACTTACATAGGAGGAAACAACAAAATGAAGAAAATCATTGCACTGCTTCTTGCACTCGTTATGGTCGCCGGCATGGTCGCTTGCGGCAACAACGACGCTCCCGCAGCTCCCGCTGCTCCTGCAGAGCCTGCAGCTCCTGCTGCTCCCGCAGAGCCCGCTGCTCCCGCAACTCCCGACGAGAATCCCCTCGCCGGCACCTATGACATCACCATGTGGGTCTCCGAAATGGACGGCGTTGCCGCTATGACCCAGGAAATGATTGACGCTTTCGAAGAGGCCAACCCCGGCATCGTCATCAACGCTTCCATTGAAGGCGTTACCGAGGCTGACGCAGGAAGCAAGGTCGTCGCTGACGTCGCTTCTGCTCCTGACATCTACTGCTTCGCTCAGGACCAGCTCGCTCGTCTCGTTCAGGCTGCTGCTCTCGCAGCTCCCGGCAAGGGCGCAACCGAGACCATCAAGGCCAACAACGACGCAGGTTCCGTCGCTGCTGCTTCCGTCGCCGGTGATCTCTATGCTTATCCCATGACCTCCGACAACGGCTACTACATGTACTATGACACCAGCATCATCTCTGAAGAAGATGCTGAGAGCCTCGAGGCTATCATCGCTGCCTGCGAAGCCAACAACGTCAAGTTCCGCTATGCTCTTGAGAACGCATGGTACACCGCTTCCTTCTTCTTCGGCGCAGGCTGCCAGTCTCTCTGGTACATGAATGACGCCGGCGAATTCACCTCCATCGAGGATGACTTCAACTCCGAAAAGGGTCTCATCGCCATGAAGGGCATGGAAAAGCTCGCAAAGAGCCCTGCCTATGATGGCAACGCTGATATCTTCACCGACGCTGGTGTTGTTATCACCGGTATCTGGAACGCCAACGCTGCTGCTGAGCACTTCGGCGACAACCTCGGCGCTACCGATCTGCCCTCCTTCGAGGTAGACGGCACTTCTTACCACCTCGGTTCCTACACCGGCAACAAGCTCATGGGTGTTAAGCCCCAGGCTGACCCCCAGAAGGCAGCTGTTCTTTCTCAGCTCGCACAGTGGCTGACCAACGAAGAGAACCAGATGAAGCGCTATGAGCTTTATCAGTGGGGTCCCTCCAACCTCAACGCTCAGGCTTCTGAGGCTGTTCAGTCCAACGCTTCCCTCGCAGCTCTCGCAAAGCAGAACGCATACGGCATTCCCCAGGGCCAGATCCACGGCGCATGGTGGGATATCGCCAAGGTTCTCGGCGCTGACGCCAAGAACGCTGCTTCCGAGGACGATCTGAAGGCTGCTCTTGAGAGCTATCAGGCCACCATCGACGGTCTCTTCTCCATGACTGAGGAGCAGAAGAACGCTTGGAGCGTCATCGGCTCCATCTGCGGCACCAGCTGGGACACCGACTTCGCTATGACCGAAGGTCCCGACGGCACCTACACCTCCGACGTCCTCGAGCTGAAGGCCGGCGACGAATTCAAGGTCCGCCAGGGCGCTTCCTGGGATGTTAACTTCGGCGTTGAGTTCAACGGCGCTAACATCGTTGTTGAGGCTGACGGCAAGTACCAGGTCCAGCTCGTTTGGGACGGCGCTCAGGGCGGCACTGTCACCCTGATCCCTGTTGAGTAAAATATATCACTGAGGGCAATGTGGGGGGCCTTTTGGCTCCCCTTGTCCTCAGCTTTAGGGCATTGTTGGCCGGTGTGCAAGGAAGATAAGCTCTTGCACGCCGGCAAGCAGTGCTTTTTTATTATGAAGAAGGAGGACAAGTATAAACTCGGGTTATATTGGAGTGCTATGAATAGACTTACAGATTTAGAGTACTTGAAGCTGAGCAAATCCAGTGCGTTCATGTATCGCCTGAAATTGTTCATCTGCGCGATCCCCCTGTGGTTTGTAAGTCTGGGCAAGAACATCCTTAATGCTTTCAAAAGCTTCGGCATTTTCATCAAGGACGGTTTCCTGGACATTATAACCACCTTTACAAAAGGCAACTGGGCCGTTAAGATCTCTTTCATCATCTTCGGCTTCGGTAATTTTTACTACGGACAGATCCTGCGCGGACTCCTTTTCCTGGCGTTCGAGGCAGTTTTTATTACATACATGTTCCTGCCCAGCGGCGGACTTTACTGGCTGGGTAAGGTAACCTGGTTTGAGCGCGACGCCGCCGTCGGCACCGTTCAGGGCGGCTCCACCTATGACCCCATCTTCGACACCGACATTTGGGTGGCCGGCGATGACTCCGTCAAGGTCCTGCTCTACGGTCTGCTCACCGTTATCTTTATCGTGGCATTTATCTACACCTGGCGCCTGCAGGTGAAGCAGTGCCGCATCTGCATGGACATCACCGCCAAGGGCAAGAAGGTAAAGAGCCCCGCGGACGACATGAAGAGCCTGCTGGACAACGACTTCCACAAGACCCTTCTGGCTCTGCCCCTTTTCGGCATCATGACC
>JAZOBQ010000071.1:0-9767 GCA_045596005.1 Oscillospiraceae bacterium
CTCTCCCACGCTGTCCTGGTCGATGAGACTCAGCTCACCCACGCCGGCTCTTGCCAGAGCCTCGGCGCACCATGAGCCGACGCCGCCGATGCCGAAAACGGCGACATGGGCATTTTTGAGCTTTTCCATGGCTTCCGAACCTAGCATCATTTCCTCACGGAGAAATCTTTCGGACATAATCGTATCCTTTCCTTTGAAAAAAGGCAGCCATGGAGGCTGCCTTTTTTGAGCGAATTTATGCGAGATTGACGTGCTTCATGCCGGAACCGACCTCAATGCCGTAGTTCTCGGCCATGGCGCCAACGATCTCGTTGTATTTCTCGGCGCGCAGGGAGTTGTCAGCCAGCACATCGCTGAACATCTCGCCCAGAGCGGAGAAGTACATTACATGGTAGCCGGCGTAGCTGCCGTTGGTGCCGTAGACGATGCCGTGGTCGCCGGGCTGCTTGCCTTCGTGGAAGAGGAAGTTGTTGAACTCCTCAACCATGTAGTCCTGATAGACGTCGGGGTAGAGACCGCCGTTGGTCTTGGAGCCCTCGTCGCTGGAGTATTCCTCAGCCAGGGCGGCGAAGTTTTCCTCGGTGGGGTTTTCCTGCCACAGGGCATAGATGCGCTCTGCCTCTGCCTTGGCGGCGGCAAGAGCTTCATCGGTGTATGCGCCGTTCTCATCAGCCTCGGCGGAGATGAGGATATGGCGTACATCGGCGAGCTGATAGTGGTTGTCGTTTCTGGACACGAACATCAGAGCGTAGCTGCCGCCGGAGGAGTCGATGACGGTGGTGTCGCCTTCGGTGCGGTTGGGATCCATGAGCCAATCCTTGTAGATGCTGCTGATCTGCTCACCCTGGGCGACTGCCATGGTGGACTCAGCGGTCTTGTAGGTGTTCTTGCTGGCATCGGGAACGAAATCCTGAACCTTGGAGGTGAACTGAGCGCCGGAAGCGGAGTCGGCGATGGTGGCAGCTGCATCGTGGGCGGCGGCGATCTTTTCGTCGTCGGTCATATCTGCGAAGGCCTCGTTGGAGGTGCCGACAAAGTAGAAGTGATACTTGACAAAGTCATAATCGTTGGCCTTCTCGGCGTAGAATGCCTCGAGTTCGTCGGCGGTGTACTCAAAGCTGTTGTTGAGGTCGGCGCTGTAAGCGGAAGCAAGATACTGCTTCTCGGCGATCTCGCGCAGGAGCTCGACGTCAAAGCCCTTGCCGAAGTTGGTGGCGAGGAAGGAGGGCAGGTCGGGATAGTTGTTGCCAAGAGCGGTCTGCTCGTAGTAGGCGATGTCGGCGTCAATGGAGGCGTAATCATCCTCGGAGAGGGTGTAGCCTTTTTCAACAGCGGCATCATAGAGAATGGTCAGGTTGGTCAGAGCGAGAACAGCCTGCTCATAGAAATAATCGGCCCAGGTCATTTCGCCGTCGCCGAACATGCAGATCTGCTCGTCGAGAGGTGTGGAGGTGTTCAGAATATAGGCGGCCATCTCGCCGTAGCTGTTTACGAGGTCGGTATAGGTGCTGGTGACGGCGCTTCTGTAGAAGTAGCTGAACTCAGCGGGAGTGTACTTGGTGGAACCGATCTCGATAGCAGTGGTCTTGGTGGTGGAAATGTCAGAGTTGACAAGGGCGGCTGCTGCCACAACGATGGCGAGGACAACGATGAAGACTATGCACTTGGTATAGAACTTTTTAGTCTTCTTTGCTTCCTCGGCGGCTGCTGCCAGCTTCTTTTCTTTAGAGCTCATTTTCGGGTATCATCCTTTTCGATTTATCTTCTGCTGCGCCCGTATATCCGCACAGCGCCAATCATTATAACCGATTCACACCGGCATTTCAAGACAAATACATTTAAAATGAAGCCAATTTGAGGCATTTTTGATGACTTTGGGGGGCTATACTTGAATATACAGCAGCTTTAAGCATTCAGAGTCTTCCATCACGGAGTTTTTTATGCTATTATGGGCAATCATGTATCCGGAGAAACAGTATGAAAAAACGCAGGATCATCTTAATAATTATACTTGTGCTGGCGCTCGTGCTCGCGGCCATGCTGGCCGATTCGGCATGGCGCATAGTCGTGACGGAGTACAGCATGCGCTCGGAGAAATTACCGGAGAGCTTTGACGGTTTCACCGTGGTGCAGCTGAGCGACCTTCATGGTGCCGAATTCGGAAAAGGTAACGCGCGGCTTATAGAGAAGACCGCAGAGACCGAGCCGGACATAATAGTGCTCACAGGTGACTTCGCGGACAAGGACACGGACATGGCGGTGATAGAATCGCTCATGACGGAGCTTACGGAAATCGCGCCCGTATATTATGTCAGCGGCAACCACGAGTGGGGCGCCGGACGTATAGATGAGATAAAGGAGATTTTCGCCGAACACGGTGTGCGCTATCTCAGCAACGAATACCTGCTCCTCGAGCGAGGAGACGAGAACATCGTTCTCACAGGTGTTGAGGATCCGAACGCTTATGCAAATATGCCTGGACCGACAGACGTGGTGGAGCAGATCAAGTCCGAGGTGGGGGAGAGCTTCAGACTGCTCCTTGGCCATCGCAACTACTGGGCGGACAGATATCCGGAACTTGATGTGGATGTGATACTATGCGGCCATGCCCACGGCGGTATCGTGCGCCTGCCGTGGCTCGGAGGTGTGCTCGGTACAGGATTCGAGCTTTTCCCGGATAACATTGACGGCGCTGTTGAGAGTGGTCGCTACACGATGATAGTCTCGCGCGGACTCGGCAACAGCACTCCTGTGCCCAGATTTCTCAACAATCCCGAGATCGTTGTGCTCAAACTGGAAAACGAATAAAAAAGTGTAATCCTCCGTGAAAACGCTGCATATACTTAAAGTATATGTTGTTTTTCGCGGAGGTGTTTTTTATGCCCATCAGGGGAGATATTGACGATTTTATTTTTGGCGATGAGGAGGTTGGCCCCAGCGCGAGATGAGCTTTGCGTGGGGAATATCGAAAAATGCGAAAAAAGGGTGGACACAACTTTGTATCCACCCTTATATTTTTTATTTACCCCTGACGCGGTCGCTTATCCAATCGGCGAGCTCGGCGATGCCCTCGCCGGTCTTTGCGGAAATGCAGATGACGGCGATGTCCGGGTTGCGCATTTTTGCGTAAGCCGTGGCTTTTTCAATATCAAAATCGAAATAAGGCAGCACATCGGTCTTGTTTATAACGATCAGGGAGCAGGTCTCATACATGAGAGGATACTTCAGCGGCTTGTCGTGTCCTTCAGGGACGGAGAGTATGCTCATGTTCAGATGGGCGCCGGTGTCGAATTCTGCGGGGCAGACGAGATTGCCGACATTTTCGAGTATGACAAGGTCAAGCTCCTCTGTGCCCAGCTCGCTGAGTCCCTGTCGGCACATGTCGGCGTCGAGATGGCACATGCCGCCGGTGTGGAGCTGTATGCTTTTTACTCCGGCAGAGGCGATGGCTTCAGCATCGACGGAGGAATCTATGTCCGCCTCCATAACGCCGATGCGCAGCTTAGCCCGAAGATGGGGCAGCAAAGCGAGCAGAGTGCTGGTTTTGCCGGAGCCGGGAGCGGACATGAGGTTTATGAGGAAAGTGTTTTCCTCGCTGAGCTGGGCGCGCAGAACCGCAGCGTCGGCATTGTTGTCCTCGAAAACACTCTCACGCAGTTCGATTATTTTGAGTTCGTCCATCAGTTTTCCTCGCTTTTCCAGATCTTCAGGTCGAGATTATAGTCTTTGGCAAAGTATTCGTGCAGATCGGCTCTCATGGGCATGGTCTGCTTGATTTTTATAGCGTCTGCTTTGCAGCGGTTTTTGCAGACTCCGCAGCCGACGCACTTTTCCTGGTCGATGTCTATTTTTCCGTCGTCGCGGAAGGAGATCGCTTCTACGGGGCATCCGTGAGGGCCTTTGTCGCAGGCTCTGCAGCCGGTGCACTTGCTGTGGTCGGCAACGGCGGTCCAGCCTGCGGGGTGGAAACGGTGGCGCTCGGCGTCGGTGGCGTTTCGGGCGAGGCGCATGGCGATACAGCAGCATGGGCAGCAGAAGCAGATCTCGAGGAACTTGTCCATCTGGTCGTTGCGAATGCCCCAGAGCAGCTGCTCCACCTCCACCCAGACCGCCTGACCCATCAGCCCGGCCTCGGCTGCGATATCCACACGGCGGCAGGCCTCCTCATAGCTGAGCTCGCGGCCGAGATCGTGTTTGACGATGACTCTGCCCGCTTCGCCGAGAAAAAGACAGCCTATATCGTGGGGATAATCCTTGCACTCGTTGGCCTCGCGGCAGAGGCAGGAGTCCATGCCGCCGATGAATTCCGCATTTTTCAGTGCGCCGCGGATTATGTCGAGCGGAACGATGACTTTTTCGCCCTCGTTCGAGATGTCCACCTCAAGCGGCATGACCACGGTGGAGGTGTGGGTCTCCATGTCCGGATAAAGCATTATGCCCTTTTTATAGAATTTCGCTTTCCATCCGCCCTGCTTCATCCATACGGAGAAGCGGACGAACATCTTATATAGCTTCAGCGCCAGAGGCCAGCGGTCGCGCGACATATAGATGACGTGCTCCTTGAGCCAGTTGTATATGCCAAGGCCGTTGGATTTGTTTTTGTATGGCGGAAAACCGACTTCCTTGCGTCCCAGGCGCTCTTCGTCCAGCCACAGAACCTCGCCGTTTTCGCTTATGTTGCTTGCGCTTCTTGTTTCTTCCATTGTATCTTCAACCTCTCAGTAGGCGATGTTTTTTATCTTCAATCCGGTGCCGGGGACGCTTAGCATTCTGAGCTCCGAATCCCTCGTGACGGGAAAAAGCTCTCTTGCAGCCGGATACAGCTTGGCAAAGTAGGCTGGAACATAGCTCGATGACTCGCCCACCTCAAGCGTGATATACTTCACCCGCTCTATTCCGTTTTCTGCGGCTGCCCGTGCCACGCGGGTGAGGGCTGCCTTGAGTACTCCGAGTTCGTGCATGTTTTCGTATCCTGATAATTTTTTCTTATGCTTTTGCGATATTATTATATCTATACATGCTGTTAATGGCTTGAAACAAATTGCGCAAATTGTCCCGTCGTGATATAATACCGAAAAAGTGTATCGGGAGGCGAAAAAGATGGTCAACAGAACTCTCAACGCGATAATAGACGGCTTCAACAGACTCATTACCGAAATAGATTTCCACAAAATTTCGGTGGACATGATAATGCAGGAGGCGGGGGTGAGCCGCTCCACCTTTTACCGCTATTTCAAGGATAAATACGAGGTAATGAACGCCAATTACAAAAATGTGCTCGATTACTATATTTGCCCGGAGCGCAGCCGAAATTACCGCGATCTATGCTACCATCTTTTTGAGTACGGCCAGCGCCATCTTAAGATATTCAAGCGTGCGCTGGAGTCCACGGGCTTCAACTCCTTCAGCAACTTCATCTATGAATACTCCTACCAAACTGCGCTGAAGATAACCCGGCTCAACCGCTGCGGAGCGGGATTCACGCCTGTGGAGGAGCTGCAGGTAGATGTGTTCTGCAACGGCATCTGCGCGGTTTACCGCAATATGGTGCGCCAGAGATACAGCATAGATGCCTCCGCCGCGGCCGATGCGCTTTACGAGATGATGCCCGAATCGCTCAAGCACTATTGGTGGAAGTGAGGGGGAAACCATGAATCGCTGTGCCTGGGTGAATCTGAAAAACCCAGTCTATGTTGACTACCATGACAACGAGTGGGGACGTGCTCCGGCTTCGGACAGGGAGTATTTCGAGCTTTTGATATTGGAGGGTTTTCAGGCAGGTCTCAGCTGGGAATGTGTGCTCAACAAGCGCGAAGCATTCCGAAAGGCTTTCGAGGGCTTCGTTCCCGAACGGATCGCCGGCTGGGGCGAGGAAAATATTCTGAGGCTGATGGGTGATCCCGGGATAATCCGCAACAGACGGAAAATAAGCGCGGCCATCGGAAATGCCCGCGTGTTTCTGGAGATCGTGCGTGAATACGGCTCTTTCGAGAGCTTTTTGCTCGGTTTTACGGATGGCAAAACGGTGACGGAGGATTACCGCGAGCGCACGACTTCGCCGCTTTCGGACGCTGTGTCGGCGGAACTTAAAAGGCGCGGAATGAAGTTCGTGGGCAGCACGATAATCTATTCCTATCTGCAGGCGACGGGTATAATAAATGCTCATGGCGGAGAATGTGACCTCTGCCCAAATAATAAAACAAAGGGATGACGCGTGAAGCGCCGTCCCTTCGTTATTTTTTCGCTCGCTTCGGGCATGTGTGTGGCAGCCGGGTGCAGGGCATTCAAGCTGCGTGGAGAAAGCAAACCGGGTTTTTGATAAAAAACATCAAAATAACAGTAAAAATAATAACAATTATTTTTGATTATGGTCTACCAATTTCCTGAAAAGGAGCTATAATATAAAGAAACGATAAAGAATGGTGTCTTTATGCACCGAAACACAAAAGCTTTTTATTAGTACATAATTTATTATTACGATTTATTTCAAAAGGGATGAGTCTTATGAAAACAAATCTTAGAAGGGTAATGTCTTTTGTCATGTGCATGGTCATGCTGCTGACGCTTATGCCGCAGCTTTCCGCGCCCGTAATGGCGGCTGCGGCAGGAGACCCGGACTACAATTTCGGCACGACGAATACCGGCGACGGATACAGCTGGTGGACCGGTCTGCCGAATTCCTGCGCAGGCAGAGCCGTAGTCGCGCTTTTCTTCAACGGCGACACCTTCCCCGGTGAGCCGCGTGCGCACGAAGGCGCGAACTATCTGAAGTACAACACCTCCTTTGAACGCGGCGACGGCAACTTCAAGGCCAGTGAGATACTTCAGGGCGTGCTCGAAAGCGAGAACTACGTAGTCGGCACAGGTTCATGGGGAACTACCTCCGGCATTTTCGACCCCAACGGTCTGGACGACGAGCACTTTACCGCGAATTTCAACGCCGCGCTGGAAAAGCACGAGCAGGAGATGATCGCGGACGTTATCGCGGCAAAGAAGAGTGCAGGACAGGCGGTAGGCAGCGACAACCCTGCCGACTACGAGATAGTCTGGTATATCATCAAGTATCAGACGATCGACACAACCTGGCACATCAACGGTCTGATACGCGAAAAGGACAAGTACTCCGTTATCTATGACGGCAACGGCGCAACGAACGGCGCACCTCCCGACGGCGTTATCGATATGTCCTATTCCGCCGCGCAGAACTATACCGTTCAGGGTAACGACGGAAAGCTTTCCCGCGGCAACGCATATAACTTCATCGGCTGGAACACCAAGGCCGACGGCAGCGGAATATTCTTCTCCGAGGGTGAAGTGGCCGACCTGACAGCCGTTGGAACAAATCCTATTACTCTCTATGCCCAGTGGTCAGAGAAGAACAAGGTAAGCATCACATGGATCGACGGCGACGATAAAACGATACATGTTGACTCCGCCCTGGTTTCCGGAGATGTGGTTTCCTACGACGGCGCTACGCCCACAAGACTCCCGTCTGCAAGCAAGATCTATACCTTCAACGGCAAATGGGAGGACGCAAACGGAAATGAGGTAAGCCTGCCAATCACGATGGGCAACAGCAATCTCACCCTCTACGCACAGTTCAACAGCGCTGATCGTACCTATAATGTTACCTGGGTCAATCATACTGTGATAAAAACAGACTCCGGTCTTTCCATTGGAGATACTATATCCTATGACGGAGCTGTTCCCACCCGCAGCACCACCGAAACCGAAGGCTATATCTTCACCGGCTGGTCGACGCAGGAAAACGGAACGGCGCAGTATGGCCTGAGCGACAGCATCCCCGTTACCGGCGATATGACGCTTTATGCCTGCTTCGATTTGGTGCCCATGCGTACCGTGACTTGGTACAGCGAGGACGGCAGCACCGTGCTGGCAACAGCAAAGGCGCTCGAGGGAGCGAGCGTGAGCTATCCATATGCTGAGCCTACCAAGGCCGGCAACAGCTTCGCCGGCTGGGCAAAGAGCGCAAACGGCGAAGCGGCATATGCCGCTTCTGCCGCTGTCACCGTCAGCGGCAACATGAACCTGTATGCAGCGTTTACACCCACGACGCATACGGTCACATGGCTAAACTGGAATAATGAGCAGCTGGAAAAGGACGAAAACGTCCCCTACGGCGCAAGTCCCGAATATAACGGCGCAATACCCACCAGGGCGGCGGACGCCGAAAAAACCTACACCTTCAGCGGCTGGACACCCGAGATCAACTCCGTCAGCGGAGACGTCACCTATACCGCAGTATTCAGGGAGGCCGCACGCGCCTACACCGTCATCTGGGAAAACTATGACGGCAGCGAGCTGAAAAGGGAACAGGTCAACTACGGCCTTACGCCCGTTTACACCGGTGAAACTCCTGTATGTCCCGAAACCGCCACACATTCACACGAATTTATCGGTTGGACACCCACGATTTCCGACGTTCCCGGTAATGCAGACGGCGAGGGAACGATCGTCTATACCGCAACATTCAGGAAAATCGAAAAATTCTTCACCGCCACTGTCAAGGTCTGGGAGGACCCCACTGTGGATATTGGAAGCGGCGCTGTCACCGGCGGAACACCGGCTGATATTAACAGTATGACAAGCCACACCGCCCTGTACCTGCGCAATCTGAGTACCGGCGTTGTTTCGTCTGCACTCAGCAAAGCTTCCACCGGCGTATACACCATCAATTTGCCCCACGGCAACTATGAGGTAGTGGTAAGCGACGGCGCAGGTGGATATACCCGCATCATCGAAGAACGCATAGCTCTGCCTCTGGACAGCGCCTCCAGCGACCCCGACAGCACCAGCGCCGACATCATCTTCTTCTCCGTTACCTATAACTTTAACGGCGGAGCGGTTGGCGGCGAAAACAGTAAGGTGGAATACTACCAGCGCGGCAGCGACGTTACCGTAAGCGACTATGTTCCCGTGCGCGAAGGCTACATATTTGATAACTGGCAGCTCGACGACAAGGCTGATACCTATGTTGGCGGCCAGCGCATCACCGTGCTTGGCGGCGGTATTATCCAGCCTCATGTCCTCACAGCGAAATGGATCCGCGCCAAGGACAATGTCAATATCGAACTGACGATCCACCATCATGCCGATCCCGAACTTTCGGGTGAAATAGGCATGAATCCGCATCCCGGCTCTGCTCCCATCAATCTGGACCTGAGCTACCGCCCCGAAGGCGGCAGCGGCGACTATTGGGAGCAGGGCAAGAAGTACAGCGCTCCCGATTGGCTCAGCGCAGGCACTACCACAGAGGGTACCGCAAGCTATGAGGGAACGGAATATCGCACCAAAACCACCACTGTAAGCTTCAGCGCCGACACGACCGGCTTTAAGGACCTCTCCCATGTGTGGGATTATTCCGCCAACATTTTGCTGGATGACTACTTCCTGACTGCACGCGAGGTGGTGGAAACCGTGGATCCCGTCACCGGCGACGCGACCTATACCGTCAAAGCCACGCTGCAGTATCGCCCCGACCTGTTCAATATGAGCTACACGGTGAAGATAGACGGCAGTGTGCCCAACGGACTTGTTCCCAGCGCCGTTGACCTGAAGATACTGTCCTATAAAAACGGCGCCTGGTCTCCCATCAGCCGCCATCAGAACACTTCCGTTGAAGCCCGCTTTGACGGCAGAGACGATGTCACCGGCTCTTACGGCGTACCCGTAAATGACCAGCAGAATAACGAATTTTACTACCGCGTTGCGGTGGTTGGCTTCACTTTGCCCGACGGCACGGAGCT
>JAZOBQ010000072.1:0-10598 GCA_045596005.1 Oscillospiraceae bacterium
CCCTTATTTCCAGCACACTCACCACGCCGTCCGCGGCCCGGAATTTCACATTATATCCTCCGAAATCCATGCCGTAGACCCGCTCCGGGTCCTTGTGATAGCTGGGACGTGGGTCATTGCGAAGCACACCGCAAAGCGCCTCTGCCGTGGCGGCATCGCCTATGATGCCGCGAAGATCTTCGGGGAAATCAAGCTTAAGTTCCCGCTCCCAGCTCGTGGAGGCAAAGCCGCTGCGGGCATCGGGGTGGCAGTCGGCGTAAACGGCGTATGGCTTGATGTCATAGATGGGGGTACCGTCCATGAGGTCGGCGCCGGCAACGACTATCACAGTGCCGTTTTCGCCCTGTTCCTCAATGCTTACAATTTCCACACAGCTCAGACCGATGGGGTTGGGACGGAAAGGAGAGCGTGTGGCAAAAACGCCCATGCGCGTGTTGCCGCCGAGTCTGGGAGGACGGACGGTGGGCGACCAGTCGTCTCTCGCGGCCTCGGAAAACTGCCAGATGAGCCAGAGATGGGAAAAACCTTCCATACCCCTGAGCGCGTCCGGATTGCGGTATTCCGGTTCGAAAACTATGGTCGAGCGCAGCTCCGGCACAAGACCGCTCTGGCGGGGTATACCGAATTTGGTGGAAAAGGGACTGCGTATGCGCGCGATCACCTTCATATTATGTTCGCTCATTGCTATCTTCCTTTCCGAATGCTGTCTCCGCCGTTGCTGCAAAGCCGGGAGCGAGTGCAGCCATGTCTTCCGGGAGCGGTGCGCGGAGAACGATTTTTTCGCCCGTGATCGGCTGCGTCATACTCAAAAAAGCCGAGTGCAGCGCGGGGCGGGATATTTTTTCGCTTTCCTCGCCGTAGAGCCAGTCACCCACAAGTGGGCAGCCGATAGCGGCGAAGTGCAGTCTGATCTGGTGGGTGCGTCCGGTGTGCAGGCGCACTTTTACGAGCGCAAGACCGTTTTCCTCCGCCAAAAGCTCATACTCTGTGAGCGCATAGGCTCCGTCGGGGGAAATGCAGCGTTTTATGCCGCCTTCGGACTCTCTCGCGATGGGCAGCTCGATTTTGCCGCACTTTTCCGGAGGTGACGGAGAGCAAACGAGAAGATACTCGCGGCGGTAAGCATCCGTGTGCAGCGCCTCGCGGAAAAGTGTGTGAGCATAGGCACTGCGGGCAACGCAGACAAGGCCGCTCGTGCCCTTGTCAAGGCGGCTGACGGGGTGAAAAGGCAGGTCGCTGCCCCAACGGTGGGCAAGCGCGGAGGCAAGGGTGCAGTCGCCCTTTTTCGTACTGCCGTGGCAGGCCATGCCTGTGGGTTTGTTTATAACGGCGCAGTCTTCGTCCTCGTAGACTATGTCAAGCGGAAAATTTATAGGAACGATGCCTGTTTCGGCTCTCTCGTCGCCCACCTGCGCGCTGAGCACATCGCCCTCGCAAACGCGGTCTATTGTGCGGCAGGGTAGGCCGTTTATCGTGATGCCGTTTTCACGCAGCTTGAGCCGTGAGATGAAGCCGTCGGGCATGCGCATTTCGCGGCGGAGTATGCTCTTGACCCTGCGTCCCGCCATTTCGGCGCTGACGGTGATGCTAAGTATCCTCATAGCGCGGTTTTTCTGCCGTTGAGCGCGGCATAGACCAGTTTTTCGCCCTCGTAGCGCAGTTTCAGCGAGAAGAAGGGCGCGTTTTCGGCCAGAAGGCGCAGGAAAAGCTTGTCGCCCTCCCAAATGGGAAGAGACTCCACGGCGCTCTTTTCGACCCAGGCAAGCTCGCCCTCGTCGCAGTCGCCGATCTCTCCGAGCCAGTCGTCGGCGGTGAAAAGATGCATATACTCCGTCTCCCACTTGTCGGAGACGAAGGTGACGATGCCGCGGTAACGCCATGATGTGAGGGTGAGACCGGTCTCCTCGCGCACTTCGCGCAGCAGACATTCCTCCGGACTTTCGCCGTCGAGGAATTTGCCGCCTATGCCTATCCATTTGTCGCGGTTGGCATCGTGCTCTTTTTTAACGCGGTGGAGCATCAGATACTTGCCGTCTCTCTCCGGGTAGCAGAGTGTGGTGTATTTCATTATGATCACCTCTTGTTTGGCATTATTGTAGCACACTTGAACTCGGTGCGCCATAGGTGGTATAATAAATCCGAATAATTATCCTTGCGCTAAAAACAGATCGAAAGCGAAGAAATTGTATGAAGAAATCAGTCATCGGCATATTGGCCCATGTTGACGCGGGCAAGACCACACTCAGTGAGACCATACTGTACCGCGCGGGAAAGATAAAAAGTCCCGGGCGCGTTGATCATGGCAGCACATCGCTCGACACCCACTCCCTTGAGCGCGAGAGGGGCATAACCATATTCTCCAGCCAGTCGGCCTTTTCATGGGGCGGCACGGATTTCGCGCTGCTCGACACCCCCGGTCATGTGGACTTTTCCGCGGAGATGGAGCGCACACTGCAGGTGCTCGATTGCGCCGTGCTGGTCATAAGCGGTACGGACGGAGTTCAGGCGCATACGGAAACGCTGTGGCGTTTGCTCAGAAGCTACGGCGTGGCCTGCTTTATATTTGTGACCAAGATGGATCTCGCGGGCGCAAACCGTGCCAGGGTGATGGAGGATATCCGAGTGCACCTCGGAGACAAGTGCATGGATTTCACCACGCTTCCCGATACCGAGGAGCTCGCCATGTGCGACGAGGAGCTGCTGGAAAAATATATGGACAGCGGCTGCGTCACCGATGCGGACATAGCGCGGCTCGTGGAAAAGCGCGCCTGTGTGCCCTGCTTTTTCGGCTCCGGACTGCGCCACACCGGCATTGAAGAGTTTCTGGACGCGCTTGATAAGTATTGTCCCGCAAAGGCAGGAGGCAGCGCCTTCGGTGCGAGAGTTTATAAGATAAGCCGGGACTCTCAGGGCAACCGCCTTACGTTTCTCAAGGTGACCGGCGGAGAGCTTAAGGTGCGCACAGCACTTAAATACAGCGTCGGCGGCGAGGAGAT
Organism: Oscillospiraceae bacterium; assembly: GCA_045596005.1. GTDB lineage: Bacteria > Bacillota > Clostridia > Oscillospirales > Oscillospiraceae > SIG459. The sequence continues at coordinate 2,997 of JAZOBQ010000072.1, forward strand.
AGAGGAAAAAATAAACCAGATACGTCTTTATTCCGGCGCAAAGTATGAAAGCTGCGACAGCGTGGAAGCGGGCGGAGTATGCGCGGTGCTGGGACTCAGCCGCAGCTATCCCGGTATGGGACTAGGAGCGGAGCGGGGTGAGATGCAGCCGCTGCTCTCCCCCGTGCTGAGCTACCGCCTGCGTCTGCCTGAGGGACTTGACCCAATGCTGGCTCTGCCCAAACTCAGACAGCTTGAGGAGGAAGACCCTCTGCTGCGCCTGCGCTGGGACAGCAGACTTCGGGAAATATACGTGGAGCTCATGGGCGAGGTGCAGACGGAGATTCTCAAAAGCCTCATTCACGAGCGTTTCGACATGGATGTTGAGCTCGACGCAGGTCGGATAATGTACCGCGAGACCATTGCCGAACCGGTGGAGGGCGTGGGCCATTTCGAGCCTCTGCGTCACTATGCCGAGTGCCATCTTGCGCTCGAGCCCCTGCCCGAGGGCAAGGGACTGCAGTTTGCCTCCGCCTGCCACCAGGATGTGCTGGACGTAAACTGGCAGCGCCTCATTTTGACCCATCTCGAGGAAAAACAGCATCTGGGCGTGCTCACCGGCTCGCCCATAACGGATATGAAAATCACGCTCATCGCAGGCCGAGCCCACCTTAAACACACCGAGGGCGGTGATTTCCGTCAGGCCACCTATCGCGCCGTGCGTCAGGGACTGATGTGCGCCAAGAGCGTGCTGCTTGAGCCGTACTATGCTTTCCGCATAGAAGTTCCGGCCGCGCAGATAGGCAGGGCTATCAGCGATGTCCGCGCCATGTACGGCGAATTTGAGTCGCCCGAAGATGCGGGCGAGATGATGCTCCTTTGCGGCAGCGCTCCCGTCGCCACCATGCGCGACTATGCAACCACCCTTGCTGCCTATACCGGGGGACGCGGACGGCTCAGCTGCCGGCTGGAGGGCTACAAACCCTGCCACAACACGGAAGAGGTTGTAACGCAGATAGGCTATGAGCCGGAGAGCGACCTTGAAAACAGTCCCGACTCGGTATTCTGCGCCCACGGAGCAGGCTTCAATGTGAAGTGGAACGAAGTGCGCGAGTATATGCACATCGACACCGGATTTGGCAAGATAGAGGCTCAGGCCGAAGTGCGCCCCAGAGTCAATATGCGAAATCTGAGCATAGACGACAAGGAACTTGAAGCCATTATGGTCCGTGAATTCGGCCCCATTCGCCGTCCCCAGTACTCCGCCGCAAAATCCGCCTCGTCCGACAGCGCGAGAAAAGCCGCGCAGACGGTGCAGAAAAAGGAGTTTCTCATTGTGGACGGTTATAACGTCATCCACTCATGGGACGACCTCAAGGAAATGGCGGCGGACAGCCTCGATACCGCCCGTCACAGACTCATGGATATACTCTCCAATTACCGCGGCTTCACCGGAAGTGAGCTTGTGCTGGTGTTCGACGCTTATAAGATACACGGCAATCCGGGCAGCAAGTTCGACTATCACAATGTCCATGTTGTCTACACCGCCGACGGTGAGACGGCAGACGCATATATCGAGAAACTCAGCCATGATATAGGCAAAAACTACTCCGTCCGCGTCATCACCTCCGACAATCTCATACGCGTTTCCGCCATGCGAAGCGGCGTGCTCAGAACGTCTGCCTCGGAATTCGAAAATGAGGTGGACTGGGTCTATATGCAGATAAGCGACGTGCTGAAAAAGTCCGGCGTGAAAAGCCACATGAGCTCCATCAACTTCGAAGGGGGAGGAAACGGTGTCTGACGAACTCATTCGACGCGGTGAAGATCTGCGCGAGAGATGTGAACGCACCTGCTCCGTCACGAACACCGCCTTTTTGACTCCTGCCGAACAGTACGCACTCTCGGCATGGTCGCGTCGTGCCGCCGACTGCCGGATGATACTGCGTGGCGGCGTCGAGGGCGCGGAGCGCTGCGCGGCTTTCTTCCTCCCCTTTTACATGGAAGAAACAGATTTTGACCCTGGGGAATATATCCGCTGCATTAAGGTCACTGCCGGCTTCGGTCAGCCGGGACACCGTGACTATATGGGTGCGGTGCTCGGTCTCGGAATAAAACGCGAGTGGCTGGGTGATATCATGGTGGAGGGCAGCACCGCCCACATCTTTTGTCTCAATACCGTGGCTGACCACTTGCTTGCCAGCCTCGACAAGGTGGGCAGATACGGGGTGAAAACCAGGGAGATCCCTCTTTCCGAAGCACCGGTGCCGAAAAGGGAAGTTAAAGAAGTCACCTTTTCCGTTATGAGTCTTCGGCTTGACGCTGTGGCCGCGGGGATGTTCAATCTCTCGCGCACATCGGCCGCAGGAATGATAGCGGCAGGTGAGGTGAGCCTGAATTACTCTGAGTGCCTTCGCCCGGACGCAATCGTCCAGCCGGGGGATATAGTATCCGTGCGCGGATGCGGAAAGGGCAGCCTTGCCTCGGTAGGCGGTCAGAGCCGCAAGGGTCGGACATTTGTTACCGCGGAGATAAGAAAATAAAAAAGAGAAGTGTTTTTGCATCGAAAAACACTTCTCTTTTTACTTTTATTCTTTCACATATTCCTCGGGGAAGAGGTTTCCTGCGCCGAGGATGCAGTCCGGGTCGAAGCAGCGCTTCACCGCGGCCATCTCGCGCACACCTTTTTCGCCGTAGAGGATGGGGAGAAAGGCGGCTTTGTTCTTGCCCGTGCCGTGTTCGGCGGAGACGGTGCCGCCCATGGCAACAACTTCCTTTGCCCAGTCCATGAACATGGCCTTTCCGGCGGCCATATCTGCGGCCTTATGGGGCAGGACATTTACATGGACATGGTTATTGCCGATATGCCCCCAGATGGCGAACTGGAAGCCTTTGGCGGCGAGGTCGCGGCGGTATATGGCGAAAACATCGCGCAGATGCTCGTCGGGCACAGCCATGTCGGAGCCCACCTTGGCGATAGCCTTATCGGCGCGCTTGCGTTCGGCGATGAGGGCGTTGACACTCTCGGGGACTTTGTGGCGCAATGTGAGCAGTCTTTCGCGGTCGGGAAGACTGCGTGCTGCCCAGGTGTTGGCGCAGCTCTCGCCGACGGCGTCCATGCTTTCTCCGACAAAGCGGATCTCGGCCGCTGCTGCGGCGTTGTCATCTGCGTGTATTTCCACGTAGATCATGCACTCGTAGCCCTCAGGCACGGGGCAGCCACCGTCGTCGTAGGCGCGGAGTATGTCAAGCGCGTTGCAGTCGAAATACTCAATGGCGGCGAGAGTGTCGCTGTCGCGGCGCACTCGCTCGACGAAATCGAGAGCTGCAGATTCTTTTTTGAAGAAGCAGTTGATGCCCCAGACAACTTTGGGCGCGGGAATGAGACGCAGCTCAATTTCGGTCATGACACCGAGAGTACCATCGCTGCCCACGAAAAGATCGACCATATCCATATTGTCCGCGGCGTAGTAGCCGGATGCGTTCTTGCAAGAGGGCATGGTGTAGCCCGGGAGTGTGCCGCAAATCTCGCGGCCGCGGAGAGTTTTGAGACGGAAAGACCTGCCTTCGGCGAAAACCTCTCCGCGGCGCAGAGCAATGATGTCACCGTCGGGGAGAGCGACGCGAACTCCGTTGATATAAGGCCTTGTTGCGCCGTAATGATAGGTCTTGGCGCCGGAGGAGTTGCAGGCGACCATGCCGCCGATAGAAGCGCTCGTCTCGGTCGGGTCGGGCGGAAAATACTGCTTAGGCATTTTTTTGAAGGCAGCATAGGCCGCAAGGGACTCGTCGTCCCATCCTTTGACCTTGAAGTCGCCGGCTGTGATCATCTGGCGCAGCACACCAAGGCTCAGACCCGGCTGGACGCGCAGATAAACCGTGTTGCCCTCAATGCGCATACCCGTAACGCGGTCCATGCGGTCGAGACTCATTACGTGACCGCCGCTGGGTACACAGGCAACGGTGAGGCCGGTGCGGTTGCCCTGAATGGTCACTTTTTCGCCCTTGTCGCTGTGATAGCGCAGGAGGGCGCATATCTCCGTCTCCGAAATCGGAAAGGAAATGCTGTCGGCGTGGCCGACAGTCTTGGTTTCGTCGTGGAGATAGTCGCGGAATTCATCGCTCATGGGAAGAATGAGCTTTTCGATATTGGCCATAAAATCACTTCCCCGGAAAAAATATTATTTTGATTATAGCACCGAAACTTTAATCTGTCTATTGTTTAAAGTAAGAAAGAGTGCATAAAAAAACCGAAGCTTAAGCTTCGGTTTTTTGTATGTAGTTGTATGGAAGATTTACTTGGCTGCCTTGGCGGCCTTCTTTTCCTCGAGGCGGGATACCCAGAGAGCGCAGGTAGCGTCGCCGGTGATGTTGAGGGCGGTACGGCCCATGTCGAAGAGCTTGTCGACACCGGCAATGATGGCGATACCTTCAACGGGAATACCGATGGAGGAGAGAACCATAGCCAGCATGATCATGCCTGCGCCGGAGACGCCGGCGGTGCCGATGGAAGCCTGGGTTGGGGTGAGAACGATCATAGCCATGTCGCCGATGTTCAGGTCAATACCGTAGCAGCAGGCGATGAAAACAGAAGCAACTGCCTGATAGATCGCACTACCGTCCATGTTGATGGTGGCACCGAGGGGCAGAACGAAGGAAGTGATCTCGCTCTTTGCACCCAGCTTGTTGCAGCACTCGGTGGTCAGAGGCAGGGTGGCGTTGGAGGAAGTGGTGGTGAAAGCAGTGATCATTGCGGGAGCCATGCCCTTGAAGAACTTAATGGGGCTCATACCGCTGAGGAAGCGGACAGAAACGCCGTAAACAACGCAGGCATGGATGATATATGCGATGTAAGCAACGGCGATGATGAGGAAGAGCTTGCCGACGATTGCGGGACCGTTAACAGCAACAACGTTGGTCATGAGGCAGAAAACACCGATGGGGGTGATTTTGATGACCATCATCATGATCTTCAGGACGACGGAGTTGATGCTCTTGATAGCACGGGCGACCATGTTGCCCTCCTCGCCTGCGGCCAGAACACCGGCACCGATCAGCAGGGAGATGACGATAACGGGCAGCATATCGGTGGAGACCATGGGCTGAAGGAAGTTGGAGGGGAAGATGTTAACAATAACATCCATGACCTTGGGGCTTTCCTTGGCGGAGTACTCCAGAGATTCGAGAGCGGCATTGTCCAGGGGAGGGAAGAAACCCTTGAACAGGTTGACGATGACAAGACCGATAACAATGGCCACAGCAGTGGTGAGCATGTAGTATACAAAGGTCTTGACGCCGACACTGCCGACGCGCTTGAGATCCTTGAGGTTGATTACGCCGTCAGCAATGGAGAAGATGACAACGGGAACGACCAGGCACTTAAGCAGGTTGATGTAAATGGTACCGATGGGCTTGATCCAATCGGTGGTGAACTGGGGAGCCTTCAGGAAGCAAAGACCCACCAGAATACCGGCGAACATTCCGATAAATATCCATGCCGGAAGACTAAGTTTCTTTTTTTCTTTCATGATTTACACTCCTATCCCTAATAAAGATGAAATTATAATAACACAGGCTTGCACACTTGTAAAGAAAAAACGCATTTTTTACAATATAAAAATTCAAATTAAGCGCATTTTTGAGGTATGAATGCGTCGAAATGCAATAAAAACTGCAAAAACTATATGCGGAAAAGAAAATGAAGGATTTTCCTGCATTTTTATTCATTAAATTATGCTGGAAAAATGCAAGATTGCCATAGCTGGTCAAAAGAGTTATAATATATTTTATGATGAAGATCCCGAAAAGGGGAGGAAAAACGACATGGCAGAAAGACCTTATATTAAAATAAATATCACGCCGAAGGGAGAGCGCGCGATCAAAGGTGGCCACCCCTGGGTGTTCGCCGATGAAGTCACCGCTGTCAGCGGCGTTTACGAAAACGGCGATATAGTGGATGTATATTCGCAGAAGGAGCGTTATCTCGGCTCGGGTTTTATAAACGACAACTCCAAAATCAGGGTGCGTCTTGTTTCCCGTAATGCGAACGACCGCTTTGAACCCGCGTTCTGGGAGAGACGTGTGCGCTATGCCTTTGAATACCGACGCACAGTTATGGGAGCGGATTTCAGCAATTGCCGTCTTATTTTCGGCGAAGCCGACCAGTTCCCGGGTTTGACTGTTGATCGTTTCGGCAGCGTGCTCGTGACGCAGACGCTGAGTCTCGGAATAGAGCGTCTCAAGGATATTATATTCCCCGCCATGGTAAGAGTTCTCCGCGAAATGGGCGAGAGCATCGACTGCATCTATGAGCGCAACGATGTGGCCATCAGAAATAAGGAGGGACTCAGCCAGGGTAAGGGCTTCTATGTCTGGGAGGATCTGAAAACCGAGAGCGACGGGCATGCCGAGATAGTCGAAAACGGCATACGCTACGATGTGGATTATATAAACGGTCAAAAGACCGGTTTTTTCCTTGACCAGAAGTATAACCGTCTCGCAGCTGCGAAAATAGCCAAAGGTAAAAAAGTGCTTGAATGCTTCACCCACACCGGCTCGTTCGGCCTCAATGCTGCAATGGGCGGCGCGGAAAAGGTCACAAGTGTGGATATTTCCGCCGACGCCATAGCGCTTGCCGAGGAAAACGCCCGCCGCAACGGACTTTCCGACAAGATCGACTATGTCTGCGCCGACGTTTTCGAATTGCTTACCGATATGGCGAACAGGGGCGAAAAGGGAAACTACGATATGATAATCCTCGACCCGCCCGCATTCACCAAGTCCAGCGCGACTGTGAAAAACGCGATCCGCGGCTATAAGGAGATCAACCTGAAGGCCATGAAGCTGCTGCCGCGCGGAGGATATCTTGCCACATGCTCGTGTTCTCACTTTATGACGGACGAGCTTTTCCGCAAGATGCTCCATGACGCCGCGTTCGATGCCGGGGTAAGCCTGCGCCAGATAGAGGCGAGACAGCAGGGACCCGACCATCCTATTTTGTGGAACGTTCCCGAGACGGATTATCTCAAATTCTATATTTTCCAGGTGGTGTGATATGCCGGAGTTGAAATGCCCCGTATGCGGCGGAATCCTCGAAAGGCAGGAAAGGAGCCTGCGCTGCGGCAAAGGTCACAGCTATGACCTCGCCAAACAAAACTATGTAAATCTGCTTATGAGCAACAAATCCTCCGCCAAACGCCACGGTGACGACAAGCTGATGGTTAGAGCGAGGAAGGATTTTCTGGATAAGGGTTATTACCTTTTCCTGCGCGATGAGATATGCCGCATTGCTGTGGAGCACTGCGGAGACAGCGTGGAGTTTATCGACGCCGGCTGCGGCGAGGCATGGTACACCTCCGCCGTGAAGGCCTCGCTCGAAACTGCGGGCAAGAGCTGCTGCGCCCTCGGCGTTGACATCTCCAAGGAGGCGCTTGCCGCCGCAGGCAAAAGGGACAGGAGTCTCTCCCTCGCCGTGGCGAGCATAAACTCTCTGCCAGTCGCCGACGAAAGCTGCGATTTGCTGCTCAATGTGTTCGCGCCCAATGATGACGCGGAGTTTCGCCGTGTGCTTAAAAAAGGTGGAGTGCTCATCAAGGTGATGCCGCTTGAGCGACATCTTTTCGG
>JAZOBQ010000073.1:0-7523 GCA_045596005.1 Oscillospiraceae bacterium
CGCCTCCGCGTAACCGCTCGCGGCATCCAGCTGTGGGAAAATCACGCCCCACCAGTTATGTCCCTTGCCCTCACCTATGACAAGACGCAGCGAGCTGTACTCCCCGGCCGGAAGTGCATAGTACTCCGTCTGACGGAATGAATAGTTTTCCTGTCCAAATAGAAGGCTCACACACTCCCCCTCCGATGCGCTGAGCGCGGCAGAAAGTATGCTCTCCCGGTTTCCGTCAATTCGTCTTTCCGCTTCCTCCACGCTGTCTGCTCCCGCGAGAATTTTCTCAAGTTCGGGCATAACGGCATCGCGCACACGCATTTTCAAAGCCTGGTCATCGTCGGCATCCGACGATGCAATAATATGGAAACGCACGATTTTCTCCGATAGAGCGCATTGTCTGCCAGCCTCCACGCTTGCCTGCAAAAGGCAAACGCAAATGGCAACGAGCAAACTCAGCTCCCATATTTTGATATTTCTTTTCAAGCAAAAACACCGCCGATACTATGTATTTGCCCATAGTATCGACGGTGTTTTCATATTTTATACTCTGTTTATTTCCTAGTCTGCGTAGTGGCAGCGGATATATTCGCCCCAGTCGGCATACTTTTCCTGAATTAGGTGTATGCCGTCGGTACTCTCCGCCTCGGGCAAAAAGCCTGTTTCGTCGGCAAGAGCTTCCACAAGGTCAACGAAGTGATATTCGCGTTGCGCAGCAAGTGCTCTGAGCGCCTCGTTGTAGCTGTGCACTCGCTCCATGGTAAACGGATAGCCTGCGGCGTCCTTTTCCTCAGTGACGGGAGTGAGTCCCATAATATATATTTCGGCCTGCGGCTGCAGTTCGGCAACAGTATCGAGCACACCGCTGTAAATGGCGATGAAGTCCGGGGTCTCAAAGCCTATCTCGTTTATGCCCAACAGTATATATACCTTTCCGTATTCCCCCCGCGACATGGTGTCGAGCAGCGAGAGTTCTCTGCCCTCCTCGCCCCATACCGCCTCGTTTTTCACGCGGTCGAGATTCACTACGCTCGCGCTCGTGGCGGCGCAGTAATCCGCGCTCGCGATTCCGCCGTATGCCCAGAATCCGTGGACAAGGCTGTTTCCAACGAAAAGTGCATCGGAGAAAAACTCGTCCTCCGCTCTTTCACGCTCGGGAAGATCGGGTCCGAAATATGTGTCAACGATCTCGTTTACAGGGCTCGGCGTGGGAGTAGGCTCCGGAGTGGGGGTAGGGGTAGGTGTAGGTGTCGGAGTGGGGGTAGGGGTAGGAGTTGGCTCCGGACTCGGCATCGCGGCGAGATGCGGCGTTGGCTCCACATCCGCAGCATAGTCGCAGGCACACAAAAGCGCAAGACACGCCGCCGCGATCAGCAGGCAAGTCAGTATTTTCTTTCTGTACAATTCATCTCTCTCCCGAATGGATATTCCCCGCTCTCAGCGGGCGCATAGGCTCAATACTCGTAAATGCCTCCGCCGAGGAATTCGCGGATAAGGGCGTCGGGTGCAACATAGCTCTCGTCGATAACTCCGAAAAGCTGCAGCGCGGGCAGCACCTCGCGCAGCTCCTCATAGCGCTCGATACCCTCGGGTATAGCCTTGAACAGGCGGGTGGCATACTTGTTGAACACTGCGGGTTCATAGGCGAAAGAGGTGTCGAACTGAAGGTCAGCCTTATCCTTGAAGGGAGAGATATAGTTTTTCTCGCCGCGTCGGACATTTGCCCACATCTTCAAAGTCTCGTCGGGGTCGGTACCGCGGAACTGGCTGTCGCGTATCATTCGGCGCATCAGGCGGAACCAGGTACGCTTGAAAACGAGCTTATCGTCGAACATAACGTCGCTTCTGGCGGAAATATAGAGTTTGAAAGCCTCGGGATGCACATCGGTGATGGCGTCGTTGAGAGCGTGGATACCCTCAAACACAACGACCTCGTTGGGGCCGAGCTTTATGGACTTGCTTGGTTCAAGAATGCGCATACGGCGAGAGAACTCATACTTGGGCACGAAAATGCGCTCACCGCGGCTGAGCTTTGTAAAGTGCTCGTTCATAAGCTCCATATCGAGGCACAGTGGGGACTCGAGATCCATCTCACCCTCGGGAGTGCGTGGAACGGTAAGGGGGTCAACGGTCTTGAAATAATCGTCCATGCCGACGCTGTAGGTTCCGACGCCGCGGCGATTGAGTTCCTCAGCGATCTTCATTGCGGTGGTTGTTTTGCCGCTTCCGCTCGGTCCGGAAAGGAGCACAATGGGACTGCGCTCCATGTTTTCGATTATTTTGTCCGCCGCGCGGGCAACCTTTTCGCGATAGAGCGCATCGCACTCCTCAACAAAGCCCTTGGGGTCGGAGACTGTTCGGAAGTTTATTTCATTCAGCTGATAGCTCATCGTAAAACTCCTTTATAATAGATTTTTTGGCACAGGTCTTGCCGATATCCGAGATATACTCGGCAGGATACTTGGGTGCGAAAAAGCGCTCGAGGCGTCCCGTTCCGGTAACGAGCTTCGTGGAAGCTCCGGCGCCCATCGCGATTATGGAGCAAAGCTCCTCCATAATACATATGTTGTAGAGATTGTCTCTGCCCGGCTTGCCCCAGCCTACATTTTCAAGTCCGCCGGACATGAACTTCTGACGATAGAGATAGTAGGGTGCGTAACCGGCCTCCGTCAGTCTTGCGCGTGAGATATCCACCATTTCGGCCACTTCGTCCGCCGTGGGAATGCGCGTGGACTCAAGCGTGATTCGTGAGCCTTTTTTCAAAGAGAGGGTATGAACCGTGATATTCTCGGGTTCAAGGGCGAGCACCGCATCCATGGTGCGGCTGAAACTCTCCGGATCGTCCTCCGGCAGTCCGGCGATGAGATCCATGTTCACCTCAAAGCCGCCGACCTCGCGCACAAGTCCGAGAGCTTTCAGCACATCCTCAGCCGTATGACGGCGGCCGATCGCTTCAAGCACACGGTCATTCATGGTCTGCGGATTTACGCTCACACGGCTGACGCCCCAGCGGCGCATGACAAGCAGCTTATCTCGGCTGATGGTGTCCGGTCTTCCTGCCTCCACGGTTATCTCCCGGCAATTGCGAAGGTCAAAGCGCTCATGCAGCGCGCTCATAACGCGCTCAAGCTGGTCGGCAGAAAGCGTGGTCGGAGTTCCGCCGCCGAGATAAACGGCGATGACATTCAGTCCGAGCGAACGGACCACCTCCGCCGTGGCCTCCATATCCTCCATCAGCGCATCGACAAACGGCGGAATGAGCTTCATGCTCTTTTCCACCGACTGGCTGACAAAGGAACAGTAGGCACAGCGCGTCGGGCAAAACGGTACGCCAAGATAAAGGCATATATCCTTCTTCCCGAGCTTTTCCGTAACACGGCGCGAAGCATGAGCCGTATGCAGACATAGCTCAGCTCTCTCCGGCGAGGCGTCATAGAGCTTGACAAAGCGGCTCAGCGCGGCGCGGTCACTGAGTCCGCTTTCGAGAAGGTCACTCATGAGCTTGCCGGGACGTATGCCGCTGAGAGCGCCCCAGACAGGCTTTTTGTCAAGTTTTTTGAGTCCCGCGCGATAAAAGCTGAGTTTGGCAGCTCTTTGACGCAGACGCTGCTCCACTATTGCATCGCTGAAAGCGCTCCTGCTTACTGCGGCCTTGCCGGAATATGTCTTACCGTCGGCATCTGTGATGGTGCATACAGCGGTGACATACACCTCACCGTCGCTGAGTTTCACTTCCGCTCTGAGTCCGCCCCCGGGAGAATCCGGATAAACGGGACTCTCTCCCGGAAAAAGCATCAGCATTATCTGCTCCACAGCATATTTATAATCATTGTTTACAAGGAAAAGTTCCATTATTATCTCCAGAAAGCGTTTTAATTATTTTATCCCATAATACTCCGTTTCGCAAGCACGGGATATAGCTTTGAGAAAATTTAAAAGACTAAACCCACAGTGAAAATCACTGTGGGTTTTGTGTTTTACTGTTTGTCCGGGTCTTAAGCCTTTGGGATCGTATCAATGTGTTCCTCAGCTTCGTCGTCTTCGACGGACGCCGTATCCGGAGGCGCAGTCTCCTGCGTCGGAGGCTGAGCTTCGGGAGTGGTGCTCACATCAGGTGTGACCTCGGGTGTGGGCGTAGGCGTAGGTGTCGGGGTGGGAGACTCGCTGGGAGTGGGACTCGGTGTTGGCGTGGGAGTCGGGCTCTCGGAGGGTTCGGGACTCTCCTCCGGCTCAGGGTTATTCTGCTTTTCGAGCTCCTCGGTAAGATCGCCGAATATATTGGTCGGCCAGCCTATAACGGGCCAGGGGAAGGACTTGTTCTCAAGACCTTCGTGGATAGGCTGCATCACGCGCTTGAATATTCTTGCGGCAGGGTTGCCGGCAATGTGTATGCTCTCCGGCTGGTCATAACCCGTCCATACAGCAGCCACATAGTAGGGCGTGAAGCCGCAGAAGTAGCGGTCGTGGTTTGCACTGGTAGTACCGGTTTTGCCGGCAACACTCATACCGGAGAACCATGCCTCGCCGCCGGTGCCGTAGCTAACGGCGTTGCGCAGCATATCGCACATATTCGCAGCGGTGTTGGCGGAGAACGCCACATGGCTCTCAGGCTGATTATCGATGATGACTTCTCCGTCAGGTCCGAGTATTTTGGTAAAAAGACGCGCCTTGGTGAAGATGCCTTCATTTACGAAGGAGCAGTAGGCCTGAGCCATCTCCATAACGGTTACGCCGTTTGTGAGCGAGCCGAGAGCCATGGGGGAATATCCGATATCGGACTCCACGAGGCTGGTGAAACCAAGCTTTTCAGTCAGAAAATCGTAGGCCTCCTGGGGGGTCAGCTTGTCGATTATCTGAGCGGCGACCGTGTTCTTCGAGGCGGTCAGCGCAGCTCGGATGGTAATGATACCTGCATGGGTCGGGGGACTGTTGCTGGGATACCACCATGTTCCGCTCAGACGGATGTCGGGAGAGTCGTCAACGAGGGTGTACTGAGTGATAAGGCCATGCTCCATAGCGGGGCCGTAGGCTGCAAGGGGTTTGAAAGACGAGCCGGGAGAGCGCTGGGAATGGGTGGCACGGTTCGTGCCGAATCGCTCGGTTTTCTCTCCGACGCCGCCGGAAAGCGCCTTAACTTCGCCGGTGTAGGGGTCCATGATGACTATTGCCGACTGAAGCTGCTGCTTGGACGCATAGTAGGGTTTTGGCAGATTCTCAACGTCCTCATACACATTGTCCACAACCGCCTGAATACTGGGGTCCATGCAGCAGTAAATCTGAAGTCCGCCGTAATACAGCAGTTCGTTTGCAGCCTCAGTGCTCAGATCGAGATCGGAGATGAGTCTGGCGCGGACAGCATCGATAACAGCTTCCTCATACCAGCTGTATATAGCGTCCTTATAGCCTTCATTCTCGGCACGTACAAAAACAAGCTCCTCCTCAACGGCGTCAACATACTCGTCGTGAGTGATATATCCCTGATCGTACATCTCGAAGAGGATAAGCTCCTGACGATACTTGTTCCACTGGCGGCAGCTCTTGGTTTCATCGAGCTCGGAGTCATATATCATCTGGTCGCGGAAGGGGTCATATTTGGAGGGGTTATTGGTAATGCCGACTATGCTGGCGCATTCGGCGAGCGAAAGATCCCAAACGTCCTTGCCGAAATATGTCTGGGATGCCGTCTGGATTCCGTAGCACGCGTTGCCGAAATAGACGAAGTTGAGATACCATTCGATTATCTCCGACTTTTCATAGGTCTTTTCAAGCTCGAGTGCCTGGAATATCTCCACAAGTTTTCGCATGACAAGGCCTTCGTCCTTGCCTGTTACGTTTTTGATGAGCTGCTGGGTGATGGTGGAGCCGCCGAAGTCGTTGCTCATGGCGAAGAACATCTGCACCACCGCACCGGTGGAGCGGTACCAGTCAACGCCCTTGTGCTCATAAAAGCGCTTGTCTTCAATGGCGACGAGAGCATGCTCCATATCCTTGGGGATATTCTCATACTCGACCCAGACACGGTTTTTCGTGGTGTTCAGACGCACCAGCTCTTTTTCAATTCCGTCAGAGTCGGTGTACCATATGGTGCTGGAAAGGCTGACCTTATAGTCCTCGAGGTCAGTCTCAAGCGTGGGGTTCACCGTTGTCTTGATGTAGTAGGCAAAAATGCACGCGAAAAGCAGACCCGTGATAACTATCACGAGCAGCACGCTCACTATGATCTTCAGGCTCAGGCGCAGAACGCCGCCGGCGACTCCCGCCGTGGTGTCCGCCGTTGTGCCTATGATCTTTTTTACTTTCTTTTTATTCAAAAAGGCAGCGCCTCCGTTTCAACATATTGACACACAGTAATAATACTACCTTTTACCGGAATAGTATAGCACATTTTGTCACCAAGGTGCATCGAATTTGTAAATTTTCATATTAAAAGTATTATTATCCACGATTAAGGCAAGAATTCGAAGTAAAGGGCGAAGAATATTCATCGCCCTGCAACAAACGAGGAGGAATAAAACTTGAGATTCGGCATAAGAATAATAGCGTGCGTGGTGATGATGGCCATCGCACTTACCATGGTGGTATTCACCGCCGCGGACTTCCGCGAGGCGCAGTCTGAAAGCTATATCCTCGGCGAACACGAGGGCAACATCGCCGTGTACCGCCGCGGAGAGGAGGACTCTCCGCTCGCTGTGACAGACATAGAGCTGGCTTCGCTCCGACGCGCGGACAGAGAGAAGATCCTCTCCGGACTCGGCGCCGAAGGTGAGCGCGAGCTGCAGCAGCTGCTCGAGGACCTCGGCTCTTAATTCCAGAGAAAAGATATTGATTTTGACCCGTCCATAGGTTACAATATGCCCATAACAGATGCTTATGGAGGTCAATTATGGACGAGGGATATTTCATCAGCCTTACTGACGACGAAGGCGAAACCTTTAAGCTGGAGGTGCTCGGCGAAGTCGAGTTCGGAGAGGACGTTTACGGCGTTTTCCTCCCTGCCGACATGGACGAGAATGACCCCGATTACGGTTTCGTTATCCTCAAGGTCATCGAAAACGGCGGCGAAGTTGAGTACGCCAGCGTTGATGACGAGGAGACTTTGCAGAAGGTCTACGCCATTTATATGGAAGAAGTCTTCAGCGACGAAGACGAAGCAGAATAACAACTAATTTTTTCTAATTATTTTTCATCGCAGCAAACAATGCCTGCGGTGTTCGTGGAATCAGGATCCGTATGGACCTACATTTTTCATAAGGGATGCCGGAACTCTCGCCGTGAATTGCAGGCCTCCCGTCTGCGGCTTTGACCGTAGATGGATGTTGGAAGCAGAGAAGCGGTGAGGAGGCGACCCACCTGCATATGCTGCAGGTTATTATGGATCCCCACGGCACCGCGGGTTTTTTATTGTCCAAAAACGGTTTCTCAGAAAAAAATAAAAAGGAGAAAGAAAAAATGAAAAAGAAAATGCGACAGTTTTTGAGCCTCATGCTTGCAATTGTGTTTGTGCTGGGCATTCAGCCCGCGGCCTACGGCTC
>JAZOBQ010000074.1:0-3899 GCA_045596005.1 Oscillospiraceae bacterium
GGGTTTTTTATTGTCCAAAAACGGTTTCTCAGAAAAAAATAAAAAGGAGAAAGAAAAAATGAAAAAGAAAATGCGACAGTTTTTGAGCCTCATGCTTGCAATTGTGTTTGTGCTGGGCATTCAGCCCGCGGCCTACGGCTCGGCAAGTCCAAGCGGCAGCATCGTGGACGGCGTGCTGACCATCAGCGGCAGCGGAGAGCTGGCGACCTCGCTATATTCAAGCAATACTAATATACATACTCTAATCATCAACGAGGGAATTACCGCAATTGGTCTTACTGAGTTTTCCGATTGTACAAATCTAAAAGAGGTTCATCTTCCTAAAAGTCTGCTCAGCATAAATAGAAGTGCCTTTGCTAAATGCAATATTATTGAAACCGTCTATTACGCCGGCACAGAGTCTGAGAAAGAAGCTCTGCTCAACGGCATCAAAGATGGCAACAACTTTCTCATAAACGCCGAATGGATCTGCTCCGACACCGTTGTCAAGACCGAAAACAGTCTCGTTTTCTCCGATGCCACCGTCAAAACCGGCGATACCGCCAGCGTGACACTCAGCATAGGCGGTGAGTGCAGCCGTCTGGCCGCCGCCCTCACCGTCAAGGCCACCGATGCTGACGGAAACGCACTCCCCATAAGCGGCGTCGTGCTCAATTCCGAGCTTACCGGTGCAGTCAACAGGAACAACAACGGCACCATTTCATTTTCCTACGACAATAATCTGGACGCAGGCAGCATTCTCGCCACCATCAGCTTCAAGTGCGACACAGTCGGCGTGTATACAGTCAGCATTGACGAGGCAAACAGCGAGATGTACACCGGCGCGAACAATACGCCCGTTGATTTTACCGTTACTCCCGGTACTGTCACTGTTGAAAAACGCACGGTCAGCGTGGTTTGGAAAGATCACGACGGCGACACGCTCTACAGTGCAGAGATAGAACCCGGTGCCGAGCACGATTACGTCGGCACGAATCCCGTACGCGAGGCCGACACCTATTATACTTACACCTTCTCCAACTGGGAAAACACCAGCGACGAAGGTTCCGAGAACATAGAATACACCGCCGTTTACACAGCAACCGCACGCACTTACAGCGTAAGCATCAGCTGCGGAGTCAACGGTGCGGATATTACCGTAAAAGACTCCGATGGCAATACCGTTTCCAAAAACAGTGAAGGCCTCTTTGAGCTTTCTGCAACCGAAAGCTACAGCTGCACCGTAAAGGCCATCGGCTACGAGGCTCTGAGCTTCACTCTGAAAATGGACAGCGACAGCAGCAGCTGGGTCATAGACAGCGAAAACAGCAGCGCAGTCTACACCACCGCCGCCCTCACTCTCGCCCTCGGCGACCTCAACGACGACGGAAGCGTGGATATCACCGACGCACAGGCTCTCCACAACTACCTTGCCGGCAACTACACTCTCACAGACGGTCTTGCCTACGAAGGCAACGTGCTGGTATTCAACTTCGCCGTCGCTGACATAAACGAAAACGGCCGCGTGGGTGCTGACGACATTCTTCCCATGCTCGACCTCATCAACGATCTCAAGAACGGTTAAGATATGAAGATCATAAGAAAACTTCTGTGCATTTTTCTTGCCTTGAGTCTGCTGCTTTCGATGCAATCAGGAGTCTTTGCCGCGCAAAAGCCTCTCTTCTCCCTGAGCAGTGCCGAGGCGAAAACGGGCGACAGCATTGTACTGGAGCTTTCCGTAAGCAATTCTCCCGGAATTTCAGGTGCGTCCATCAGCTTCAGCTATGACGAAAGCGCCTTGAAGCTCGTGGAGATAAGGCCTCTCGCAGCCGGCAGCTTCAGCGCCAACATCGCTTCCTCCCGCTTTTCTTGGCTGCTCGGCAGCAACAAAAGCGGCGACTTTGCGCTCGCCGAGCTGGAGTTTCTGGTGCTCAGCGATGCAGACGGAAATTACGAGATAATTCCCGACCTTGCAAACGGCAGCAAGGGCAACGTCACAAACGAAAAAGCCACAGCCGTGGAGGTGAGTTTCGCATCGGGAACTGTAAGCGTGGAGAAGACCTCGCCTTCCAACGCCTACGAAGACCTCGTTCCCGGCGCATGGTACAGCGAGGCCGTGGACTATGTGCTGAGCGAAGGACTCATGCGAGGCGTGGGCAGCCGGCACTTTGCGCCCAACGAGCCTACAACGCGAGCCATGGTGCTCACCACGCTACACCGCGCGGCAGGCTCCCCCTCCGTCAGCGGGAAAAGTCCCTTTGCCGACGTTCCTGACGGCACATGGTACAGCGACGCGGTGGTATGGGCAGCCACCGAAGGCATCGCGGAAGGCTACGGCAATGGTCTTTTCGGACCGAACGACCTTGTTACGCGCGAACAAATAGCCGCGCTTTTCCACCGCAGCATCGGCTCTCCCGAGGCTGCAGCCGAGCTCGGAAGCTTCAAAGATGCTTTTTCGATCAGTCCATGGGCAGAATCTGCCCTTGTCTGGGCCGTGGAAACCGGACTCATGCAGGGGCGCGGCGAGGGAATGCTCGCGCCGAAAAATGCCTGTACACGCGCCGAACTTGCGCAGCTTCTGCTCAATTTCAGCGGGATAGAACAATAAATTTTTGCGCCGTACCGCAGCAAGAACCGGTACGGCGCATATTTTTTACCCAAATTGCGATAGCTCAATTATTTTTGAACTGTATTCACTTTTGCGAATTATTGTAGTATAATGATAAAACTGTTTGTTTTTCAAGGAGCCTGCTCATATGATATTCGGAAAATACATAAACCGCTACTATTTCAAATATGCGCTCTGGCTGCTGCTCGGTCTGGTCGCGCTTATTGCCGTGGACTATCTGCAGCTGCTGATACCCAATCTCTATCAGATGGTCATCAACGGCATGAACGACGGCTATGTTATGCATGAGGGTGTACAGAAAGCTTTCGACATGGACTTTCTGCTCGATGTCATCTGCATGCCGCTCCTTTTCATAATCATTTTCATAGTTCTCGGCCGTTTCCTCTGGCGAATCTGCATTTTCGGCTCCGCCATCAAGGTAGAGACCGACCTGCGCAACGCTATGTTTGACCATGCGCGCGGCCTTTCCACCCAGTACTACCAGGTCAACAAAGTCGGAAACCTCATGAGCCTTTTCACCAACGACCTCGAAACTGTTCAGGATTGCTACGGCAGCGGCATTCTCATGTTCCTTGATGTTGTGATTCTGGGCAGTATGTCCCTGGTAAAGATGTTCAGCATGGATCCCCTGCTCACCTGCTTTGCCCTCATTCCTATGGCCTTCCTACTCGCAAGCAGCACGATTGTCGGCAAGCGCATGGGCCAAAAGTGGCGCGCCCGTCAGGCGGCCTTTTCCTCTCTTTCCGATTTCTCTCAGGAGAGCTTTTCCGGCATCGCCGTGGTGAAGGCCTTCGTGAAGGAGTCCAAGGAGCTGCTCGCCTTCAAAAAGCTCAACCGCGAAAACGAGCTTGCCAATGTTGACTTCACCCGCACCGCCACACTTTTCCGCATACTCGTCATGCTCTTTGTCGAGAGCGTCATCTGCGTCATCCTCGGCTACGGCGGCTATCTCGTCTGGAAGGGCGAATTCAACGCCGGTCAGCTCGTGGAATTCATCGGCTATTTTACCACCATTGTCTGGCCCATCATGGCAGTCAGTGAGCTCATAGACATGACCAGCCGCGGCAAGGCGAGCCTCGCCCGCATAAGCGAGCTGCTCGACGCGAAGGTCGATGTGTGCGATGCCGAAGGCGTAAGCGAGCTTTCCGAGCCCCGCGGCGACATTGAGTTCAGAGACCTCAGTTTCCGCTACCCCGACGGCGAATACGATGTGCTTTCCAGTGTCTCCTTTACTATATCCGCAGGCGAGAACGTCGGTCTCGTCGGAAAAACCGGCAGCGGCAAGACCACC
>JAZOBQ010000075.1:0-15906 GCA_045596005.1 Oscillospiraceae bacterium
GCATGGCGATCTGCAAGTACACCGGTTCTCGCGGTAAGAGTGGCGCCAGCGATGCCTCCGCTGAGGCAATGCAGCATGTGCGCACCACCTTGGATAACGCAGGTGTGCAGTGGCAAATGGCTACCTTGGGCAAGGTCGACCAGGGCGGCGGCGGTACAGTTGCATGCTATATGGCAACCCGCAATATTGAGACTGTCGATGCAGGTGTTCCCGTCCTGTCCATGCACGCTCCGATGGAGCTCGTTTCCAAGCTCGACACCTATATGACCTACAAGGGCGTAAAGGCAATCTACGAAAGCTGAGCACAGGCTCCGAATAAATAAAAACTAATAAAAATCCCTTCGACTGCAAAGACTAGACGAAACTGGCAGTCGGAGGGATTTTTTATGAACAGCGACAAGAACAAAGAGCAGGACGCTCTTAAAGAACTGGGAATATCCGAGGGTGAAAAGGGCGGTATTCACTGCGTTTCGATTATCGGCCAAGTGGAGGGACACCAGCTTCTCCCGGAAGACAGCAAGACCACAAAGTATGAGCATCTTATGCCCCTGCTTGCCGCGATGGAGGAATCCGAAGATATAGGCGGCGTGTTGTTTCTGATCAACACCGCAGGAGGCGACGTCGACGCCGGACTCGGCATAGCCGAGCTCATCGCCGGTATGCGCAAGCCAACTGCCTCACTTGTGCTGGGAGGAGGCCACAGCATAGGCGTTCCGCTCGCGGTTGCCGCAAAGCGCAGCTTTATAGTGCCGTCTGCAGCGATGACTGTACATCCGGTGCGTCTGACCGGCGTGGTGATAGGTACAGAGCAGACATATAACTATTTCTCGCGCATACAGGAGCGAATAGTGGGTTTCGTCACAGCTCATTCGGCTATAGGCAGAGAGAGACTGCTGGAATATATGCATGGCCGCGATGACATGGCAAATGATATGGGCACGGTACTTTCCGGCACTGAAGCAGTGGACTGCGGACTCATAGACAGCGTCGGTTCGCTTTCCGATGCGCTGGACTATCTTCACGGAGAAATGGGGAGGGGGAGCTGACGCAGCTCCTCCGTGAAACGGCGGCAGAACATAAAATTATGTAAACTTTGTTCCCACTATCACTTGTGCTTTTATGAAATATGTGCTAATATATCTTGGTTAGAGATAAATATTACTAATTTACATAATCGGAGGAATACAATGACTTACTTATCCGCAGCTTTTCTCGGCCTTGTGCAGGGTGTGGCGGAATTTCTGCCCATATCCAGCTCGGGACATCTGTCCATATTTCAGAACTTTCTCGGACTGAACACGATGGAAGACGGCGGTCATGTGTTTTTTGACCTTCTGCTCCATCTTGCAACTCTCATCGCCGTATGCGTGTTTTATCGCAGAGATATTATGGATATAATCACACAGGGTATTGACTATGTAAAAACCGCGGGTCATCCCGTGCCCGGTGAGAAGAAGAAATATCCCGCCGTGCGACTTCTCATCATGATGTTCTTTGCAACGCTGCCTCTGTTTCTCATCCTGCCCATTAAGGACAAGGTGGAGGCGCTTTACAACAACACCATGTTCATCGGCTTTGCGCTTATTTTCTGCGGATTGATACTGTTTGTGTCCGACAGACTTCCGCGCGGAAACAAGAGCGAGAAAACAATGCGTGTGCGCGATGCGCTCATCATTGGCGCTTTCCAGGCTCTCGCGACTGTTCCCGGCATATCCCGCTCCGGTACTACCATTACTGCCGGTATCGCAACGGGTCTTGACCGCCGTTTCGCGGTAAAATTCTCTTTCCTGCTTTCCATCCCCGCAATTCTGGGAGCAAATATCCTCTCCATTGCCGATGCTGTAGAAGCCGGTATCGAACCCGGGATGATGCCCATGTACCTAGTGGGCATGCTCGTTGCCATGGTGTCCGGTTATTTCTGCCTGATGCTCCTGCGCTATATTTCCCAGAAGGGGCGTTTCGGCGGATTCTCCTTCTACTGCTGGGTGGTCGGCGTTGCCACCATCGTTCTTACTATAGTTCTTTGAGGTGAACTTCAATGGCTACAAAAGCTAACAACACGGGCGGAAAGTCTTCCGCCTCCAAGTCCGGCTCCAAGTCTGCTCCCACCAAGAGCGCATCTTCCAAAACCGCATCTTCCAAATCGGGCGCAGGCAAGTCTTCTGCCGCCAAGCATGCTCAGGCTTCCCGTCCCATCAGACGCGAAATATGGGCGCTTGTGTGCTTTTTCGTCGGACTTTTCTCTCTGATAGGCTACTTTAATGTCGACGCGATATTTATTACATATTTCTGCGGCACAATAAAGGGCTTCATCGGCTACGGTTACTACATCCTGCCTCCTGTACTCATAGTCTGCGCCGTAATTCTCGCTTTCCACCGCGGCAGACCGGTGAAGGCAAGAAGCATATGTCTTGTGCTCGTTCCTGTGATTTTCGGAGCACTATGCCACCTGTTTTTCGCCAAATACGAACCCGATTTCTCCAAATTCGCCGAGGCATTCAAGACCATATACTCTGAAGGCAGCGCTATGCACGGCGGCGGACTTATTTCCGGTTTCCTTGCCATCGGCTTTGAGGCAATGTTCAGCATTTGGGGAGCGGTACCTGTATTTATCTTTGCGCTCATAGCGCTTTTGATGGTAGGTTTCCGCATCACACCCGCGATGATTATCGGCAAGATAAGAGACCGCGAAAAACTTGATTATGACTGTGACGACGAGGATGCCGAGCCTCCTCTTTTCGCAGACCCCGATAATTCCGCCCACAAGCTCAGCCGCCAGAAAAAGCAGAAGAGCGCAAGCGCGGCAGAACCTGTCATCGACAAGGCCGGGGCTGAAAAGCTCCGCCGCAAGGCAATAGATATCCCCATGGATATTGACGAGCCTGACGAAAGCTATGAGGAAAACAGACAGGGATTTTTCAATGCAAATCCCAGAGTCAAAACGCCAGGAAAGATCTTTGCCGAGGCCAGCCGTCCCGAAGACTTTGTGCCTGCTGTGACCTATCCTTCCGTTAGCAGTGAACCGGAAAGTCCGACCGAGAATGTCAAACCTCTCAGCATTGAAGAGGCCGCAAAGATCGCCGGAGTGGAACCTCTCGAGATTAAAAGCAGCGAGGCTACGAATGAACGCGTCAAGATCATTCAGCCGGCTCCCACTCCCAAAATCAACAAACGCGCGGCTGCAGAGGCCGATATCGCAAAGGAGACGGACGAGGTCACCAAGGCCGTCGAGGAGAAAAATTCCGAAGATCACGGCGTATATCACTTCCCACCCATAAGCCTGCTTAACGAAAGCAGCGGCAGTGCTGTTGACGGCAGGGAGGAAATGGCGCTCAACCGCGAGCGTCTGCAGGCAGCGCTCAATAACTTCGGCGTAAACGCCGCCATCACCGACATCACCCGCGGTCCATCCGTTACCAGATACGATGTCGAGCTTGAGGCCGGTGTGAAGCTCAGTAAGATAACCAACCTCGCCGGAGACCTCGCGCTTGCACTCGGCGTAAGCGGCGTGCGTATTGCGCCCATCCCCGACATGATCGCCACTGTGGGCATCGAGGTGCCGAACAAGATAGTTTCCACCGTTTACCTTCGCAGCATTATCGAGTCTCCCGCATTCCGCGACGCAACCAGCAAGCTGACATTCGCAATAGGCGAGGATATCGGCGGCACATCCGTCTGCGGCAATATCGCAAAGCTGCCTCATTTGCTCATCGCCGGTACCACCGGTTCCGGTAAATCCGTATGCATGAACACCATCATCCTCAGCCTTCTCTACAAGGCCACGCCCGAGGAAGTCCGTCTTATAATGATAGACCCCAAGTCTGTCGAGCTGGGCATTTATAACGGCATACCCCATCTCTATATCCCCGTCGTGACCGATCCCAAGAAAGCGGCCGGTGCACTGCAGTGGGCTGTTGTTGAGATGCTCAAGCGTTATCGCCTTTTCTCCGAAGAAGGCGCACGCGATCTGGCAGGCTACAATGCTATTCGCAAGCGCAAAGGTGAGAGCACTCTGCCTCAGGTGGTAATCATCATCGACGAGCTTGCAGACCTTATGATGGTCGCAAGCCATGAAGTGGAAGAAAGCATATGCCGCGTGGCACAAATGGGCCGCGCCAGCGGTATGCACCTCATAATTGCCACCCAACGTCCCTCTGCCGACGTTATCACCGGTACCATGAAGGCCAATATCCCCAGCCGTATTGCCATGTTCGTCCGCGGCGCTTTGGAATCGAGAATCATCATGGATCAGTCCGGCGCAGAAAAGCTGGTCGGAAACGGCGATATGCTGTTTTCACCCGTCGGCGTCGGCAAAGCCAGACGAATTCAGGGCGCCTTTGTAAGCGACGAGGAGAGAGAAGAAATCGTCAACTTTGTGAAGCAGTATTCCAATGCAGAGTATGACGACGATATTATGGCTGCCGTGGAAAAAGCCGCCGAGAGCAAGAGTGGCGGAAGTGATTCCGGCAAGGCGGCGGAGAGCGGACACGAGGAAAAGAACCAGTATGACGAGCTGGTGCCTCAGGCCGCGGAGGTCATATTCGAGACCAAGCAGGCCAGTGTTTCCATGCTCCAGCGCCGTCTTAAGCTCGGCTACTCCAGAGCGGCCAGAATAGTTGACCAGCTTGAGGAACTGGGCATACTCGGTCCCTATGAGGGTTCCAAGCCGCGCCAGATACTCATAACAAAGGAACAGTGGCAGGAAATGCAGATGATGCACGGTACTGCTCCCATTGAAAAGGCTCCGAAGCAGATGGATATGTTTGAAGAAGAAAGTCTTGAGGAAGATTGGGAGATTGATCAATGACAGATTATCTGAACATAAAGCTCTCCGAATCTGAGATCAGGGCAATATCCAATCTCGGACTTGCCCACATAGGCGACTGTGTATATGAACTTATGGTTCGCTCAAGGCTGATCTGCTCGGGACGCAGCACCTCCGGCGGACTCCACCGCGAGACGGTGAAGTATGTATCCGCACCAGCACAGGCTGAAGCAGCTGCGAAAATACTGCCGAAGCTTACGGATGAAGAACAGAGCGTGTACCGCCGCGGCCGAAATACAAGGGTCAATTCCGTGCCGAAAAACGCGGATATTTCCCAATACCACGCCGCAACGGGACTCGAAGCTCTTTTTGGCTGGCTCTATCTCAATGCGCGCCACGAGCGTCTCAATGAGCTTTTCGCCATTATCATGGAGGAAGAATAATGCCTCTTGACAGTGTAACAGTATCCGCACTCACATCTGAGCTTCGTGCTCAGATCGTGGGAGGAAAAATCGATAAGGTGCAGCAGCCGGAGCGGGATACCGTGCTTTTGAGTATACGTTCTCCGCTCGGCAATGTCCGACTTGCCATCTGCGGCGGCGTCGGAAATGCGCGCGTGCATCTCACCGATGCCAAGTATGAAAATCCCGCACAGCCGCCCATGTTCTGTATGCTTCTGCGCAAGCATCTTGTGGGTGCACGTATATCTGCTCTGCACCAGCCCGAGCGCGAGAGGATTATTATTTTCGAGCTTGACGGATATGATGAGATGGGTCTTGCCGTGAAAAAACAGCTTGTTGTCGAGATGATAGGCCGAGGAACCAACATCATCCTTGTCAGCGGCGAGGGTATAATAATCGACTGCCTGCGCCGTGTGGATGCGGAGATGAGCGCCATACGCCAGGTGTTGCCCGGACTTATCTACCGCCTGCCCATAAGCCAGACAAAGCCGGATTTCTTCGCTGTTTCCGGTGAGCAGCGCAGGGAAATATGGAACAGCTATGACGGGCAGAGAGCGCCGGAAAAATGGCTTCTGGACTCTTTTTCCTGCCTGTCGCCTATAATTTGCCGGGAAATAGTACATCGCTGCTACGGAGATACCGACAATCTCCCGGTGGCAATGGACGCAATGGCGGAGACTGTGCTCAAGGGAGAATTTGAACCGTATATGCTCATTTCCGGCGGCAAGCCGAAGGATTTCAGCTTCATGCGCATATCACAGTACGGCAGCGAAATGGAGGGCGAGCGCTTCGGAAGTTTTTCCGAGCTGCTTGACGCTTTTTACACCCGACGCAGTCAGGCCGAAGACCTCCACCGCAGGACCCAGAGCCTCCGCAAGACTGTCAAAACCGCGCGTGACCGCGTTCACAGAAAACTGGAACTCCAGCGCGAGGAACTCAGGAAAACAGCGAAGCGCGACGAAAAACGCCGCTGGGCAGACCTCATAACAGCAAACCTGTACAGGGCGAAAAACGGCGCCGATTCAATGACTGTCGAGGATTTTTACGAGGAAGATTACCCAAGTGTGACCATTCCTCTTGACAGACTCAAGACCCCCCAGCAGAACGCTGCGGCCTATTACAAAGAGTACACCAAGGCAAAGACAGCCGAGCGTTATCTCACCGCGCTTATAGCGGAAAACAGCCGCGACGAGGAATATCTCAGCAGCGTTCTTGACGAGATAGACCGCGTCAAAAGCGAGAGCGATATTGCGGATATACGGCGCGAGCTTACGGAGACGGGCTATGTGAAAGCACGCAAAAACGAACGCAAGCAGCAGCGTGTGAAAGAATCCGCACCTTTGAGCTATATGTCCTCGGGAGGCTATGAGATCCTTGTCGGTCGCTCCAACACCCAGAATGACCGTCTGACGCTCAAAACGGCCCACAAGGGCGATATCTGGCTTCATACCCAGAAAATACACGGCAGCCACGTCATAATCCGCTGCGCCGGAGAAGAAGTGGACGAGACAACTCTTGCCGAGGCGGCAAGTTTGGCCGCGCTGCATTCCCAGGCTTCCGCCGGAGGCAAGGTCAGTGTAGACTATACCCGTGTCAAGTTCGTGAAAAAGCCTCAGGGCTCGCTCCCCGGAATGGTAATCTACACCGATTATTCCACCATCCTCGCTGAAGCCGACGAGGCTCTGGCGGATAAATTGAAGAAGTAAAAAAAGCTGTGAAGCGTTTTGGCTTCACAGCTTTTTCGTTGTTGATTGTCAGCCTCTGCTTTCGGAAACTGCCATAGCGCCGCAGAGCATCTCGGCGGCCTCGGCCCGACTGAGAGTTTCGTCGGTGAATGAAAGCGTGTCGGGGCAAATGCCGCAGGAGGAGAGATTGGCGACCGACTGCACCGCCCATGCGGGCAGCAGCTCGTCATAGCTGTACCATACCGCGACGGCGTCAGTGATGGAGAGGATACTGTCGAGCATGACGGCGGCTTCGCTTGCGGAGATGAGTTCGTCCGCTGCGAAAACGAGACCGTCCTCACTTTCATAGCCGCTGATATATCCGCGACTGAAAGCTGTGCCGACATAAGGCTTGACCCATGCGGCGATGCTCTCATCGTCGGCAAAGCCGGTGTCCTTGACGTCGTACATAAGATCCGTGCCGGCTGCACGCATGCACATGGTCAGAAACTGTCCGCGTGTGAGCTCTGCGTCGGGACGGAATACGTATTCGCCGGCAAGGTTTTCACCCGTAAAAATACCTTCCTCCGCCAGCGCGACAGCGGCCCATGCGGAAGGATGTGCGTCCATGTCGGCGTAGGTCACGCGGGTCTTCTGCTTCATGATTTTAATAATAACGGTGGCTTCCTGAGAATAATTGCCTTCGGCGTCTATGGCTTTGTAGCCGAAGTAATCTTTGCCCTTTTTTCCGTTGTCGGGGGTATAGATGAAGCAGCCGTCGTCGCTGAGTTCAACGCTGCCCTTTACGGGAGGAGTTGTGATCTCAAAGCCGATGACTTCGCTGCCTGTGTCGGCAACGGACAGCCTTCCGCCCACGGCTACGCCGCGATAGGTGCTGAGCTCAAGATTTTCCGCTATGAGCACCCCATCCTCGGCCGAGACGGAAAATGCGAGTGCGAAAGAAAGGAGCGCAGCGAGACATATTAAAGAGATACGCTGTAGATTCTTCATGATGATGACCTCACATAAGTGGATTTGTGCACATATTTTTCCTCGGTTGCAGGCAAAATATTCATTTTATTTCAGAACTTTTGTAAAAATATTAAAAGGTACTGGCTTTTTCTGTGAATCGTGCTAAAATATATGAATTCCAATTATGAAAGGTTTGTTATCCTTGAATTCGCTTTTCAAAAAGGGTTTGTATCACGGCATACCCATTGCACTCGGATATCTGTCGGTATCCTTTGGCTTTGGAATCATGTCCGTCCGACTCGGCATAGGCGTTCTTGAAACGGTTATTATTTCCATCACCAATCTTACGAGCGCGGGTCAGGCGGCCGGCGTCGGTATAATCGCGGCCGGCGGCGGACTTGTAGAGATGATAATGACCCAGCTTGTCATAAACCTCCGTTACGCGCTGATGGCGCTTTCGCTGTCGCAGAAGCTGGATGAAAAATTCAATACTCCGCGCCGCATGATAGTGGCTTTCGGCATTACCGATGAGATTTTTGCCGTTTCAAGTGTTCAAAACGGGAAAATCCAGCCGATATATATGTACGGACTTATACTCATATCCGCGCTCGGATGGAGCCTTGGCACTTTGCTAGGTGCGGCTGCGGGCAGCATTCTTCCGCAGGCCATCACCGACGCGATGGGTCTTGTGCTATACGGAATGTTCCTCGCTATAATAATTCCCCCTGCGCGCGAAAGCCGAAGCGTACTTTTTGTCGTGGCTGTGGCCGCCGTACTGAGCATTCTCTTCTATTATGTTTTCACTGCGGTGTCCAGCGGTTTCGCAATTATTATCAGCGCTGTTGGCGCAGCGCTGCTCGGCGCATGGCTTTTCCCCATTCCCGATGAGGAGGTGGAGAAGACATGAGTATTGCCATCTATATCGCCGTGATGGCCGGTGTTACCTATCTTATCCGCATGCTGCCTTTTACGCTTTTCCGCAGAAAGATAGAGTCCCGCTTCATCCGTTCGTTCCTGTACTACATACCCTATGCGGTGCTCTCCGCGATGACCATTCCCGCCATTTTCTACGCAACGGGCGATGTTCTCACATCCGTTATCGGTGCGGTAGTGGCCGTTGTTCTGGCTTACTTCAAACTGCCGCTTATAGTTGTGGCTCTGGCAGCCTCGGCTGCGGCGCTGCTTGCAGGCTTCATATTCTGAAATAAAAAAAGGCGGAGGCTTTCTCGGTAAAGCCTCCGCAAATTTTTTTCTGCAAGCATGATATTCTTGTTTTGGCAGCTCGTTGCTCCGGGATACTTCAGGAGTGACGGTGGGATATTTTTTAGTGCCGAAGCTCTATGTATCTCTAATATTGCTGCCTGCGCTTATTTTAGCATAACAGGGCAGGGGAGAGCAAATGCAAATTATGACAATGTTTTGACAGCGGCAGCCATATGGAGTAAAATCAAAGCTAAGAGGTGATCGGAATGAAAAAACCGGAATACCACTACCAGCGGACGCTCGAAACCTGCGGAATATGCTGCCTTCTGATGGCGCTCGATGCCTTTGGACTGGAGTCTGCAAGCAAGGGCAACCAAGCGCGATATTATAGGGATTACGGCGCGAAGTCCACTCCGGGTACTCTGGGGGCCAGGATAGCTTATGTGCTTCTGAGTAAGGGTCTCAGTAAGCGACTTAATGTCAAGATCGTCCACGCATCGGAAAATCTGCTCGAAAATCATGGAAACTATTTTGAAGAAGAAAAATTCAGGCGAATTCTCGCCGAGCATAAGACGTGGCTTGAGGCGGCGGAAAATATCAAGGCTATAAAAAAGCTGCCGGACAAGTCTTTTGAGTCTTTGCGTGGACATTACTTCGGTTGCGACGAGTTGAAGTCGGAACTGGAAAAGGGAGGACTCGTCATTACTCAGGTTTTTATACCCGGAGAGGGCGGGGAAGACGATATGGTCATGCACTGGATATTGCTTTACGGCGAGAATGACGGCGTTTTTGACGTCATAGACCCCATGCCCAAGCCCGTAGGCGGCAAAATTAAACTCAGAGCCGAGGAACTCGAGGAATATATGAAAACACCCTTTGAAAGGACATATATATCGGTATGGGAAAACGGGGACTGATCGGCAGTCCCCGTTTTTTGCGGATAAAAACAAAAAAGCTCAGACGCTTTCGCGTCGAAGCTTTTCACTGAAAGTAGGGACCTATTCTGATACGAAATGCACACCCATTGGACAAATCGTTAAAAGGTATAGGGAATCGTTAAAACGTGCACCGCCATCTAAGCTTTACCGTTTCAGCCTTCCTCTTGCCGCACTAAATTAGAACTTTCTCCGCAAAAAGTTAATGATGTCCTCGTAGTGTTTCGCCTCCTCGGGCGCAATGAGTTCAAGGCGGCGGGCAGCGGTGAGATTTACCGTGCGCCCAAAACCTCCCCGTAAAAGAATTTCCGTCAGCAGCTTCGTATCCAAAATTTTGGCAGCGGCGCGGCACTTGTCCGCCTCGGAGATATAGGGCTTTTCAATAAGCCGAAAACGGGGAATATCATCCAGCATGTCCGGTGCCAAGCTCTGTATCTTGGGAAGATTGCTGCCATCTGCGGCGATCTCCAGCAGGATGTTCTGATCGTTGAGCTGGTTCAGCGCCTGCACCCGATCCGTCTCGTATTTGCCCTCTTTTATCAGGCGGGAGAGCCAGTATTGGTTAGTGATGGCTTCAATCTCTTTTCTGCGCCGGATAGGGTCGTCCTCGTTCATGGCTGCTTGAAAGTGATTATACGGAGATAGCTCTCTGGTCGTAGATGCAGATGCTTCTGGCTCAGTCGTTTCCGGTATTGTGATAGTCTTTGTTGTGTTTTTGTGCTTTTTCTTAATAATCGCATCAAATAACCCCATAATTATTCCTCCTATCCTACCATAATCGATTTTTTGATTGCTCAATAATGCAATATTATGCATTCAAATTTTACAATAAAATTCATCAGACGTAAATAGAAAATGTGCACACCCCACAGACTTTTCGTTAAATGGTATAGAGGGATAAAGCGGAACAGGCTCCACGGTGACCATTTCAGAACCACCGTAGAGCCTGTTATCGTTAAAAAGTATATGAAAACCCTTGCAAATAGGGACTTTTGCAAAAAGAAACTGGACACCCGCTTCGATACTCATTGTATCAAAACTGGTGTCCAGTTATGGTGCGAGAGAGGAGACTTGAACTCCCACGTCGGTTGACACACGCCCCTCAAACGTGCCTGTCTACCTGTTCCAGCACTCTCGCATTTCGCAGTGCAAGAGCTATTATAGCAAGAAAATCGAATTTGTCAACACTTTTTTGAAATTTTTTTCGGACTTTTTGTCAGAAGGCTGATGAGCAGCGCAACGATGCCGAGAAGAAGAGCGGCGGCGCCGTAGCTCATGGGCATAAGAAAGCGCATTTTCAAATAGGCGTGATATCCAAGGAGCGAGCCGAAACTGACCAAAACCGGCACGAAGCACAGCGGCGGTATGACGAAAGCCAGAGCAAGGCTGAGCACATCTGCGATGAAGAAATATCGCTCGTGCATGTGCGGAAGGAAATAAGGCACAGCGAGGGAGATGAGCAGAGAACAGATGAGCAGTGTACGGTCATCGAGGCTATCCCTGCGCAGCCAGCAGTGGAGGAAAAGCAGGAAAAGGAAGGCAAATGCAACGACTATGCCGACCATGCTGAACAGCTCCTTGTCCACTTCAACATTCCAGGGGATAAAGGCAAAGACGGAAGGGGAGTTATAATTGAGTGAACTGCCTACGGTTTCCGCCTGGTCAAAGTAGAGAAGTATCGTGTCTATGAAAGGTCTGCCTGCGGCGATTGCGGGGAGAGCGGTGACAATATAGGTGAGGGGAAAGGCGGCGAGATGGTACCATTTCATTCTGCGAGCGAAAATAAAGATAAGGAAAACAGGCATGATGAACACAGCCTGAAGCTTAAATGCGAAGCTGAGTGCGACACTTATGACCGAGAGGACGGGACGGTCATTGAGTGCGAATACAATACTCCATACAGCGAACGCGGCGTAGATACTGTCGCACTGTCCCCAGAGAGCGCCGTTTAGATAGACGCTGGGGAGGAAAAGTGTTATGAAAAACGCAGGCATGATCTTTTTGCGTTCGGCAGTAAAAACGTAGACGAGTCTTGCCACGCCCCATGCAAGCAAAAGGTCGAAGAATACGCTAAGAAGCTTTATGAGATAGAGGTCGGGAACATCCAGATATGAGAAAGCGGCAAGAAAGTACAGATAGGGGAGATTATAGTTTCCGACGCTGGCGCTGAGAGCGCTGAAGCCTCCGTTGAGGCGGAAAAACTCGACCCATTCAGACAGAAACGTCTCATAATCTCCGCTGCGGTAATCAAATGCAAAAGCGCGCAGTGCCATCGCGAGAACGAGCAGCGCCGCACAGATACATATTCTTTTTGGCGTGTCCGCGATGCCCTCGCAGTGAAGTATCACAAGGCCGAGCGCCGTGATTATGATAAGACCGAAAATGGCAGCTGTCATGTTGTTTTCTCCGTAAAAGCTCTTTTTTTGAATTATAAATCCAAAAGGCCAAAAAGTACAGAAGCAAAAAAGCGTTTCGACGCAATAAAAAACCCGCCTGCTGCAAACAGGCGGTTTTTGAATGAAATATGGTTTATTCTTCTTCGGCTGCTTCGGGAGCGTCATCATCCACGCAGGGAGCGGAAGGCTCTTCGGCTGCGTCTTCGCTTTTTGCGGCGACGGCTACGGGGGCAGTGTAGCTGCAGCGGACAATGCCGAAGGCACAAAGACCCATGAGTCCGAAGCCCATCAGGAAAATGCCGCAGACATTTTTTGCAAGGTCATTGAGGGTGTCGAGGTTTCTTGCGGTAGTGCGGGCGGCGCTGGCAGCCTCGCCGGCATTGTTGTTTACATAGGTGTAGAAGTCTCCGCCGAAGCTGGCGTAACCGGAATCGTAGTAGCTGGGAGCGCTGCCGGGGTAATCTCCGTCGCCTCCGAAAGCACCGGAGATAACGAGAATGCCCATAAGGACAATAAGAATGCTGACGATCATGCCGATGGTGGCGAATCTTTTCTTTGTCATGTCTTATCCTTCTTTCATAAATATGGTAAGACAAGTCTAGCACTTTTTAAGATTGATTTCAACGGGGGAAGAGACTCAGGATACTTAAAAAAGACTGAATTATGCTGATTTAAAAAAGAAAAAGCCCTTGACACCCGGTCAAGGACATGATAAAATGACTTGCTATGTATGTAGACTGGAGACCATAGTCCCCCAGAATCATCTACAAATGCATTTTACCATAAAGGCGGCAAAATGCAATAGCACTTAGCAAATAATCAACAACCCACCCGGGCGTTCCAAAATATTATTCTAAGGAGTGAAGGCCATAATGCCAAAGGACGTATACTATGGCAAGACCCTGAGAAAGAGCTTTGCTCGCACTCAGGAGATCCAGGAGATGCCTCATCTGCTGGAAGTCCAGAAGAACTCTTACAAGTGGTTCCTTGAACAGGGACTGAAGGAAGTCTTTGACGATGTGGACTCCGTCAGCGACTATTCCGGCAACCTCGAGCTGAGTTTCGTCAGCTATTCCATGAATGAAAAGCCCAAGTATTCCGAGCAGGAGTGCAAGGCACGCGATGCCACATATGCTGCTCCCCTCAAGGTCGGCGTAAGACTGCGCAACAAGACCACTGAGGAGATCAAGGAGCAGGAGATCTTCATGGGTGATTTCCCCATCATGACCGCGGGCGGTACCTTTATCATCAACGGTGCTGAGCGTGTCATCGTTTCCCAGATCGTCCGCTCTCCCGGCATCTACTTCGACAAGACCACCGACAAGGCTCTCATCTCCGTTTATGCCACCACCATTATTCCTTACCATGGCGCATGGCTGGAGTTCGAGACCGATGCCAACGACGTGTTCTATGTCCGTATCGACAAGAACCGCAAGATCCCTGTGACCTGGCTGCTCAAGGCCATGGGCCGCTATGACCCCGAAGAACCCAGCACCTGGCTGAGCTGCTGCGACACCACCGCAGGCTGCGTCACCAATGAGATGATCAAGGACATCTTCGGCGACGATATCCGTCTTGCAGCCACCTTCGACAAGGACACCTGCCAGACCCGCGAAGAGTGCCTTATCGAGATCTATAAGAAGCTGCGTCCCGGCGATCCCCCCACTGTGGATTCCGCAGAGACTCTGCTCAACGGTCTTTTCTATGACCACCGCCGCTACGACATCTCCAATGTCGGCCGTTATAAGTTCAACAAGAAGCTGGCCATCGCTCCCCGCATCAGCGGCCGCGTTCTGGCTATGCCCGTTGCAGATCCCGAGACCGGCGAGATCATCGCCGAGGCAGGTGAGCTGCTCAGCCGCGAGAAGGCAGATGCCATCCAGGCCGCCGGCGTAAACGACGTATGGCTTGATGTTGAAGGCAAGCAGATCCGCGTGTTCTCCAACGGCATGGTAGACCTCGCCAAGTATGTTGACTTTGATCCTGCCGAGCTTGGCATCAAGGAAAAGGTCCGCTACATCATCCTCAGAAACCTGCTGGACAACTATTCCGGCGAGGAACTCAAGGAAGCCATCACCGACAATATCGACAAGCTTATTCCCAAGCACGTCATTCTCGACGATATCTTTGCTTCCGTCAACTACCTCAACTGCCTTGCAAACGGCGTTGGTGAGCCCGACGATATCGACCATCTGGGCAACCGCCGCATGAGAAGCGTTGGCGAACTGCTCCAGAACCAGTTCCGCATCGGCTTCAGCCGTATGGAGCGCGTTATCCGCGAGCGTATGACTCTGCAGGATCTTGACATCGTCACTCCCCAGAGCCTCATCAACATCCGCCCCGTAACCGCCGCCATCAAGGAGTTCTTCGGCTCCAGCCCCCTGAGCCAGTTCATGGACCAGACCAACCCTCTGGCCGAGCTGACCCACAAGCGCCGTCTTTCCGCTCTGGGCCCCGGCGGTCTGAGCCGTGAGCGCGCTTCCTTCGACGTCCGAGACGTTCACTACAGCCACTACGGCCGTATGTGCCCCATCGAGACTCCTGAAGGTCCCAACATCGGTCTGATCAACTATCTCGCAAGCTTTGCCCGTGTAAACGAGTACGGCTTCATGATCACCCCTTATCGCCGCATAGAGCACGTCACCGATGAAAACGGCAAGGTCATTGCAAGCCGCCTCACCGATGAGGTCGAGTACATGACCGCAGATATCGAGGACCGCTACACCGTCTGCCAGGCCACCGAGCCTGTGGACGAAAACGGCTGCCTCGTCAACAAGCGTATCGCCTGCCGCCATCGTGACGAGATCATCGAGCTCGACAGCGAGAACGTCGACTACATGGACGTAAGCCCCCGTATGATGTTCTCCATCGCTACCTCCATGATCCCCTTCCTCGAGAACGACGACGCTAACCGTGCACTGATGGGTGCGAACATGCAGCGTCAGGCCGTTCCTCTCCTGACCACTCAGGCTCCCATCGTTGCCACCGGTATCGAGCACAAGTGCGCCGTTGACTCCGGCGTTGTTGTTCTCGCAGAGGGCGACGGTGTTGTAACCAAGGTCTCCGCAACCGGCGTTACCGTCAAGTACGATAACGGCGAGATCAAAGACCACGAACTCATCAAGTTCGCCAGAAGCAACCAGGGTACCTGCTTCAACCAGCGTCCCATCGTTTCTGTCGGCGAGAGAGTTTCCTATAACAGCGTTCTGGCTGACGGTCCTTCCACCGCTCAGGGCGAGCTGTCTCTCGGTAAGAACATCCTGGTCGGCTTCATGACCTGGGAAGGTTACAACTACGAGGACGCTATCCTGCTCAACGAGCGTCTCGTTATGGAAGACGTTTTCACCTCCATCCACGTGGAGGAATATGAGTGCGACGCACGCGACACCAAGCTCGGACCCGAGGAGATCACCCGTGATATCCCCGGTGTAGGCGAGGATGCACTCAAGTACCTCGACGAGCGCGGCATCATCATGGTCGGCGCCGAGGTCCATTCCGGCGACATTCTGG
>JAZOBQ010000076.1:0-19409 GCA_045596005.1 Oscillospiraceae bacterium
CTCACAGAACGACATGGCTACGATCCGACTTGCATCAAATACACCACCGCCGAGCATTTCGGCCGCAACCTCGCCCGTCATCTGCGTTTCCAGTATCCCACCTATATGTTTGACGACGCCAACTTTGAGAACGATGAGGACGGAACCCCCTACTGGGTCAGCCCCCGTATCGTAAAGCGCATAGGTCTTTTCTCCGGCACCGACATCCGCGGCGCAGTTCTCACCAACGGCCTCACCGGCGAGAGCCAGTACTATGAGGAGGTGCCAGAATGGGTCGACCGCGTTTACACCGCCGACATCATCATCCAGCAGTATGACTACCACGGCATGTATCAGAGCGGCTGGCTCAACTCCATCTTCGGCCAGAAGAATGTCACCCAGACCACTCAGGGTTACAACTACATCGTCAACGGCGATGACGTATATATGTACACCGGCATCACCTCCGTCATGAGCGACGAGTCCAACATCGGCTTTATCCTCACAAACCAGCGCACCAAGGACACCAAGTTCTACCCCGTTGCAGGTGCCGAGGAATATTCCGCCCGCGCCAGCGCCGAGGGCGTCGTGCAGCAGTATGAGTATGTCTCCACCTTCCCCCTGCTGCTGAACATCTCCGGCCAGCCCACCTACTTCATGGCGCTCAAGGACGATGCCGAGCTCGTCAAGATGTACGCCATGGTCAATGTCCAGCAGTACCAGATAGTTGCCACCGGCGCCACCGTCGCCGAGTGCGAGGCCAACTATATCAAGCTTCTGAGCAACGCCTCCCTCGTTGAGGAGGACATTCCCGTTGCAAACTCCGTAAGCGGACGCGTGGACGATATCCGCTCCGCCGTTATTGACGGCAACACCCATGTCTATATCCGCCTTCTCGGCGACGACTTCTACTATGTGGTGAGCGTTGCCGACGCTCCCATCGCCGCCATCCTGAACGCCGGCGACAGCGTGACTCTTTCCGTCGCCGAGGGCGAGGGAGAACTCATCAGTGCCTACGACGTCAGCATCGACTGATATCAATGTTGAAAAAAGAGCCTGTTTTTCCAAAAAACAGGCTCTTTTTTTATTCCATTACCTCGTCCCACATTTTGTGAACGAAATCCGTTTCCTTTTCGCCCTGCTCTATTTCCATCTCGCCGGAGATTTCGCCGGACTCATAGTCATACCACATATAGCCCTCGCGGAAGTCCATTCCTCCGTCAAGATATGAGAAATATATCAGCATCTTATCCGGGTCGGCACCGCTCCACTGGACGAACTCAAACTCAATACACCTGCGCGGTATATTATCCCCGTCCCAGGGCACTCCCTCGAAAAAACGCTCGCCGTGAATGGCGCGCTCGAGATAAAGATCCAGATTGCAGCCTTTGTTTCGCTCGTAGTCGCTGAGAGACAAAACGGTGCTGCCAAAGCCCTCCCAGCCCTCGCCCACGGGACTCATGCTGACCACTTGCTTCTTTCCGTCGGGAGACCACCACAGTCCCTTGAATTCAGCGTTGAGATAGCCAACCATACCGCGGTAATAACCGCTGTCTTTTAGCGTGAAGCCACCCTCCTTTGGCGCTTCATTATAGCTCAAGTCGCGGGAATATACGGTGGTGAGCGTGTTGCCGTCGGGAGATGGGTAGCGGCCGATAATGTAAAACAGTCCCTTATACCACATTATTCCGAGGCAGACCGCAGCAACGACAAGGGCAGCTGTGAGCACAAGGATAAGCGTCTTTTTCCTAGCCGACTTCCTGCGTTGGCTTAGCTCGGCGCGGGAGTAGTTTATCGTATCCTTTACCGCCGTCTCGGTGTCCGGCTGCGGATTTCTCTCGCCGCTTATCAGCTCCGTAATGCTAAGTCCGAGCACCTCGCTGAGCGGTTCGAGCAGGGCAATATCCGGCGCGCAGATACCGCGCTCCCATTTGCTCACTGCACGGTCTGTGATATGAAGACTCCCGGCAAGTTCTAGCTGGGTGTAGCCTTTTTCCTTTCTGGCCTCGCGTATGAGGTTTCCTGTTTTGATATTATCCATTGATTTACCCTCCTGTTTGGCTCCATTATAGCCTTTGGCAGCAAAAATCGCACCAAACTTCAGGTTGAGTCCGGCTATTCGAATCAAGAAAAGCCGTGCGGGCAGAGTTTTCTCTGCCCGCAAAACATTATTCAAATCACTTTACAACAACATTTTCTTCGCCGAGCATCTCTTTGAGTTCCTTAACAAAAGCAGGGTGCACGAGGCAGGGGCAGCTTCGCTGCTTTTTGATATCCTCGAAATACTGCACCATCGTGTCCTTGCCCTCGAACATCTGGAGCATAAGCTCGATGCGGCGGAGGCTCTTTTGGTCGATGCTGCGCAGTTTAAGGAAAAGCTTCTTCTGCTTTTTCTCCTCCAAACCAGGCAGGGGTTCAAGGTCGGTCAGCGGACGGATGATATCCGCCATCAGCTGCGGCTCTTTTTCGTCGCGTACGGAAATGCGACCGCGCACTATGAGTGCGGCATTGTCCTTGATGTAGGTGCCGCCACTGTCGAGCGCACGCTGGAAACAGAGAAGCTCCATGAAACCGCTGTCGTCCTCAAGCGTGACGTAAGCCATCATGGAATTATTCCTCGTCGTACGGGTCTTGTAGGAACGCACAACGCCGCAAATGGTGGCGTACTGTCCGTCGGCATAGCTGCCGTCACTCACGCCGCTTTCGTGTTCCTCCAGAATGGCGCCGATGCGCACAGCGCCCATCTTCTTGGCTTTTTCGCGGTATTCGTCCATCGGATGACCGCTGAGGTAAAGCCCGGTCATCTCTCGCTCCATGCTCATCTTCTCCTGGGGCGAGAATTCGTCCACATCGGGCAGGCGCAGAGGCTCGCTCACAACGCCGCCCTCCTCCTCGCTCATGCCAAAGAGGTCAAACTGGCCCTCAATATTCTTTCTGCCGGCGCTGGTGATGCCGTCGATGACAGAATCGAGCACCTGCAGCAGGGCGCGGCGCTTATATCCGAGGCTGTCGAATGCGCCGGCGCGGACAAGACTTTCAATAGCGCGGCGGTTCATGTCCTGACCATACATACGGCGGCAGAACTCGTCAAAGGCGGTGAAGCGGCCGTTTCTCTCACGCTCACCTACGAGCGAGCGCACGAAACCGCGTCCGACATTCTTGACCGCAGCCATACCGAATCTGAGGTCGCTGCCGACAACGGAGAAGTCGGAAAAAGACTCGTTTATATCCGGCGGCAGAAGTTTTATGCCCATGTCGCGGCACTCGCTGATATACTCCGCGACCTTGGTGCTGTTGTCGAGAACGCTCGTTATCAGCGCCGCCATGTACTCGCGCGGATAGTGCGCCTTCATATAAGCGGTGCGGTATGCCACGATGGCGTAGCTCACAGCGTGCGCCTTATTGAATGCGTAGTTGGCGAAGTCGAGGATTTCGTCATAGATGCTGCCAGCCACGTCCTCGGGTATGCCGTTTGCCACAGCGCCGGGGATATTGCGCTCCGGATCGCCGTAGATAAAGGTCTTGCGCTCACGGACTATCTCCGCCTCTTTTTTCTTACTCATGGCGCGGCGTATCATGTCCGCCTGACCGAGCGAGAATCCGGCGAGGCGGCGGCAGATCTCGATAACCTGCTCCTGATAAACTATGCAGCCGTAGGTGACGCCGAGGATATCCTCAAGCATCGGATGCTTATAGCTTATCTTCTCCGGATTTGATGAGCATTCAATGAATCTCGGTATCGAATCCATAGGGCCGGGACGGTAAAGGGCAATGATAGCGGTGATGTCCTCTATGCTTTTGGGTTTGAGACCGGTGCAGACGGCGGTGATGCCGCTCGATTCGAGCTGGAACACGCCGCTGGTGCGGCCGGCCTGCAGCATTTCGAAAACCTTTGCGTCGTCCTCCGGCACCTTCTCGATGTCGAAATCCGGCTCGCTTCTTCTAACAAGCTTCACCGCGTCGTCAAGCACGGTCAAATTTCGAAGTCCGAGGAAGTCCATCTTCAGAAGACCCAGTTCCTCGAGCGTGGTCATCTGGTACTGGGTGACGACGGATTCGTCATTTTTCGCAAGGGGTACGTATTCGTAAACGGGACGTTTGGTTATGACCACACCTGCGGCATGGGTGGAGGCATGGCGCGGCATGCCCTCAAGCGCCTGCGCGGTATCCACAAGCTCAGCCATACGACTGTCGCCCTCATAAAGCTCCTTGAGAGCTTTCGAGACCTGCAGCGACTCCTTTATCGTGATATGCAGCGCGTTTGGCACCGCTTTTGCAACGGCGTCGGTCTCGGCGTAGCTCACACCCATGACGCGGCCAACGTCGCGTATGGCGTTTTTCGCAGCCATGGTTCCGAAGGTGACTATCTGCGCCACGTGGTCGGAGCCGTACTTACGGTTGACGTAGTCTATGACTTCGCCGCGGCGGCGGATACAGAAGTCCATATCGATATCGGGCATGCTCACTCGCTCGGGGTTGAGGAAGCGCTCGAAATAAAGGCTGTATTTGATGGGGTCAACGTCCGTGATGCCGAGGCAGTAGCTGACCACGCTGCCCGCGGCGCTGCCGCGTCCGGGGCCGACAGGAATGCCTTTGCCCTTGGCATAACCGACGAAGTCGGAGACAATGAGGAAATAATCCACAAATCCCATACGCTCGATCATGGCAAGCTCATAGTCGAGCTGGGCATGGACCTGCGCATTTTCGCCGTAGCGCGCGGCAAAACCTCGCTCGCAGAGCTTGCGGAGATAATGAGCGGAGTCCGTCTCGCCCTCGGGAAGCTTGAATTCGGGCAGATGATAGTGGCCAAACTCGAAGTCGAACGAGCACATATCCGCTATCTTCGCGCTGTTTTCCACAGCCTCGGGATGCTCGGGCAGCAGCGAGAGCATCTCCTGCTCGCTCTTGAGGTAGAACTCCTCCCCCTGGAACTTCATGCGCCCGGGCTCGTCGAGAGTCTTGCCCGTCTGTATGCACAAAAGTACGTCCTGACTGACGGCGTCGCTCCTTTTTATATAGTGCGCGTCATTGGTCAGCACGATGGGTATCCCGGTTTCTTCGCTTATGCGAAGCAAGCCGTTCATTGCGCGCTTTTCGTCAATGTCGCCGTGGTCCTGCAGCTCGAGATAGAAGCTCTCGGGTTCGAACAAAGCCGCAAGCTCCATCGCCTTTGCCTTTGCGGCCTCATATTCGCCGCGCAGCAGCTTCTGGGGTATCTCACCCGCCACGCAGCCGCTCAGACAGACGAGACCTTCGGCATGGTCGCGCAAAAGCTCCCAGTCGATGCGGGGTTTGATATAAAATCCCTCCGTAAATCCGGCGGAGACGAGGTAGCAGAGGTTGCGGTAGCCTGTCTCGTTTTTACACAGCAGAACAAGATGGCTGTAAGAGCCGTCAATGCTGTGCTCGCGCGAAAAGCGGCTGCCCGGGGCGACATATACTTCGCAGCCGATTATGGGTTTCACCCCGGCTTTCTGAGCAGCCTTGTAGAAGGCAACCGCACCGTACATCACACCGTGGTCGGTGATGGCGACGGCACTCTGACCCAGTTCCTTTGCCCGCGCAGGCAGGTCGGCGATGCGGCAGGCACCGTCGAGCAGGCTGTATTCACTGTGAACATGGAGATGAACAAAAGCCATAGGGCTGATCCTTTCTTTCGTTGGGGCGTGTGTCGTGATGCGACGCGATACCGACAGCGGCGCGCCGGGGTCGTCGCGCCCTACGGGTGTGCAAAAATCTTTGTGCCTTGCAAAATCAATACTCGCAGCTTTCTCACTCCAGCTTAAACGCCATGAGCTTGCGCAGGCGATGGTTTATGCCGCTTTTACTCACGGGTGGATCGGAGAGCATTGCGAGATCGCTGAGGCTGGCCTCGGGATTGGCAATACGCA
Source organism: Oscillospiraceae bacterium (assembly GCA_045596005.1). GTDB lineage: Bacteria > Bacillota > Clostridia > Oscillospirales > Oscillospiraceae > SIG459. The sequence goes on from JAZOBQ010000076.1 coordinate 5,871, forward strand.
GGAAAGCGACCTCCTGCAGATCCGGCGGCAGCTCGTCGAGTCCTATCTCTCTGTCGATCTGCCGGATCTTTTCAAGCTGAGCCGCGGCGGCGGACACTATCTTGTCCGCGTTTGCGCTGTCGCAGTTGACCTTGCGGTTTATACTGTTGCGCATATCCTTTTCTATCTTCGCCTGCATAATATCCATGGCGGCGCCGGCAGCGCCGATGGTGGTGAAGAAGTCCTCGATAGCCTCGCTCTGCTTGAAATAGGTGATGTAATGACCGGCTCGAGTGGTGTCGTGCGGCTCAAACCCCATCTCAAGGAGCATGGAGTAGGTCTCGCGGCTTACGTTCATATGGTCGGTCACAAGCTCGAGATGGTAGCGTTTCTCCGGGTCGGTTATGCTGCCGCCCGCGAGGAAAGCGCCGCGGATAAATGCCGTGCGGCAGCACTCGTCTTCAAGCACACCGAGATTGATATGGTGGACGAGGGTGCTGCGGGCATCATAGCCGTATTTATTGAAAATGGCCTCGATCTTTGCCGGGTCATTTATTATAAAAATGTATTTTCCCTTGTTGTCCTCCGGCGGCTGCACATCAAAGCTCAAACCGAAGGCCTTGCGCCAGAGTCGGGGCAGATGCTGGGCGAATTCCTCGCTGCCGGTGATTATCTTTATCTCCGAGGCGGAAAAGGTGTTGGCATAGAGCAGCACACCGTAGGCCTCCGCCGCGGCGCAGCAGCTGCGATGCAGTCCTATGCGGCAAAGCTCCGCCTTTACGTTTCCGGAAAAGGACATTGTATATTTCTCCTTGATTTCAGTTTCCTTGCTTAGAGTCTTCCAAAGCTTATTTCTCCACATCCCTGTGGATAGTCTCGGCGCTTTGACCCAGCTCAGAGATAAGACTGCTCAGCGCCTCTGCAACGGCGACGGAGCGGTGACGTCCTCCCGTGCAGCCGACAGCGATGGTGAGAGTATGCTTTCCCTCCTCCACATACTGCGGCACGAGGAAGGTGATGAGATCGCCCATTTTGCGCAGGAACTCCATGGCGTTCTCGTGTCGGAAGATGTGGTCTTTTACCTCCCTATCCCTGCCGGTTTTTGTTCTGAGCGCCGGGTCATAGTAGGGATTCGGCAAAAATCTCACGTCGAACACCATGTCCGCCTCGATGGGAAGACCGTATTTGAAGCCGAAGCTCATAACATTCACCTGCAGGCTGCGCTTTGACTCATCGCCGACAAAAAGGCGGTATATCTCGCGCTGGAGCATACCGAGGGTGAGGTGGCTGGTGTTGATGATATAATCCGCCCTGTCGCGCAGTGGACCGAGGCGGGAAGCCTCGAGCCGCACGGCAGCTTCCACGCCCATGACCTCATGCTGGAGTGGGTGGGGTCGGCGGCTCTCCTTATAGCGTTTCACGACCGTCGGTACGTCGGCCTCGATAAAGAGGATATGGTGCTTGCAGTCGAGCGTCTCGAGAGTGTCCAGCGCGGCGAACATATCGTCAAAGCCACCGCGGTCGCGTATATCCGTCACGAGAGCCACGCGCTCATAGCGACCTCCCATGCCGAGACAAAACTCGGCGAATTTGGGCAGCAGCGCCGCGGGCAAATTATCAACGCAGTAAAAATTGAGGTCTTCGAGTATGTCCGCCGCACGGCTCTTTCCCGCGCCCGACATTCCCGATACGATCAAAAATTCCATAGCATTTTCCTTTTGTATGCGAAAAAGTGTAGGTTTTCTTATTATCCGACTATTCTGACTTCCGGCTCAAGCATAACTCCGAAGCGCTCAAAAACGCATTTTTGCACATGCTCCATTACGGCGGCAACGTCCTCAAAGCTGGCACCGCCCGCGTTTATTACGAAGCCGGCGTGTTTCTCGCTGACCTGTGCACCGCCGATACCGAAGCCTTTCAGTCCGCACTCGTCTATCATAGCGGCGGCATACCCCGTGGCAGGGCGCTTGAATGTGCTGCCCGCAGAGGGTTTATCCAGAGGCTGGCTCGCCATGCGCTTTTCGCTCAGCAGCTTCATCTGTGCGGCAATTTCCTCCTTATTTCCGGGAGTGAGTTTCAGCCGCGCACCGAGGATAATGCACTCTTCCTCCTCAAAGCGGCTGTGGCGGTAGCCAAAACGGCAATCGGGCGCCTCCAGCTCGTGAATATTTCCTTCGGCGTCCATGTAGCGGACGAACTCCACGATGTCGGCCATCTCGCCGCCGTAGGCTCCTGCGTTCATCATCAATGCTCCGCCGAGACTTCCGGGTATGCCGTGGGCAAATTCCATGCCGGTGAGTCCGTGCTGCAATGCGGCGGAGGCAATCGAGGCGAGACTCGCTCCGGCCTCGGCGTGAACGCTGTCGCGGAATACGAAAACATCGCCGAAGCTCTCACCCATGTGGATGACCACGCCGTCAAAGCCCTCGTCCTTTACGAGAAGATTGGTTCCGCGGCCAAGCACGAGGCTCTTTGCCCCGAATTCCTTTACAGCCGCCACGATGCCGGCAAGCCGCTTTTCGCTGTCGGCCTCCACGAAAAGTCGCGCAGGTCCACCCACGCGGAATGAGGTGTGAAGGCGCATATCTTCGTCCCGCAGCATTTTTATGCCGGGAAATCTTTCGCTAAGAACATCATAAATCTTGTCAAATTCCATGCTTTCCTACCAATTTCTGCAGATTTTTGCTCAGAAAGTCCAGCCGCTGTCTATCATGGAGTCATGCTGCTGAGTGAATTCCAGAGCCGTGTTGTGACCGAGGCGCTTCTGGCGGTTGTTCATCGCGGCGACCTCGAGAATGATGGCAAGGTTTCTCGCCGGGGCAACGGGGATAGTGACCATGGGCACCTCAACACCCAGAATGGAGGTGGTCTCCGTCTCCAGTCCGAGGCGGTCGTAAAACTTGTTGGAGTCCCAGTGTTCGAAGTTTACCACAAGGTCAATGTTGCAATTGGGCAGAACGGAACCGATGCCGTAAATTTTGCGTACGTCGATGAGACCCAGACCACGAAGCTCCATGAGATAGCGTATCATCTCGGGAGCGGAGCCGGAAACCGTGGTGCGGTTCATGCGTCTTACCTCCACCGCATCGTCCGCGACAAGACGATGACCGCGCTTGACAAGTTCGAGCGCCGTCTCGCTCTTGCCTATGCCGCTGTCTCCGGTGATAAGCAGACCTTCGCCATGCACCTGAACCAGCACACCGTGCATGGTCTCGCGCGGTGCAAGGTGGGTGCGGAGGGTGTTGATGATCTGGGCGAGAAATTCGCTTGTGGGCACATCGGTGCTGAGCAGGTTTGTATCATACTTGCGGGCATACTCCACCATAAGACTGTGGGGCGGGATGCGGTTGCAGATGATGACCGCCGACACGCGGTGGGAGAAAAAGCGGTCGAGCGATGCCTCCATGGTCTCCTCGTCCAGAGTTCGGAGATAGGCCATCTCGGCCTTGCCTATAACCTGTATCTCGCTGGGGTAGAAATAATCGTAAAAGCCCGCCAGCTGCAGCGCCGGACGGGATACGTTGTAGTTGCTGATAGTATAGTTCTCGTAGTCGCTGCTCGCGTGGATCACATTCAGTTTATGTTCTTCAACTATGAGTTTAAGCTTTACTTTGTACTTGGTGTCCATGTTTTTCCTCCTCCCGCTCCCGCCCGAAGGCGGCTTGAGCGCAGAAAACGGCTATTATTATCCTTATATTTTATACACTTCCGGGCATTTTGGCAACGATTTTATTAATAATAGTATGCAAAGTGATAAAAGATAAAAAAATTCAATAAAATTTAAAATTTTTCTTGCATTTGCTTTTTGCATCTGGTATTATAAATAAGCTGTTTAATCAGATTTATCTAAGCGAGGAGGTGCAGCATAAGATGGCAAAGTGCGAATTTTGCGACAAGGGTGTGACTTTCGGCATCCAGGTGAGCCACTCTCACAGACGCTCCAACCGTACTTGGAAGCCCAACGTCAAGCGCGTTAAGGTTATCATGAACGGTACCCCCAAGCATGCCTACGCATGCACCCGTTGTCTGCGCAGCGGCAAGGTTACCCGCGCTGTGTGATTTAACAAGAGAATTAAATCCCGTCCTTTGGGACGGGATTTTTTTCATTTTAAACATAAGCGTCTGAATATTTGCCATAAATATCTTGCCGACTTTTTCTTCATCAAACTCAAAAGAGAGGGAATCGCTTCCCTCTCTTTTTATATTTAGTATAGTGTTTCTTCGTCTTCGCAGAAAAGCTTATCGTTGACCTCAAAAAGGTTCTGCTTATGCAGCAGACCGTATATTATTATCGCGTCGCGGCGGTCTTTGGGGTAAAGCAGACCCATGCCGCTGCGCTTCAGGAGTTCCTGCGTCTCCTCGAGCGTGGCCTCCATGCCGATACAGATGCACAGCAGACGGTTTCTGGAGGGATTGCGGCGGCCGGAGAAAACCTGATGCAGATATACGTTGCTCATTCCCGCGCGCTTTGCAAGGGTGGACTTGGACATATCGCGCGTCTCAAACATTTTCGCGAGGAGCTCCTGAACGTCCTGATGGTTGAACTTTTCCTCATTTTCGCGGAGGAACTTATCCAGATCCGACGCATCCATCAAAGCCTGCTTCAGTTCGTCCGTGCTCTTATGCTCCAATTAACTCCCACCTTTACAAATTGCTGTTTTTCGTATAATGTACTTATGTTATCCGACTTTTTGTAAAAAAGCAATTAGCTGGCAGCATACTATTTTAAAAAAGGTCGTGGAAAAATGTACGATTATCTACTTCACGCCGTTGAAACCGAATACCGCACCATGCGTGTACTCAGCGAGAGCGAACGCGGCAGCGTCCGCCTGCTGCGCCATAACACCGGCGGAAAAATGTTCATTTTCCGGCAGTTTGAAGGCAGCGCCGAGGTATACAAAAAACTGCTTCCCATCGACTGCATCAACCTCCCGCAGGTCTATGAGGCCGCTGACCGCGACGGACGCGCCGCCGTGCTGGAGGAATACATTCAGGGCGACAGCCTTGACTTTCTGCTGCAGGCAAATCTCTTCTCCCCGGCCGAAACGCGCGACATCGCGCTGCAGCTGTGCCGCGGACTTTGGATGCTCCATTCTCTCGGTATAGTCCACCGCGATATAAAGCCCGAAAATGTCATCATGCGCGGCTCCGACGCCGTGCTCATCGACCTCGACGTATCCCGACTGCACAAGTCCGACTCTTCCGCCGACACCCGCGTTCTGGGCACCATGGGTTATGCCGCACCAGAGCAGTACGGCTTTTCCCAGACCGATGAGCGCGCGGATATCTACTCGCTCGGCGTCATGATGAACGTACTGCTCACCCGGCAGCATCCGTCAAACACGCTCGCCCAGGGCAAGCTTGGCCGCATAATCGAAAAATGCACGATGACAAGTCCGTCCAAACGCTACAAAAACGTCGTTCAGCTCATGGAGGAACTCAGATGAAAAAATGCATACATTGCGGCTCTCCGCTGCCCGACGAGGCCTCCTTTTGCCACAAATGTGCGAAAAGCCAGATAGAAAAGCAGCGCCCGCTCCCACCCAAATCCGGGAAAAAGAAAATGCTGCGCGCGCTGTTCGCCCTGGTGCTCGCCGTCGCGGTGATATTCTCCCTCATGCTTATCGCCCCCAAGTCTTCCGACTCTCCCTCCGAACCTACACCCGCGCCGTCTACCGAGCCAACGCCGACGCCTACTCCCGAGCCGACGCCTACACCCACACCCGAAGCGAATATCTATGACAACGGCGGCGCGGAAATCAGCTACACCTACGAGGGTAAAACTTACCATCTCGCGGTAAGTTTCACACAACGCGATTCTATCGAACACTGTGCCGAGGGCGAGGCCGAGGAGGAGGCCGTCATCGGCGCGGAGCAAAACTACCGCACCTTCGCCAACTTCTTCGTGCTTTCCAAGGATAAGAGCGCCTTTGTCAATGACGAATTTTCCAAACTCATCAAGGACGCGCGCATCAGCGCCGTTCCTGCCGACGGTGCGCAGGCTCTCGAAATGAGCAAGCCCGCCCCCCATCCCGAGCACCCGGAGCCCTGCCTTACAAGCAACTTCCATTTCAACGTTGTCAACGGCCGCAACGACATCACATGGGAGCTTGAAATGCTCAACGGCGACATCATCCGTCTCCACCACGCCTTCATCGTCAGTGCCACCGAGCAGATAAGCTACTCCTACCTCACCACACCTATGGATACCATCGAGGAGCTGCAGCTGCTCGTGGACAGCATATGCGCCGAAGCGAGCGAAGAAGCGGAAGTCAGCATCTTCCTGCCGCCCATGATTTACGAAGGCGAGCTGCACATTCCCAAACGCAGCATAAACTTCATCGGCACCTTCGGCGGCGAAAACGGCTCGGTGCGCACCACCTTCACCGGCACCGACACCGTGGACGGCTTCGGCCCCACCGCGAGCAGCTTCCGCAACATAGCCTTCGAAGTCCCCGGCGGCATCGGCGTGTTCGCCCGTCAGTCGGTCGTGCTCGACAACTGCACCCTGCGCGGCTGCGAAACCGGTGCCTATGCCGAGGGCGAAGGCTGGATAATCGCCATGGGCTGCTTTTTCGAGGAAAACGGCATCGGCCTCGACCTGAACAATTATACAAACGCGCGGCTGAACAATCCGGAGTATTACTTCAATAGCTTCACCGGCAACGACATCGGCTTCCGTCTTAGCAGCTGCACATATAAGTCCGACTTTTGCTTTGATAACTGCACATTCTCCGGCAACGGAACCAGCATCATGAATCTGTGCGTGAATAACATCAATGCCGAAACTTCACATTTTGAGTGATACATATTCCTACGCGGCAAAGAGCTGACCCATAAATTTGGCCCAGCTCTTTTTATAAAAATTTTATGTAAACAGTATGCAGCTTGTTAATAGCTTTGGTGCTGTTTCTTTGATATAATAAGTTCGAATATGCTCCCGTCAAAAGCGGGATGGAAGGAGATATACGATATGAAACGAGTTTTGTGTCTGGCCCTCGCACTGGTCATGGTGTTGGGCATGGTCCCCGCCCTCGGCGTCGGCGCGGCGGACAATGCGCCCGCACAGCTCTGGGTAAAAGACTGCTACGAAACCCCTTTTTGGTTTACCAGTCTTGAAACCGCCGAAGACTGGGGTGACCACTTCACTTTCTACGATGCTCAAAACGGAAACCAGCTCACCATGACGAGCTACAGTTTCCACACGAACAGCGAGCTCTCCGTTGCTGTTTCTGAGTCCGGTGAGGGCTACGCCGACGGAAGCTACTATATAAGAGTACAGGGCACAGGCGACGGCGACCTGTTTGTAACCGCCAACGGCACCCAGTACATCTTGCACATCACCGCTGTTCAGGATACTAATACCCCCGGCGGTGGCGACGAAGACGGCGGAAATACGCCTACCGAAGTTGGTCTGTACATAAGTGGTATGGACTATAGCGAGACGAATGGTCACTATCCGTCCGGAGACTACTCTACCGTTTGGAACATGGAAGAAAGTCGCAGCGGCCCCGTCCTGTTTTACTTCTATAACGGCAGCGAAAATAGTGTCATTCCCGCAGGCAAGCTCTCCGCAACCGAAAACTTACAGCTCTCTTATATTGAGCCCGAATTAGGGTCCGCTTTCTTTGACCTCAAGGCTCTCGATGCCGGCACCGGAACGATAAGCTATGCAGCCCCCGGCGGCAAAGTGTACACCCTCACCGTAAATATCAGCGAAATCGACGGTGGAGACAATCCCGGCGGAGACGAGGGCGGCGGCGAAATCCCGGACAGCGACCGCCTTTGGGCAAAAGACTGCTACGAAAACTCGTCCTGGTTCACTTCCCTTGAAACGGGCAGCAATTGGGGCGACAACTTCACTTTCTACACCGCTCAGGGCGGAACCAAGCTCACCATGACGAGCTATGAGTTCTATACCGAAAGCGGCAACATCAATGTCACCGTCAGCGAATCGCGCGGTGATTTCCCCGAAGGCACTTACTATATCCTTGTAAACGGCGTTGGCTCCGGCACGCTCTTAATTACAACGTCCGAAGGCAACTACCGTCTGCCAATAAGCTCCCACGACGACGGCTCCGGTACTCCCAGCAGACCCGAAACTCCCATAGTGAACATAAACGGAGTTGACTACGCCATCAGCCTCGGCGACACTCAGGGAGGAGACCGTCTGCTTTTGCTCTCCCCCGGTATGACTCTCGGAGGTCATCCCGGCGGCGGCTGGGTAATAGCCGCAATGAGCGGTTACGGCACCGATGCTCAGACCGAAGCGCCTCCCTCCGTTTATTCCCATATTAAAAACCTGTCCTGGGAAATGAAAGATTTCACCAACTTTGTCGGCGATAACGATGACTGCAACGGCACGATGATTATCGGCAGTGAGGAATATCACGGCGCAACTCTGCCCAAGTTTATTATCTCCGCCGAAGAAGGCAAATTCTTTTCCATGGACATCGTGGTCAAGTTCTCCGTTGGTGATGAGAGCTACGAGATGCCCTACACCATAAGATACTTCGACGAGACCCGAATCCAGCTCGACGGCAGCACCCTCGACACCGCCGCAAAACTGAATAACGCGCTCGCAAGCGATAATGCATTCTTCACCTGGATGGAAAGCGCCGGTTACGGTGAAGAAAAAGCACAGTGCCTCAGCTGCATAGAAAACGGTATTGGCCTCATCGTTGATCTCAGACTGCCCTGCGTTGTGTACGAGGACATTATCGAGTGCAATGTTTCCGGCAATCTCGGTCTCCACCTGATCGGCAGCGAGGGATATCTGCCCAGGGATACGGGCGCTCAGGTCGGAGGCTCCGCACGAAGCGGCTCCGGCAGCACTGTAGAGGAAGTCACATACGATGGCAACACCTACACATGGACTGCCTCGACCGCATTTCATCCGACAAACAACAACTTCACAGTTGACAGTCCCGACGGCGTATGCTCTATCAAATACTACGTACTTCTTTTTGATTACGGTACCAGTCAGGAGGCGCCGGAGGCACTCTATGATCTTCTCGACCCCGAAGGCTTCTCCGCTTATGCCCTTTTCAACAAAAACCAGGTACAAATCAGCGAAATAAAAAAAGAGGGATACAGATACTATTTTGATATCGAGATAACCGGAGCTTATAACGGCCCCATCTTCGTATGCGGAAAGCTCCAAAACGGTACGCTTCTGGAGAGCGGCAACGGATTTACCGTTAAGCTCGAAGGCGGCGGAAATGAAGACAGCGGAAACACCCCCGGCGGCGGAAACGAAGATGTCGGTCAGCTCACAAAGACCACCATGCCCGGAATCCGCATCGGCGGATATCTCTCCGTCATCAGAGATGTCTGCTTTGTTGCCGACCCCGAGCTTAAGCAGAGCTACGACGGCAAATCCTTCACCTGTGCGGTGCTCTGCGACGCTATTCCGTCCATTCTCGGTGTTACCGGCTTCGTCAACTCCATAGAGCAGTGCCTCTTTGACGGCTTTGACTACGCTTATCTTACCACCAAAACCGGCTACGGCTTCCAGATCTACGGCAGCACCTTCCAAAACTGCGGCGTCGGCATCTGCCTCGACAGCCCGGGAGACCACGGCTCCATCCCCTCGCTTATGGATACCTGCCGTTTCATCGACAACGAGATCGCTGTCCAGGTCAAGGCGATCCCTGCCGGCAAACGTCCCTATGATTATTCTATGGTCGAGTGCGATTTCATCGACAACGAAATCGACTTCGATGTGGATAACCCCGGCGTATTCTATTTCTACCGCAATTATTACGGCACCATAATAAACCGCGAAAACGAACTCAGTCCGGAAAACCTCAGAGTCCGTACCGCCCGTACCCGCTATGATTACGAGAACAAGGGTACGGTTGTCGTGACCAACCCCCGTCGCCTCATGCCCGCCACCTTTGGCCCTCTGCCCGGCATTTTGTATATCGATCTGCTCGTCCCCGCTGCAACATGGATTCTTGAAAATCAGGTCGACGAGCTGGTGCTTGACAGCAGTTCGATAGAGGACGGAACCGAGTTCTCCGTCGTTCAGGAGACCGGCGGCGACGAACCCGAGATCCAGTACAGCTGGGAATTCGACAAAAAGGAGGATAAGAAGCCCAGATGAAAAAGATAGTTACCGTTATTTTATTCGTTGTTTTGGCTCTTGGCCTCAGTACTGTCGCTTTGGCCGACAACTTCAACCCCGGCGGTGTGCAGATAATCAGAGAAAATGATTGCATAACCGTCGACATCTCTGATGCAAACAACTCCGTATTTGAAGATCGCCAGCCCACTCTCACCATTCCTGCCTCTGCCGACTTCGACGGCGCACTTCTCCTTTTCGAGGGCAAGGCCAGCGAGCTCGAATATGACGCCGACAAGGGCGGCGTGAGCTTCACCGTCGCAAAGGGCGGCACCTATCTCATCGTGAAGGGTCTTGAACCCACTTCCTCCACCGCCCCCAGCTGCACCGCAGAGGGCAGTGCCGTGTATAATTTCCGCGGCGCAGAGTACACCGAGACCCTCCCCAAAGCGGAGCACGACTTCAGCGACACAAGCAAGGAGACCTGCGCCAACTGCGCAGAACCCAACCCGGACTATGTCGCGCCTTCCGCCCCCTCCGCACCCATCGCACCTCCCTCCGCTCCCTCCACCGAGACCGAGAAGGTCGAAAACCCCGATGGCAGCGTGACAACCACCGTGACCGACAAGCTCACCGGCACCGTCACCGAGACCACCGTCGCCCCCGACGGCGTCAGCGCCACCGTTGTGACCGACAGCAAGGGCAGCGTGAGCAAGATAAGCGCCGAGATCCCAGCGGACATCGGCAGCGGCGAAACCGTCACCGTTCCTGTGGAGCTCAGCGCAGCCGATGAACCCAGCGTTTCCGTAGACCTCAGGGGCAGCGAAAAAGTCAGCGTAGAATTCCCCGTTTCCGACCTCACTCCCGGCACTGTCGCCGTGATAGTAAACTCTGACGGCAGCGAGACAGTTGTTCAGAAAACCGCGCTCACCGAAAACGGTATTGCTCTCGAACTCAGCGGCGACGCCGTTATCAAGATCATCGACAACAGCAGCGACTTCACGGATGTTCCCGAAGACAGCTGGTTCGAGGCTGCTGTGGATTTCGCCTCCGCACGCGGAATAATCAACGGCATCGGCAGCAATCAGTTCGCACCCGACGACAGCACCACCCGCGCGATGGTATGGACCATGCTCGCACGCTTCGAGGGTGTGGATACCTCTGCAGGCGATCACTGGTACGAGGTCGGTCAGGACTGGGCAGTCGAAAGCGGAGTTTCCGACGGCACCATGGCCGGCTCCACCATTTCACGCGAACAGCTCGTCACCATGCTCTGGCGCTATATGGGCGAACCTGAGAGTGACTTCAGCCTCGACGGCTACATCGACGCCGGACACGTCAGTTCCTGGGCCGAAAACGCCATGCGCTGGGCCGTTGAAAGCGGCATCGTGCAGGGCATGGGCAAGGCGACCCTCTCCCCCGGCAGCTCCGCCACCCGCGCCCAGGTCGCACAGATACTCCTCAACCTTTTCTCCAGATAAATCACAGCATCAAAAGGCTCCGTCACTCTCCGCAGTGACGGGGCCGTATTTTTTCCCCTTGCGGCAGGTTTGCCCCGCTGATTTGTTCTTATTGCACTAATTTTTGTTTTCAGACTGTTTTTTTGCTGCAATATGTGCTATGATAATTTAGTATTAATTTACGCTCTCGACAAAACTACTCAAAGAAGGGGTGGAAATTATGGAAAAAGCAATTTCTTCCGCAGCCGCCATACCCGAGGGTTTTCTGCAGGGTCGCTCCCTGAAGGCCTATGAGTATTTCGGCGCGCACTTTATGCCCGACGGACAGTGCCGCTTCACCGTATGGGCGCCAAATGCCAAAAGCGTCAGCCTTGTCGGTGACTTCAATAACTGGCAGGTGGGCACAGAGCCCATGTGGCGTCAGCCCAGCGGCGAATGGACCTGCACCCTTCCCGGCTTCAAGCAGGGAGACATATATAAATACGCCATCGAATGGCACAGCGGCAAGGTCGTTCTGAAGGCCGACCCTTACGCTTTCCACGCCGAGACCGGCCCGGGTACCGGCAGCAAGATCTGGGACATCGGCGGCTTTAAGTGGTCCGACAGCCGTTATATGACCGCCCGCGCCAAGAAGGAATGGCTCACCCGCCCGATCAACGTCTACGAGATCCACATGGGCGCATGGAAAAAAGCCGCGGACGAGGTCTATCCCAATTATCGCAAGGTCGCGGACTCCCTCGCGGAATACTGCGTTGACATGGGATACACCCATGTGGAGATCATGCCCGTTACCGAATACCCCTATCCTCCCAGCTGGGGTTATCAGGTAACCGGTTATTTTGCCCCCACCAGCCGCTACGGCACTCCGCAGGACTTCATGTACTTCGTAGACCGCCTGCACAAAGCCGGAATCGGAGTTATCATGGACTGGGTCCCTGCGCATTTCCCCAAGGACGCCCACGGCCTCGGAATGTTCGACGGCACGCCCACCTATGAGCGCAACGACGAAAAGATGGCCAACCATCCTGAATGGGGCACGCTCATCTTCGACTACCAGAAGTCCCCGGTGAAGAGTTTCCTGCTCTCCTCCGCCGCTTTCTTTATGGACCAATACCATATCGACGGTCTGCGCGTGGACGCCGTCAGCAGTATGCTCTATCTCAGCTACGCCAGAAACGGAGACTATATCCCCAACGTCTTCGGCGGCGACATCTGCCTCGGCGCAGTTGAGTTCCTCAAGGAGCTCACTACTCTCGTGCGTGACCGCGGCGGCATAAGCATCGCCGAGGAGGCCACGACCTATCCCGGCATCACGAAAGCCGTAAACGACGGCGGTCTCGGCTTCGACTTCAAGTGGGACATGGGCTTTATGCATGACACCCTCGACTATTTCAAGCTTGACCCCATCTATCGCCGCACTAACCACAACAAGCTGACCTTCTCGATGATGTACGCATACAACGAGCGCTATATGCTTGCCTTCTCCCACGACGAGGTCGTACACGGAAAATGCTCCATGCTCAACAAGATGAGCGGACTATATAACGACAAGTTCGCCAATCTCCGCGCCCTTTTCGGCTATCAGTACGGCCACCCGGGAAAGAAGCACAACTTCATGGGCAGCGAGATAGCCCAGTTCATAGAGTTCGACGAGAAGCGCGAGGTGGACTGGTTCCTGACCGAGTATCCCAAGCACATCGAGATGCAGCGCTTTGTCCGCGAGCTCAACCGCATTTACAAGTCCCGCCCCGCCCTCTACGAAAACGAGGTGGACTGGGAGGGTTTTAAGTGGCTGAACGTCAACGACGCCGACCGCAGCTGCCTGTGCTTCATGCGCACCTCCCGCTCCGGCGAGAAGGTGGTATGCGCCTTCAACTTCACCCCCCGCGATTGGGAGCTGCAGGTGGGTCTGCCCGCTCCCGGACGGCTCTGGCTTTTGCTCAACAGCGATGAGCCCCGCTTCGGCGGAACGGACTACCCCGTACCCAGACAGCTGAAAAGCACGGGCAAGCCCTTTGCCGAGCACCCCGATTC
>JAZOBQ010000077.1:0-13335 GCA_045596005.1 Oscillospiraceae bacterium
CCGATCCACTTGTCAGCGTGCTTGACAGAGGAGAAGTTGTTGAAGGGGTCAACATAGATGAACTGAATGCCCATCTCCTTCATCCACCAGCGCCAGAGAGCGGATTCCTGAGCGGAGTAGCCGCCGCGGGTGGTGTCGGGGTCGGTGGACCACATGATCATGGTCTCAACATTCTGCATAGCCTCTTCCAGCATATCGAAGGGTTCGGGACCGCCGAGACGCCAGTAGTAGCCGTAGGTGTGGGGAGCACCCCAGTGGAAGCCTTCCCAAGAGTCGGGGTTATCGATGACTCTGGTGTAGCCCATCATGGAGAAGAAACGCTTGAACAGGGAGATCTTGTAGCCTGCCAGACCCCAGGTGTGGTGGGAAGAAGTGCAGGCGAAGATGGTCTCCTTGCCGTAGGTCTCGTGCAGACGCTTGATCTCACGAACGACCAGGCTGAGAGCCTCGTCCCAGGAAGCACGGCGATAGCCGCTCTTACCACGGTTCTGAGTGTTGCGGTTCTGACCGTCGGCGGTCTCCACGAAGTCCTCACGGATCATGGGATACTTGATACGGTCATAGGAATAGGTCTTGTCTTTCTCGGTATAGCCCAGGAGGGACATGGTGGTCTTTCTCTGGGGGGTATACTCTTTGCCGCGGGCCTTGATGACCCAGCCCTTGGTATCTTCCTCGGTGAGGACGATGGGGCGTACACGGCGGATAACACCGTCAACGGTGTGCACAGCCATGGGGCCGGCAACGGAGACGGAATGAGTTATTCTTTCCTTAGCCATTAGGGTACCTCCTCAAACGTTGACTTCGACCATCTGAGCAGCATACTCAGAGTTGGGGTCGATTTCTACCATGTGGCCGACGTACTTGCCGTCCTGCCACTCAAAGCCGCGCATATCGAAGACCTCGATGACGGGAAGCCAATAGATCTTTCCGTCGGGACCCTGATAGTGCTTGCCCTGATGGAATTTGTGAAGAACCATGGGCTTACCGCCGAGTTCCTTGACGGCCTCTGCGTAGTTGGGATTCTTGAAGCTGGGCTTGATGGGACCAAACTTCTCCCAACGCATGGCACCGATGTCTTCCCAACCGGCAGCTGCGATGGCTTCATTCATGATGTTCTTGACCTCGGTGGAGGGTCTTCCGCAGCCTTCGAAGCCTTCGTACCACACGCGATACACACAAGTGAACTCGCTGGGGCACTTCTTCAGGACTTCTGCGACCTTTTCGAAGATCTCCTCTTTGGTAAGAAACAGGTTCCCCTCGGGGACATGGACGAGATATTTCATGCTGTTCCTCCTTCTAGGAAAAATGTATTTGAAAAGGGGTCCTCTCCCGCTTTCGCGAAAGAGATTTTTGCTAACAAGGTAATTACTGGGCCTGACCTTTGGTGGTGGACTCTTCAATGGCATCCATGAAGTCTACGTCTTCACCGGGCTTCTGGCCGATGGTGCACAGGGAGTTATAGATACCGCGCTCTGCGGTGACCATAACACCCATGTAGTTGAGCTTTTTGTCATACTTGATCTCAAAAAGCTGGTCTGCGGTGCTGTCGAGATTCTTGATCATGGCGCGATTTTTCGCGTTCATATCCCAGGAACGGTAACGGCCTTCTTCCTCACCGATGGGGTGGATGAAGCACTGATACTTGTTGCGGTATACGAATGTGTACATGATCTCGTTTCCGGAGAGGACGGCGACCATGTTGCCTTCCTCGATGGATTTCATCATCTTTTCTCCGTCTTTTGCGAGGGGTCCGATCTCGATTTGTTCTTCCCTTTCGGGACGCTTGGTGTTCTCTTCCATTGGCATCTCCTTGCCGTTAAAACGGACATTATAGTTCAATGGTAATTCTAAACCTTGGAACAATACCAAAGTCAATACGGGAAAGCCCTTTGAGAACAATTATTATTTGTTATTGTGTCATAGAATATCGTATGAGGTATAAAAGGAGGGAATGAACAGTGATAAATATTTTTTTGACAAATTCGGGACTTGATATTGACTTTACAGCGGGCAAACACTATTATTTGTTTATCAAAAAAGTCTCCGGGAGCTGTGAAATGAGAGAAAAACTTACAGTAAGCCGTATCGTGGCATATGTGGCGGGACTCATGCTTCTTGCGCTTGGTATTGCAGCATCGGTCCGTTCCAATCTTGGATCTTCGCCTGTGGCCTCGGTGCCGTATATGTTCAACCTGACCACCGGGATAGAGCTTGGCCTTGCTACCATACTTTGGCAGAGCTTTCTCGTATTGCTGCAGTTTTTGATACTGCGCCGAGAGTTCAGTCCGTGGATACTGCTCCAGCTGATAACCGGTTTTCTTTTTGGTTACTGCAACACCTTTGCCGGCTGGATATTCAGACTTTTCCCCGCACCGCAGAGCATTGTGATGAGAGGTGTTTTCACCTGCATAGGTTTTGCGGTCGGCGGCTTCGGCGTGTGGCTTTATTCGAGCGCCGATGTTATCAACATGCCGAGCGAAGGCATTGTTATGGTAATAGCGAAAAAACTCGGTAAGCCTTTCCACAAGATAAAGATAGCCTTTGACGTTTCAAGCGTTGTGATAGCCGCCTGCGGCTGCCTTATCTTCCTGCATTCTCTTGGCAGCGTAGGTATCGGCACCGTGGTCATTTCCATCATGCTCGGTACTATGGTCGGCGTCTATTCCCGTACCTGGGGCAAAAAGCTGCAGCAGATATTTGATAACGACAAAAGATATCTTATAAAGTCTAAAAAATGAATAAAAAAGAGATCGGCACTTTCGGTAAAGTGCCGATCTTTTTTTAGAATATCTTCATATTGTTGATAAGTGCCTTGACGGGGGCGGAGCAGCTGCCGTAGACAGCTGTTTCGGAGCTAAGGCGGATGTTTGCCAGGACTTCACTCAGCGAGCCGGATATTGAAATACCGGTGAGAGGTACATTCTTTTCGCCGTCGTTATAGTAGGCAAGGCGAACTTCACCGCCGATATAGTCGCTGTAAAAGTCCACCTGCAGACCGGACATCGAGATAACTTCGAGGTAAGGTCCTTTTTCCAGCTCGTCGGCGCAGAGGGTGCCGGGAGCAACTTCAAGACAGGGGAGTATGCCGCTGGGGATTTCGCCTATGTACTGACCGAAGCGGCTGGAGCCGTGGTAGTTGGTGACTATGCCGTTTTCCACGACGGGGAGAGCGCCGAGGCTTATGCCGTCGATATCGAAGACGGAGGAGCGCACCGAGCCGGGGAGAGAGCCGAGCATGGTGATGCTGATTTTGTCGCCGCTGCCATCGGACTGGATGGCCTCGCCCTTCTTGTGAAGATTGGACTGGGAGTAAACGACGGAGTAGTCGAGATCCGATACCATCTCGTGGAAGAGCTGACTCAGCTCCAGCTTACCGAGAACAACGGGGCAGCTGAGCTCGTCTGTGGGAGCGGTGGCTTCGTAACGGGCCTTGACTTCGGCCATTTTTGCGGCGATCTCCTCTTTGAGGACAGCGGGATCGTAGCTTGAAAAATTGTACTGTTCATAAAGCTCAACGCTGCTGTCGTCGCCGTTATAGGTGGGTATGGCCTCGACCATGGCGTCGAAGCGGGTCTGAGTTTTGTGAGTGCCGCTGCTTGTGATTATCTCCTCGGAGTGTTTCGTCACGAAGACCTCGAGACTGTTGATCGCGGCGTTTTCCACAGTGTTTGCGGCGAAAACCGCGGCGGCTATCTCCTTTGCAAGAGCCATGGCCTCGTAGTTCGCAAAATTGCTTTCGATCGTATAGCTGCCCTCGCTGCCTTCGGGCAGAACATAGGGAGCGTTATTTATGAGCATGGCGCGTTCCACTGCCTTGCTGCACAGTGAGATCAGCTCGTCTTTGCTTGTGGAGGGATAGATGTAGAACTGGGAATCGCCGCGGAAGCCGTCGTGGTCGACGTAGACCGTCACACGGTTGTTGGTGGTGTCGGTGTGGCGCATGCAATCCAGTTCGCCCTTGATAAAGAACATCTCGCTGCTCTCGCGGCGGTGGAGATTTATTTTCCAGTCCGCGATATCGGAACGGTTGCTCAGAATATCTATAATGTTTTTCATCCCAGCTTCACCTTCACTTTCAGGGCGCTGCCGCCGTCGCTGACACGCACCCATTCCTTGTAGCCTTTTCCGCAGGCACCGGCACCGATAATGCGGAAATCATCGGAAACCATAGAAATGCTCCCCAGCAGATCGGGCACATATCCGCTCATTACGACGGGGGAGACGATGTTGTCCGTCAGCTTGCCATCGACGATCTCTATGCCGTATTCGGCGACACACTGAATGGCCCAGTTTTTCGGGTCCTCCATGCCGTTATTGGTCTCGAAGAGCATATAACCGTGGTCGATGGAGGCTATCATATCCTCGAGCTTGTCATTGCCGGGCTCGAAGAAAGTGTTGGTCATTCTGGCATATGCCTTGCGGCGTATGGTCTCGCGTCTGCCGTTGCCGGTCGGAGCGGTGCCAAGCTGCACGGCGGATGAGAGGTCGGAAATGCCGGTGACCAGAATGCCGTCTTTGATTATCTGGGTGTCTCCGGCGAGCACACCGTCATCGTCGAAGAAGAAAGAGGCGGCGGAGAGCACGGATGCAGCGCCGTCGCGCATATTGCAGATGGGCGACGCGACGTATTTGCCGACGAACTGTTTTGCCAGTGCGCGGTCTTTTACGAACTGATCCATCTCAACGCCGTGACCGAAGGCCTCGTGGGCGATAAGGCCGGTGATGGAGGGATCGGTGATGACGTCATAGACTCCGGGAACGATGGGTTTGGCTGAGGCCAGCATGGCACCCTTTCTGACGAGTTCATCCTGAAGGGAGGGGAGACCTTCCAGCACTTCCGCCATCTTGCTGCCGTATGCTATTTCGCGCGGCTGCACGACCTTGTCGCCGTCTTTGTAAACTCCGAGCATTACGCCGTTGCACCAGGTGTAGTGCTGGTCGAGACTGCGGTTTTTGGAGATAAAGAGTTTGTGGGTGTCTATGTAGCCGAGCTGCACAAAGGCATTGAGAAGCTTGTCGCTTTTGGCAAGGAGGGAGTCTTTCAGTTTGAGGCAGAAATCAAGCAGCTGCCGCTCGGAGTAGCTGTCAATATCGCTTTCGCGCTCAAAGCTTTTTACGAGAGGCTCGTCTGTGAGTGCGGCGCGGCTGACGTTGCGCAGACCTTCGCTTGCCGAAGCGGGGAAGGCAGCGGCGATTTTTTCGGCAAGAGCGGATATGTCGCCGGAAATATCATCTGTCGAGTATTCGAAAAATGCGGCACCTTTACCAAGCTTGACAACAAAGCCGCTGTCGGCATCGTTGCCCTCGGCAATGGAGCAGCTTTTACGGTCTGCGCGGATGTTGACGGCTTTGGTGTCGGCACCGAGAATGCTGACATAGTCGAACTCGCCGCCGAGTATCCGGACAAGTTCCGCGACGTTTTCGCGGCGGGAGGAGAGGAATTCGGAAAAACTCATGGCTGACCCTTTCTTTTCTGATTTAGATAGATACAGTATATCATGTGTTTGTGAAAAAACAATGAAAAAGCGGAAAAATTGAAAAGTTTCCTGAAATATTGCTAAAAGGAAATTGTTGTGATAATATTCAATTGTTAACTTTAAGACTTTTAACAAAGCGGAGGGGAAAAGTATGAAAAACGCAGATAAAAAGCTTGGTTATCACGGTCCCAGAGGTATGGCGAGGTACGATATTCCGGCTGCACCGGAAAGCGATAAAAAGTTCCGACCCGGCATAAAAACCGTGACTGAAGCTCAGCGCGAGACCAATGTACTTATCGAAGCAGATGTTGTTGTGGTGGGCGGAGGCCCCGGCGGTTTTGCAGCAGCTGTTGCCGCGGCCAGAAGCGGCGCAAGGACCGTTCTGCTCGAGCGCTACGGCCATCTGGGCGGTATGGCAACGGGCGGCCTTGTAAATATCATTCCCCATCTCAGCGATATAAACGGCGACCAGTACATAAGCGGTATCTGCCATGAATTCATTCAGCGGCTCAAGGCTCAGGATGCAGCTTTCGCCCCCGATGAGAGCGAGTGGGGCACCACCGATGAAGGCTGCCTGAAGTATTACAAGGATGCAAGCTTCCATCATTTTTTCGTGCGTAAAAATGCCGATGGAAAAGATGCGCTTGTCTATTCCGCCATTCTTGATCCCGAGATCGGCAAAAACGAGGTCAACCGCATGTGCATGGAGGCCGGCGTTAAGCTGCTGCTCCATTCCTGGGTGACCGACACCATAGTTGAGGACAATACCGTTAAGGGCATCATTTTCCAGAGCAAGTCCGGTCGTCAGGCCGTACTCGGCAAGGTGGTCATCGACTGCACCGGTGACGGCGATCTGCTGCCCGTTTCCGGCGTTGAGACCGAGGACTTCATCGATCCCGATTTCCGCATCAGCCATCTCTGCTTCGGTTTCTGGATAGGAGGCGTGGAGTTCAGAGCCTTTGACAAGTTCATGTCCTCCAAACCAAATGACTATATACAACTGCAGAACGACCTTTACGACAACGGCCTGTATGTCAGCTTCTTCCGCGGCATGCTCAAGAATCAGGAAAATGTCGCATGGCTGCACCCCCACTTCAAGACCAAGTGCCAGACCGATGTAGAGGAAATGACCCGCATGGATGTTGCCGGACGCGAAAAGGCCGTCCGCACCTGGGAAATGCTCAGAGACCGCGCTCCCGGCTTTGAGAGAAGTTACATCATGCTCACCGGCGCCCAGCTGGGTACCACCGGAGGAAGAAGGCTCGTTGGCGAATACTCCCTCCGCGAGGCCGACCTCAAGAGAACCGAGCCTTTCGAGGACACCATCGCCATCTTCCCCAACAATGACCGCGGAGCGGAGAGCCATGAGTTCAACAGAGTCTATGTGCCCTATCGCGCACTTGTGCCCAAGGGAGTGGACGGTTTGCTCGTTGCCTGCCGTGCTTTTTCCTCTGACGACGTGGCAAACACATATTTCAATTTGATCCCCCACTGCATGTGCTTCGGTCAGGCCGCAGGTACCGCCGCCGCGATCGCAGTTGAAAAGGGTATTGAAGTCAGGGATGTACCTTACGCCGAGCTTAAGGCAAAGCTGCTCGAAGGCGGAGCAATTCTCCCCTGAATAAATGAAAGAACGAATAACAAACGCCCTTTATGCGCGTCATAAAGGGCGTTAATTCCATTGGAAAGGTGGATAATATTGTATGTACTTTCCCGAAAATCTTGAGCAGCTCAGGCAGATAGTACTCGATGCCCGCAATACGCGGACTGCACTTGCGCCGCTCAGCTCCAAAGGACCGCATATCCACGGCACTTCGCAAAACGGTGCCGCAGAAACGGTGAGTTTTGAGAAAATGAATCGAATAATAAAAATCGACAGGACTGCGCGCTGTGCGAGAGTGGAGGCAGGCGTGAGCTTTGGAGAGCTTTTGCCAAAAGTGAGCGAGGCCGGACTGCGTCTGAATATTCCCTTTCTGCCGCGCGCCGGTAAATCCGCTGCCGCAAGTGCGCTCGAGCGCGAAGCGGTTATGATGCCGAAATACCAGTTTGATTATACCGACCCTCTTCTGACTGCCGAAACCGTCTTCGGAACGGGAGACATATTCCGCACCGGCTCAGCCGCCGGCCCGGGAGATTTCGACAAACTCAAGGCCGACTTCGTGACACCCTGGGGTCCCGGAACGATAGACTATCTGCGTTTTCTCATCGGTGCGCAGGGCACGATGGGACTTGTGAGCTGGGTCAACCTCAAAGCGGAGCTGTTGCCGCGACTCAGTCGAATATTTTTCATCGAATCGGATAATCTGGAGATGCTGACGAAACTGGCGTCAGAGCTCCTTTTCAGAAGGATACCCGATGACTGTATCATACTTAACAGTGTCAATATGGCCGCCGCCTTTACCGACGGTGGGGAGGAGGAAGCGCGTGTGCGCTCCGCTGCCGCGCCCTGGACTCTGATCTGCCGCGTATGCGGATATGAGCGCTATCCGGAAGAGCGCGTTGCAATTTATGAGAAATATCTTCGCGAGTGCTGCGCGCAGTTTGACCTTGCTGCGCTTGACTGCCCCGCGGGCGACGAAACTCTGGCGGAGCGCATTGACTCCATGCTCGGAGACTGTGACCGACGCGAGACATACTGGAAAATGCGCCGCGGCGCAGTGGAGGAGATACTTTTCCTCGCCCCACCGAGCAAGGCTGCGGAGCTGTGCGCTATTGCGCAGGAAGAGCTTCGCATTCAGGGAATTTCCGAAGTCGGAATTACGGTGCAGCCGCAGGTGCAGGGACGCGCTTTCCGCGTAGAACTGGACATGTTCCACGGCGGCGAGAACGGGGCGTTGAAAGATGCAATAGCACTCACACAGCGCCGGCTTTTCGGCGCGGGAGCTTATTTCGACAGACCCTACGGCAGCCTGACTGCGCTTGTGTTCCCGGAAAGCGCAACTGAAACAGCCGCGTTGAGAAAACTCAAGGGCATATTCGACCCGGATGGAATTCTCAATCCCGGGAAACTCTGCTTCTGAGGAGGCTTGCTATGGATAAGCTGAAAAAACATGAATATTCAATGGATTCGTGCAACCATTGCGGCCAGTGCAAGTGGATACTCCCACCGAAAATGAGCGGTTGGGATTTCGCCGAGGTGTGTCCCATACACCACTACCACCAGTTTGATTCCTATTCCGGTCAGGGACTTCTCAACATCTCCAAGGAAGTTTTGACGGGCAGACTGAAAATTGGTGAGGGACTTGAAAAAGTGCTGTATTCGTGCACGATGTGCGGCGCATGCGACGTCAACTGCAAGAATGTGCGCGATATCGAAGTGATCGAAACTATTCAGGCTCTCCGCGAGTTGTGTGTGCGCGAGGGTGAGATACCGGCACATCTTCGTGAAATGGATCAGCGGCTTGAACAAAGCGGCAATATTTACGGCAAGAGCGCCGATGATAGCTTTGCGTGGCTGCCGGAAGATTACGCGGATGACGAAAATGCGGACACGATTCTTTTCGTCGGCTGCAGCGCCTATACCCATCCCGAGATAGCTCTCGCCGCCATTAAAATAATGCGTGCCGGCGGCGTGAAATTCAAGCTGCTGCGCGAAGAACGCTGCTGCGGAGGCAGTCTTTGGCGCGGAGGTCTTGAGGAGAGCGCAGGAAGAATAATACGCGAAAATATGTACCTGTTCCGTGAACACGGAGTTAAAAGAATAATCACCGCCTGCGGAGAGTGTTTTGGCGCATTCAGAGCCATTTATCCGCGATTTGGCGAGATGGATATTGAAGTGAAGCATATCAGCCAGATCGCTCTCGAACTGCTCAGAGATGGCAAAATCGGCCTCAAATCCGCCGAAAAACCCATGAAAGTCACCTACCATGACCCATGCATGCTGGGCAGACTTTCGGAGACTTACGTCCACTGGGAGGGCGAGATAAAGCCCTTCGGTTTGCATATGCCCGAAAAGCAGTGGCGGCGCGGATTCGGCGGCGTTTATTCCGAGCCGCGCGAGCTGATAAACGCGATAGACGGTGTTGAACTGGTCGAGATGCCGAGAAACAGGGAAGATGCATATTGCTGCGCTTATCATTCCCGGGAGACCGACCCGGATATGAGCGCATTTGCCGCAGCCGAACGTCGACGCGAGGCTATGAGCACGGGAGCGGAGATGATAGTGAGCTGCTGCCCGTTCTGCATTGAGGCTCTTGGCGATAGTGAAACTGAATGCTGCGATCTTTGCGTTCTGCTCGCCGCACATCTTGAGGAAGGAGGCGGAGTATGAGTTTGCCGAGAGAAGCGTATGAGGCTCTCGCTGGTGTCGTGGGCGAGAGATACATAAGCGCCGAGGAGTATATTCTTGCGGGAAACCGCGTGAAAACTCCCGAGGTGCCGTTTACCTACCATAGCGCCGACGCCATTGTGCTGCCGGAAAACACCGCTCAGGTGCAGGAAATAGTCCGCATCTGCAACAGATACAATATCTGTTTCGTTCCACTCGTTTCCGGCGTGAGCGCCGAGGCCTTTGCAAACAGGGCGGGTACGATACTCATACAGCTGAGCCGTATGAACAAAATCGTGGAGATCAACGAAATTGACCGCTATGCCGTGGTCGAACCCGGTGTGCGCCATGTCCAGCTCTATCCTGAGCTTCGCCGCCGCGGTTTGAGCTACACCGCAGCCGCTGTCGGCCCGGGAGGCTCTGTGCTCGCGAACTTCACCTCGTCTTCCGGAGATCATCATAACCAGCACAACGCCTCTCGTTCAAACCGCTACCTGCTTGGTGTGGAGATGGTATTGCCGGACGGCGCGATCGTGCGAACAGGCTCACTGGCGTCGGGAGCCGGATGGTTTTGCCCGGACGGTCCCGGACCGGGACTTCGAGGCATAATGAAGGGTTATTTCGGCAACCACGGCCAGCTTGGAATCATCACCCGCATCGCCATCGGACTCAATCCCTGCAATGGTACGGCCGAGATAGAGAGCGAAGGTATAAGTCCTTTCCACAAGGTGAGAATGCCGGATCCCTGCAGCCGGGTATATGTATTCAATTTCTCCCATATCCACGATGTGAGAGATGCCATGCTGAGGATAGGTGAAGCTGAGATCGCCGCCACCGTTATGAAGTACTTCTATCTCCCTGCGACGCTGATGATGACCAATTCCGCCAACGAATTCTGGGAAAAATGGCCGAAGTATAAGGAAATCCTGAAAATGCCGCTTGTTGTCCACCTTGCTCCGCGAAGTGAGGAGGAACTGGCCTACGAAGAAAAGATACTTTTTGAGATAGTTGAGGAGACACACGGCAGACGAATTCCCCGGGAAATAGAGTCATGGTGGGACGATCATATGGACTTTTTTATGATCGTCAGCAGACTCCAGAGCGTTCTGCGTCTCGGCGGAGGCTGGATGCCCAACAAGCTCGCCGCTGAATCAGTATCCCACATCTGTGAGATCGGCAGAAGTATAGGGGACTTTATCCATGACTTTACCGACACCGGAAAGCTCTTTGACGCGCCGGAAAACTACCAGATAATTCCCATGGAATACGGCCACTTTGCCCATATCGAGCTGCTCATAATGTGGGACAGAACGAATCCCGCAGCCGGCAAGGGGGTCGGAGAATTCCGTATGCGTTCGCGCAATAATGATATCGAAAACCATTACCATGCGGAGACTCCCGGAAGTCTCAATGCGAGCATGATGCAGATAGGTCCTCTTTACTGCAATAGCCATGAATGGCTGCGGCGCATAAAGGAGAGTTTCGACCCGAGCAATATCGCAAATCCACTTATGTAAACCAAAACGAGTACAAAAAACCGCCCTTCGGCTAAGTCCGATGGGCGGTTTTGCTATTTTTTTGGAGGGGTGGCTTACTTCAATGCCTCTTTAAATGCACTTTCAATACTGTCGGCATTGGGGGATACAATGAAGGCAATGCAGAGACCTTCGGTGACGATACGGCCATCCTCGCAGATGGCGAACTGGTCGGGGGAATAGAAGCTGGTCTCCTCCTTTTTGGCCTCGATTCGGGACTCGGCAAGAGCTGAGATGCGCTCGAGAGCGTCGGCGTCCTTTGCCTCAATGAGCCAGATCTCGTCGGCCTGCAGACCTACGGCGGCAACGGCGGTGATGACCTCGGTGCAGTCCTCGCTATTAATGCCGAGGAGATTGAGACGGATGTTCTCGTCCATGACCATCATGTCGGGCAGAGAGGGGACTATACTTTCATAAAGCGCGGCGAGGTCAACATCTTTGGCGGAGCTCTCGCCGGAGCCGCAGGCGCAGAGGCTGAGTACTATAGCGAGCACAATAATTATGTAAACTATCTTTTTCACTTTGTGTTTTCTCCCATCAATTCAATATAGGCGTAGGAAAGCAGGGCGTGCATCCATTCGGTACAGCCTTCTTCGTTCACGTGGATGCCGTAGTCCATGTTGTAGGGGGCGGCCATGGTGCCGCGGTGGTCTTCGATGTATTTTTTTACGTCGAGGAAGTGGCAGCCGAGATCTCCGGCGAGTGCCTCAAGCTCAATATTATACTGATCTATCTTCTCGTTGCGGGAATTGCTGTTGCCCTTTTCCCACCATTCGTGGACGAGGGACTGAATGTAGATCTCCACATCGGGGGTCTTTTCTCTTATGCGGCCAATTATGGTCTCGTAACTTGCGAGCGTGTCCTCTATCGTGCGGTAGCCAAGGTCGTTCTGTCCCAGCATGAGGAAAATCTTTTTTCTGCCGGAGGCGGCGACGGAGTCCTCAATGGGGATGTTCTGCCCCTGATAATAGATATTGTATGAGCCGTTTTGTATGCCGAGGAGGCTGGTGCCGCCGCGGGTGAGGAACATGACATCGCCCAGAAGGTCGCTCTTGCTTTCAAACTGGAAGCACATATAGGTGATCGAATCGCCCATCAGAACGGCGTCGCTGAAATAGTCCTTAGGGGGATTGTCGAGATGCACAGGCATACGCTTGGGTGAGCGGAGAATTTCATCGGGGAGGGCCAGAAGCTCCTCCTCATTCAAGGCCAGACAGCTCACGGTGCAGCTGAGATGCTGGTCGCCGTACTCCGCGTATACAGTGGCAGCGCCAACGCCGACAGCGGTAAGAACACCGTTTTCAACGCTTACAACGCCTTCGTCACCGCTTTTCCAGATAATGTTTTCCACAGGAACAGTGCCTACGTAAATATTCTCGCTCTCTCCGACGGTGGAGAATGTGATGGAGGATACGTTCAGAAAAATCTCACCCTCGGGAGACGGGGGCGTAGGTTCCGGAGTGGGCGCTGGTGTTGCTTCGGGCGAAGGAACGACTTCAGGGGTGGGGGTGGATACAGGTTCGGGTGTCGTGGTGGGTGCAGCAGCGGCAGGCTCGCCGGCACAGGCACACATAGAGCAAAGCAGCAATGCCGCTATAATAAATGAAATAATTTTTTTCAAGGCAGCGGTCTCCTTATATAATAACTTTAATATTCTAACATCCTTGCTTTGCCAATGCAAGAAATACTTGGATTATCCGTTTTATATAGTGGAGATGCGTGGGAGATAGAATAAAAAAGAACACCAACAAAATGTTGGTGTTCTTGCGGTTCTGTGTAAGCTTAGCGCTTGCTGAACTGGGGAGCGCGTCTTGCAGCCTTCAGACCGTACTTCTTGCGTTCCTTCATTCTGGGGTCGCGGGTCAGGAAACCTGCAGCCTTCAGAGCGGAGCGGTAGCTCTCGTCAACGAGGAGAAGAGCGCGGGAGATGCCGTGACGGATAGCGCCGGCCTGGCCGGAAACGCCGCCGCCGGCGACGGTGCACTCGATGTCGACCTTGTCGGTCAGGCCAACGGTGACCAGGGGCTGACGAACGATGAGCTTGAGGGTGTCAAGG
>JAZOBQ010000078.1:0-2248 GCA_045596005.1 Oscillospiraceae bacterium
TTTTACAATATATTTACTCGGCAAAGGCCTGCGCACGCTGCAGCGCGGCGTAGGCTCCGTCGAGCGCCATCAGCTCGGCATGGCTGCCCTGCTCCACGATGCCCTCGCCCTCGATGACCGCGATGCGGTCGGCATTTTTGATGGTGGAAAGGCGGTGTGCGATGATTATGCTCGTGCGGCCGCGGCTGAGCTGCTCGAGGGAGGCCTGTATCTTCGCCTCGGTCACGCTGTCGAGCGCGCTCGTCGCCTCGTCCAGAATGAGCACGGGCGGGTTTTTAAGAAACACTCGCGCGATGGAAAGGCGCTGCTTCTGGCCGCCGGAGAGCATGACGCCGCGCTCACCGATATAGGTGTCGTAGCCGTCGGGCATCTCCATGATCTCGCGGTGGATCTCGGCCTTGACCGCGGCTTCAACGACCTCCTCGTCGCTCGCGTCGGGTCGGCCGTAGCGGATATTCTCGCGGATGGTGCCGGCGAACATGAAAACATCCTGCTGGATTATGCCGACGTTGCGGCGAAGGCTCTCCTGCGTGACGCTGCGGACGTCCCTGCCGTCGATGCTGACCGAGCCGCCGGTAACGTCATAAAATCTGGGCAGCAGGTGGCACATCGTGGTCTTACCGCCGCCGCTGGGGCCGACGAGGGCGAAGGACTCGCCCGCTTTGATGTGCAGATCGACGTTTTTGAGCACCTCGGTGCCGTCGTCGTAGGAGAAGCTGACGTTTTCGTAGCAGATGTCGCCCTTGACATTTTTCAGTTCCTCTGCGTCGGGCGCGTCGGAGATCTCGGCCTCGGTGCGCATGACCTCAAGGAAGCGGCTGAATGCGGCGCTGCCCTGCATGAACATCTCCATGCTCATCGCGAGCTTGCGCACGGGGGAGACGAAAACGGAGGTATAGAGCGAGAAGGTCACGAGGTCGACGAAGTCCAGCTCGCCGCGCATGATGAGAATGCCGCCGACGAGGATGACAAGTACGGGCATGATACCGGTGGTAAACTCCATGCCGGACATGAAGCGACCCATGGCCTTGTAGTAGCCGACCTTGGCGGTCTTGAAAAGGTCATTGGCGTGCTCGAATTTCTCGCCTTCGGCCTCCTCGTTGGCAAAGGCCTTGGCGACGCGGATGCCGGAGATGGAGCTTTCTATGGCGGCGTTTATCTCCGCGGTCTTTTTCTTGACCTCGATGGAGTTGTGTCTCATGCTGTTGCGCTGCATGAGGGTGAACCAGAGGCAGACGGGGGTGACGATGATGAGCACGAGCGCGAGCTTCCACTGGATGAAGAGCATCATTATCGCGCTGCCCACGATGGTGAGGGCGCAGATGAGGATGTTCTCCGGGCCGTGGTGGGCGAGCTCGGTGATGTCGAAAAGCTCGGTGGTGATGCGGCTCATGAGCTTACCGGTGCGGTTGTGGTCGAAGAAGGAGAAGCTCAGGCTCTGCATGTGGGAGAAAATGTCCCGGCGCATGTCCGCCTCTACGAGGGTACCCATGCGGTGACCGACAACGGTGATGATGTAATAAAGCAGCGCCTTGACGAGATAGGCGACGATGAGCACCGCCATGACCACGAAAAAGGTGGTGAAAAGTCCCTGGGGCAGCAGCGTCTGCATACTCTGGCGCGAGACGTATGGGAAGACGAGGTCGATGACCGACGCCGCCACGGCGCAGAGCATATCGATGAGGAAAAGCCTCATATGCGGGCCGTAGTAGGAGCAGAATATTTTCAGTCCGTTGCGATGGAAATTCTTTTTCATGTGCTTACCTCGCTTGTGATTTTTACCTTTCAGAGCTTCCCTCGGGGGAAGCTGTCGAGCGTTAGCGAGACTGATGAGGGAAATGCTTGCTGAAGACTATTTCCCCTCATCCGTCATTTGCTATGCAAATGCCACCTTCCCCCGGGGGAAGGTTTCGTTCACGCAAACTTTTCTCTTTCTTTCACCGCTAATTCGTCGCAGCGGTTATTGTAGGGGTTTTCCGCGTGGCCCTTGACCCAGTGGTAGCGCATTTCGTGCTTTTCCACAAGATTTAAGAGCACTTCCCAGAGGTCGGGGTTGAGCGCGGGTTTTTTGTCGGCCTTTCTCCAGCCCTTGGCGCGCCAGGAGACCGCCCAGCCCTTTTGCAGCGCGTCGATGACGTACTTGGAGTCCGACCAAAGCTCAACGATGCAGGGTTCTTTGAGCGCCTGCAGCGCGGAGATGACGCCGGTGAGCTCCATGCGGTTATTGGTGGTGTGCGCCTCACCGCCG
>JAZOBQ010000079.1:0-25862 GCA_045596005.1 Oscillospiraceae bacterium
GCCAAGGAGTTGGCTAAGACATTTGTCTTCCTAAGACCGCTTGGCCTCCGACTTTAGGTCATCATCATAGCACCGAGATCCTTCTTGCGGCTGCGCTTGCCGGAGGAGGCGAACTGCGCCACCGCGCCTATGGGCGTGGCCTTGGAGCTCTGTCCGCCGGTGTTGGAGTAGACCTCGGTATCGATAACGAAAACGTTGATGTCCTCACCGCCGGCAATAACGTGGTCGAGTCCGCCGAAGCCGATGTCGTATGCCCAGCCGTCGCCGCCGAACATCCAGAAGGTCTTTTTCGCAAGCTGGTCTTTCGCTGCGAGAATCTCCGCTGCCTTCTCGCCGCCGAAGGCTTCAAGCTCGGCGATAAGCGCGTCGGAGCTTGCGCGGGAGGCGTCAAAATCGTCATAAGTCTCAAGCCAGTTTTCGCAGGCTGTACGGAGAGAATCGGGCAGCTCCGCGCCCATCATGGCCTCGACTCTCGCCTTCTGAGCCTCGCGCTGCTGGCGAACAGATAGGAACATGCCAAGGGCAAGCTCGGCGTTGTTTTCAAACAGACTGTTTGTCCACGCGACACCGTGGCCGCGCTTATTGACGGTGTAAGGTATTCCGGGCATGGGAGAACCCCAGGCCTGGGAGCAGCCCGTGCCGTTGGCCC
Organism: Oscillospiraceae bacterium; assembly: GCA_045596005.1. GTDB lineage: Bacteria > Bacillota > Clostridia > Oscillospirales > Oscillospiraceae > SIG459. Next base: position 650 of record JAZOBQ010000079.1, read on the forward strand.
AGTAAACGCGGTCTCCGAAAAGCTGGGTCAAAAGCTTTGCGTAGGGCGTCTCGCCGCAGCCTGCGCAGGCGGCAGAGAATTCCACGAGCGGCTGGCGGAACTGGCTTCCCTTTATGGTTGTGGGAGAATACACATCGCCCTTGTCGCTGAGAGACAGGCCGTAATTCCAGCGAGCCTTGTCGCTCTCGTCCATCTTGGCGGGGACGAGCTTCAAAGCTCCGCGGGGGCAGGAATTCATGCAGCTGCCGCAGCCGGTGCAGTCAAAATTGGAAAGCTGGAGCGAGTAGCTGAGTCCGCTGTCTTTTTTGCCCATGGCGGGCACGGTGGTGAAGTCTGCGGGAGCCGCGGCCTTCTCGCTCTCGTCGAGCAGATAGGGGCGGATCGCCGCGTGGGGGCAGACGAGGGAGCACATATTGCACTGTATGCACTTCGCGGCGTCCCATTCGGGCAGCCATGTGGCAATGCCGCGCTTTTCATAGGCGGTCATGCCCATTTCTATAACGCCGTCCTCGCGGCCGACAAAGGCGCTTACAGGCAGGTCGTCACCTTTCTGGCGGTTTATGGGTATGAGAATATTGCGCACAGCCTCGGGAAGAGCGCTGAGGTCTTCCTCAGGCTCACGCTCAAGGGTAGCCCAGTCAGATTTGATGGCTATCTCTTTCACGCCGTTCATGCCGGCGTCAATGGCGGCACAGTTCTTCTCGACCACATCGTCGCCCTTGGCGGCGTAGGCCTTTCTCGCGGCGGCTTTCATCAGTCCCGCGGCCTTTTCCGGCTCGAGCATATCCGTGAGTGAGAAAAACGCGGCCTGAAGCACGGTGTTGGTGCGGTTTCCGAGACCGAGTTCATGAGCAATGGCGGAGGCATCTATGGTGAAAAGACGGATGCCCTTTTCGGCTATCATCTTCAGCACATGTGCAGGCACCTGTGTTTCAAGCTCGCTCTCGTCCCAGGGACAGTTGAGCAGCAGCTTGCCGCCCGGGCGCAGTTCGTCAACGATATCGTACTGCTGTATGTATCCGGGCACGTGTACGGCCACAAAGTCGGCGCTCTTGACATAGTAGCTGCCGCGTATGGGCTTATCGGCAAAGCGCAGATGGCTCTTCGTGACGCCGTAGCTTTTCTTGGCGTCATACTCGAAATAGGCCTGCGCGTACTTATCGGTGTTGGAAGCAATTATATTGACGGTGTTATGGTTTGCACCAACGGTGCCGTCACCGCCGAGACCCCAGAATTTGCAGCACACGGCTCCGTCGGAGAAGCCATCAAGAGGCTTCACAGGCAGAGAAAGATGGGTAACGTCGTCGGTAATGCCGATGGTGAAGCTGTTCACGGGAGCATCGGCAAGGAGATTATCGAATGCGGCGGCGATCTGCGCGGGATCGGTGTCCTTGCTCGAGAGGCCGTAGCGTCCGCCGACTATGCAGACTTCCCTGCCGCTGCCGGAAAAGGCCGTGCAGACATCCTGATAAAGCGGCTCACCCGCAGCGCCCATCTCCTTGCAGCGGTCGAGCACGGCAATGCGCTTTACGCTTGCGGGTATGGCAGCGAGGAATTTTTCAACAGCGAAGGGGCGATAAAGGCGAACCTGCAGGAAACCGACCTTACGTCCGTGGGCATTGAGATAGTCAACGGTTTCCTTGACCGTACCGGAAACGGATCCCATTGCCACCACGACTTCGGTGGCTTCACTGTCGCCGTAATAGTCGAAGATGCGGTACTCGCGTCCGAAGATCTCGCCGAAACGCTGCATATACTCCTCCACGATCTCGGGGAGCGAAGTATAGAAGCGGTTTGCGGCCTCGCGAACCTGAAAATAAACGTCGCCGTTCTGGACGGTATTGCGCAGCATGGGATGCTCTGGATTGAGCGCGTGGGCGCGGAATGCGGCCATGGCCTCTTTATCGAGCATGGAGCAGAGTTTTTCTTCATCGGGCAGACTTATCTTGCTGATCTCGTGGCTGGTGCGGAAGCCATCGAAAAAGTGCATGAAGGGTATGCCGCCCTTCACGGCAGCGAGATGCGCTATGCCTGCCATGTCCGCTGCCTCCTGAACGGAGCCGGAGGAAAGCTGGGCAAAACCGGTCTGGCGGCAGGCCATAACGTCGGAATGGTCTCCGAATATGCTCATGGCGTGGGTGCCCACGGTGCGTGCCGCCACATGGAGCACGACGGGCAGTCTCTCGCCCGCTATGCGGTAGAGCACCGGGATCATCAGCATAAGACCCTGGCTGGAGGTATAGCTCGTCGCGAGGCAGCCGGTCTGGGCAGCGCCGTGGACTGCAGCGGCGGCTCCGGCCTCGGACTGCATCTCCACGAGCTTGACAGTCTGGCCGAACATATTTTTCCTGCCACGGGCGCTCCATTCGTCGGTGCTGCCGGCCATGGGCGAGGAGGGAGTTATGGGATAGATGGCCGCGACCTCGGTGAAGGCATAGGCCACATGGGCGGCGGCGGTATTGCCGTCCATGGTTACCATTTTGTTGGACATAAGGGTACTCCTTTCGTGTAGTGGAGTTATTAAAAGAGTAGGGCGGGAGCAAGCCCCCGCCCTACGACACTTCACAAATCGGATTATGCGATCTTCAAGCAAGCTCCGAATGAATCGGCAAGAGACCTCGTCGAGATATTTTCCGCTGCAGCAAGGCGCGTTTTCGCAGGAATACTTTGTGTATTTCAAGAAAACAGCAACGCAGCCGCAGCGGGAAAGATCCGGCGAGGGCCGAAGTCGCATTTATTCGGGGTTTGCTCAGTTTACGGGATATACCCAGCCGAAGGGATCGGGCTTCTTGCCCCACTGGAGGCCGGTCAGCTCCTCATAGAGCTTCATGGTGGTCTCGCCGATTTCGTTGTTGTTTATGGTGTACTCCTTGCCGGCATAGGCAAGAGTGCCGACGGGGGAAACGACGGCGGCGGTGCCGCAGCCCCATGCCTCTTCCAGAGTACCGTTTTCCATAGCCTCAACAAGCTCGTCAACGCTGATGCGGCGTTCCTCTGCAGGCAGACCCATATGTGCACACATTTCAAGAATGCTCTTGCGGGTGATGCCGGGGAGGATGGAGCCGTTGAGAGCGGGGGTGACGATTTTGCCGTTGATTTTGAACATGATATTCATAGCGCCGACTTCTTCGATGTACTTGCGGTCAACACCGTCGAGCCAAAGAACCTGGGTGTAACCCTTTTCCTCGGCGCGGTCGCCTGCGCGGACGGAGGCTGCATAGTTGCCGCCGCACTTGGCTTCGCCGGTACCGCCGCGGACAGCGCGGACGTCCTCATCCTCGATCATGATCTTGACGGGAGCCATGCCGCCGGCATAGTAGCTGCCGGAGGGAGAAAGGATGATAATGAAGTGGGCGCGGCCGATGCCGTGAACACCCAGATGCTCGTCATCACCAATCATGAAGGGGCGGATATACATGCTGGTGCCTTCGCCATGGGGAACCCAGTCGGCCTCGAGCTTCACGAGCTCATGCAGAGCCTGCAGGGTGTCCTCCTCGGGGAGGGCGGGCAGACCCATACGGGCGGCGGAACGGTTCATGCGGCGGATATTTTCCATGGGACGGAACATCTGCACACCGCCGTCGGCATTGCGGTAGGCCTTGAGTCCCTCGAATATCTCGCTGCCGTAGTGCAGAACGGTGGAGGCGGGATGTATGGAAAGATTACCGAAAGGCTCAATGCGTGCATCGTGCCAGCCATTGGCCTTGTCCCAATCCATAATGAACATATGGTCGGTAAATACCTTGCCGAAGCCGAGCTTGCTCTCATCGGTGGGTTTGGGGTTGGGATTGGGGTTTATGTTTATCTTGATTTCCATTATTAATTACCTCCTGAAATGGCTTTGCACCAATTATATACCTTTGATATAAAAAGTCAAATATGCTGAATAATTTGTCTCTTACTTGCTCAGTCCGAGCTTCTCGGCGGCAGCTTCTCGCATCTTGTACTTGAGTATCTTACCTGCGGCATTCATCGGGAACGCGTCCACAAAGTCGATATATCTCGGCACCTTGTGGCGTGCCATGCTTGCCATGCAATACTTGCGCATCTCATCCTCGGTGAGGCTCTCGCCCTCCTTGAGTATGATGCAGGCCATAGCCTCTTCGCCGTACTGTTTATCGGGCACACCGATGACCTGTACGTCCTGAACTGCGGGGTGGGTGTAGATAAATTCCTCTATCTCCTTGGGATAGATGTTCTCGCCGCCGCGGATGATCATATCCTTGAGACGACCGGTGATGCGGTAGTTTCCGTTTTCGTCCTTGCAGGCGAGGTCGCCGGAATGGAGCCAGCCTTCCGCATCAATGGTGTCGCGTGTTGCGTCGGGCATTTTGTAATAACCCTTCATGGTGTTGTAGCCGCGGGCGCAGAACTCGCCGTTGACGCCGACTGGGCACTCCTCGCCGGTCTCGGGGTCGATTATCTTGCACTCGACGTGGGGGAAGTCGTAACCTACGGTCTCGGTACGGACTTCGAGCGAGTCGGTCCATGCGCTCATCGTGTTGCCGGGAGCGCACTCGGTCTGTCCGTAAACGCTGACTATGCCGGTCATATTCATCTCATCGGGCTGTGCGGCGCGGCGCATCAGCTCAGGAGGGCAGCCGGCACCGGCCATTATGCCGGTACGCATATAGGAAAAATCGGTCTTGCGATAATCGGCGTGGTTGAACATGGCGATGAACATTGTGGGCACGCCGTTGAAGCAGGTTATGCGTTCCTGATTGATGCAGGCCAGAGAACTTTTTGCGGAGAAATAGGGCATGGGACACATCGTTGTGCCGTGGGTCATGCTGGCGGTCATGGAAAGAGTCATGCCGAAGCAGTGGAACATGGGCACCTGTATCATCATGCGGTCGGCGGTGCTCAGGCCCATGCGGTCGCCTATGCACTTGCCGTTGTTGACAACATTGTAGTGGGTGAGCATGACGCCCTTGGGGAAACCGGTGGTGCCGGAGGTGTACTGCATGTTGCAGACATCGCTCGGCTGAACCGCGGCGGCCATGCGGTGGATCTCCTCGAGGGGAACCATGTTTGCCCGCTCCATCGCCTCGTCAAAGGTGAGGCAGCCGCTCTGGCGGAAGCCGACGGTGATGACATTGCGCAGGAAGGGCAGACGCTTGCAGTGCAGAGCCTTGCCGGGTTTTGTGGCTGCGATCTCGGGGCAGAGTTCGTTAATAATATTCGCATAGTTGGAGTCGAGAGCGGACTCTATCATAACAAGAGTGTGGGTGTCGCTCTGGCGCAGGAGGTACTCGGCCTCATGGATCTTATAGGCGGTGTTTACGGTTACGAGAACAGCGCCGATTTTCACCGTTGCCCAGAAGGTGATATACCAGGCAGGGACATTGGTGGCCCATATTGCGACCTTGCTGCCGGCTTTCACGCCCATGCTGACGAGGGCGCGGGCAAAATTATCCACATCGTCGCGGAACTGCTCATAAGTGCGGGTGTAGTCGAGCGTAGTGTATTTGAAAGCATACTGGTCGGGGAATTCCTCAACGATCCTGTCGAGCACCTGGGGGAAGGTAAGATTGATAAGCTCGTCCTTCTGCCATACATACTCGCCTGTACCGTCGTGGTTGGGGTAGAGCTTGCGCTGCTTACCCTTGGTGCGTTCGTAGCGGGTCATATAGTTGACGAAGTGCGGGAAAATGATCTCGCGGTCAGCGAGCTCTTCCATCCACTCGGTCTTCCACATGAGGGAGATGAAGCCGTCATAATCCACGCTTTTGAGAGCACGCATGACATCGTCCACGGGGAAGTTGCCCTCGCCGATGAGGTTGTAAGTCTCGGCATCATCGCTGTCGCGCAGATGTACGTGCTTGACATAGGCGCCAAGGTTGGTGATGGTCGTGGAGGGAGTCTCGCCCGCGTCGCGGTAGGGATGGTGAACGTCCCAGAGTGCGGCGAGCTGGTCGCTCGCAAAATGGTTCATGAGGTCGCGCAGCTTTGCGGTGTCGGAATAAATACCGCGGGTCTTGATGAGAATGGTGACGCCCTTTTCCTCGGCGAAGGGACTCAGAGCCTCAATATTGGCATAAATGGTCTCCATGGCCTCGCTCTTGCAGTCGGCGGCCACAAACTCTACGGACATATCGCCCGCTATATCGATGCAGCGGCGCAGCTCGGCAGCACCCTCGGCGGTGGCGAGGTCGCAGTCGGTGTCGAAAACAGGAATTGTGAGGCCCTTGTTCTTCAGCTCGCGTCCCGTTGCGATGACGTTATATTTGTGGAAAGGTCCGCCCTTGCCGATGAGCTCGGCATAACGGAGGACATTGTATATCTCGATGCCCTGGAAGCGCATCTCGGTGGCGGTGGAGACAAGCTCGTCCCAGCCTTCCTGCCACCAACCTCTGGTGGAAAACGAGAGTTTCATTCTGCTCCCTCCTCATAGACTATCTTGTTGAGTGCGTTGACATAGGCGCGGATGGAAGCTCCGAGAATATCGGTGGAAATGCCTCTGCCGGAATAGAGCTTTCCGCCGGAACGCAGCTTGACCACACATTCACCCATGGCCTCGCGGCCTTCGGTAATAGCCTGGATCTGGAACTCGTCGAGCTCAAAATGGCATCCCACTATCTGTTCAACTGCGATGAAGGCAGCATCGATAGGACCGTCGCCGGCGTAAACACCCTCGAGCAGCTTGTCCTCGCGGCTGAGCTTTATCTGGGCAACGCTCTTCATGTCGCTGCTGGAGTTGACCATGTAGCTCTCCACTCGATAGGTGGGAGGCACCTGCAGCGCGGCGGTGGCAACTATGGCGTCGAGCTCGGTTGCTCCGACACGCTCCTTGCCTATACGCTTAACTGCTTCAAACACCTTGGCGATATCCTCATCGCTGAGGTCATATCCGAGACTTGCAACAGCTCTTGCAACAGCGGCCATGTCATCGTGGACGGAGATGACCACTTCGGCGCTGTCAGCATGAACTCCGCTGTCATAGGGAGCGCCGGATTTGCCGGAGAACATGCGCTTTATCTGGCTCACACCGCGGCTGAGCTCGGTGGTACGCACGCCGGAAACGCAGCCGAGGCTGTCTCCGCGTACAGCGAGTATGCGGGAGATATTCTCGAGGCTTGCGGTGGCGCCGCGGCAGGAGCACACTTTGACCTCACCGGCACCGCAGCGGATCGCTGCGACGGAGGCGGAGTCGGCCATACTCAGGTCATTGGCGCATTTCACTCCGAGACGGACCTTTTCGAGCGCGGGAACGGCTTGGCACAGCTCGCTCACAAAAGATGCGATCTCATTGGGGAGCTTGGAGCCCTCGGTGTCGCATACTGTAACGATGTCGGCACCGGCCTCTATGGCGGCATTCACGACCTCATAGAGGAAGTCGCTCTCAGCACGGCAGGCATCCTCAGCGACAAACTCGACCTCGCAGCCCTTGGCGGCACAGGTTGAAACCAGTTGCTTCACAGCGTCAAGCATGGCAGCGGGTTTTTTGTGATAAAAATACTCCATCTGTACGGAGGAGGTGGGTGCAACCACCTGCAGACGGGCCTTGCGTGCGTCCTTGAGCGCATTCCAGACCACATCCACGCTCTCGGCGGAAATTCCCACGGGTACGGCCACAGCCGCATTCTGAACTGCGGAGGCGATGGACTTGATAAGCAGAGAATCGATTTTCACTTTTTCAATCGCTGCGCACTCGATGCAGTCGGCTCCAAGCTTGTCAAGGATCTTTGCAAGCTCTATCTTCTCGCGAAAGGATAGTGCGGAGCCTTCGGGAAGGCGCATACTGATGTCACTAATGATAATTTTTCTCATGTTCATTTACCTCCTATAAACAAAAATCCCTGAAACTGCATTGCTGCAGTTTCAGGGACGAAATATACTTTCGCGGTACCACCCTGATTATTATTCCCTCTCGGGAAATAATCACTCTCGGACTCAGATAAAGTCCACAGCCTGTAACGGGGCTGACCGGGTCGGACTACTTGCCCTTGAAAACGGGTGTTCGGGAGACCTGCTCGGGAAAGAGACTGCATGTCTGCACTCGGTATCGGCTCGCACCAAAACGCCGACTCTCTGAAACGCTCCTGCAGAGGCATAATTCCGTCTTTGCATTTGTTTTATTTAACGCATTAAAACGATGGAGTTATTAAAACACAATCCACCCTTTTTGTCAATGACAAATTGCACGAAATCGCGCGATTTGCGCCGCTTCTTTTTGTGGCGCGGAGCCGTATCAGTCCAGTTTGAGGTCGCCCTCTTTTATCCATCCCAGTCTGCGGCAGACAAGTCCGAGCGCCCAGCAGATGACAGCAGGCAGCACCACGCATATAAGCACAAGACCTATCCAGTCCATAGCGCCGGGAGTGATGGCAGCGGCGCCGTTTTCAATGGCCTTTGCAGAAGGCTCAACCCAGCCGGTCCATACGCCGATAGGGCCGCAGAGGCCGCAGGTACCCATGCCGGAGTTGACGGCAGCGCCGTTCATCTCCAGTTTGAAAATGCATGTCGCGATGGGGCCGGTGATCATGCTGGTCACGATGGGGGCGATCCATATCTTCGGATTGCGGACAATATTGCCCATCTGGAGCATACTTGTGCCGAGGCCCTGACTGACAAGTCCGCCCCAGCGGTTTTCGCGGAAACTCATAACGGCGAAGCCGACCATCTGGGCGCAGCAGCCGGCAACGGCGGCTCCTCCGGCAAGTCCTGTCAGGCCGAAGGCCGCGCATATTGCGGCAGAGGATATGGGCAGCGTCAGCGCAATGCCCACGACCGCGGAGACGATAATGCCCATAAGGAAGGGATGCAGCTCGGTAGCCCAGACGATGAAGGTACCGACAGCATTGGCGGCCTTGCCTATGGGGTCGGCTATGAAGTAAGCAAGACCGACACCGATGACGATAGTCACGATTGGTGTCACGAGAATATCTATCTTGGTCTCCTTGCTGACCGCCTTACCGAACTCGGCAGCCACGATGGCGACAATGAGCACGGCGAGAGGGCCACCCGCGCCGCCTATGGCATTGGTGGCATACCCCACGGGCACAAGGGAGAAAAGCACCATCGCGGGTGCCTGCAGGGCGTAGCCGATAGCGACAGCCATGGCAGGGCCGACCATCGCGCTCGCAAGTCCGCCGATGGTGTAATCAGTGCCGCCGATGGTGGCTACCGTGGCCTTCAGAAAGCCGATGCCAAGCTGGCTTCCGAGAGTGTTGAGAATAGTTCCGACCAGAAGCGTGCAGAAAAGACCCTGAGCCATAGCGCTCAGAGCGTCAATGCCGTAGCGCTTTGCGGAAAACACTATGTTCTTCCGCTGCAGAAATGCCTTGAATTTGCTCATACAACAACCTACCTTTCATGGCTCCCACCTTTTGGGGGGAGCTGTCAGCGAAACTGACTGAGAGGGGGGGGCGTCCTCTGAGCCGCTGCTAACGGCTCCCCTCTCCGTCACGGCTTGCGCCGTGCCACCTCTCCCCAAAGGGCCGAGGCTCTTAAAAACCCATAATAGCTGTACAGGTGTCAAGACACCTGTACAGCTATTATAAACACATATTCGAATTTGTCAATACTCTTATTCGCCCAGAAGGAATCCCGCTTCTCCAAGCTCCCCTTTTACCCGCTTGAAAGCCTCCTCATCGGGGCAAAGCAGGGTGTGGAGATGAATACCGTCGGTAAGAGCGGAAAGAGGCAGAGCCTCGCACTCGATGTTTCTCGCCACAAACTGATTAACATCATAGCGGCTTTTGAGTTCAAGCGAGCCGATGAGCTGCCCGTAGATGGGGTGCTCCACGATAACGTCGCGAACTACGCAGCCGTTATCCACCATGATATTCAGCTCGCGCTGCATATCCTCGGCAGAGTGGGTGCAGGCGAGGGTGCGGGTCAGCATACCTGTGTCACGCTCCAGAACATAGCCGCGCGGTGTTGCGGAGACTTCGTTTCCGTAGGCACGCAGCAAAGCAATATCCCCTACCACCACCTGACGGCTGACGCCGTATTTTTTCGCCAGTGCGGCAGCGGAGATGGGCGCAGCGGAGAGCCGGAGCTGGGAGAGTATCGCCTCGCGGCGTTCGTCAGCCTTCATTCTTTCCTCCGCTCCTTCTGGCCTTGCCGAAGCGCATCAGCAGGTCGTTTTTGATATCCCAGAGCTTCTGGGACAGATCCACATAGTAGCTGTGGGGATTATCAAAGCGCTTTACCTCGTCCCAAAGGGTGTCAAGCTGTTCGGCGCAGTAAGCGCGCACCTGCTCAAGCGCGGGCAGGTCATACACAAGCTCGCCGTCCTTGAAAATGGGTACGAGCAGCTCCTTTGCGGTAAAGTCGTAGACTTCCTTGCGCTTCCAGGTGGCCTCGGGGTCGAATATCTCCATGGTGCTGCTGTCATCCACAGTTTCGTCGTGGAGGCAGAGATAGTCGGCGAGAGCCTTGCCTGTGTCGTTGGCATAGAAGCGATAGAGCTTTTTGAAGTGGGGATTTGTGATCTTCGCGATGTTTTCGCTTATCTTGATACGGGGTTTGATGTGTCCCTCGGTGTCCTCGATGGCAACGAGCTTGTAAACACCGCCGAAAACGGGTTCACTGCGTGCGGTTATGAGGCGTTCACCCACACCGAAGACGTCAATCTCGGCGCCCTGGTGCAGCAGGTCGGCGATTACGAACTCATCAAGGGAATTGGAGCAGGTGATCGCGCACTCGGTCCATCCGGCATCGTCAAGCATTTTTCTCGCCGTGCGGGTCAGGTAAGCAAGGTCGCCGGAGTCAAAACGGATTCCGCATTTCTTGATGCCAAGGGGCTTGAGCACCTCATTAAAAACCTTGATGGCATTGGGTACGCCGGAGTGGAGAGAGTTGTAGGTGTCCACCAGAAGCGTTGCGTTGGTGGGATATATCTCGCAGTAGGTCTTGAAGGCCTCGTATTCGCTTTCGAACATCTGGACCCATGCGTGAGCCATGGTGCCGCCGGCCTTTACTCCGTAGAGCTGGTCGGCAACGGTGCAGGCGGTGCCGACACAGCCGCCGATGTAGGCGGCGCGTGCGCCGCTGATCGCCGCATCGGTGCCGTGGCTGCGGCGCGAGCCGAATTCGAGCACTCTTCTGCCGTCAGCCGCGCGGCATATACGGCTGGCCTTGGTGGCGATAAGGCTCTGGTGGTTGAAGGTCATTAGAATATAGGTCTCGAGTATCTGTGCCTCTATCGCCTTGGCACGGACGACCATCAGCGGTTCATTGGGAAACACAGGCGTTCCCTCCGGCACGGCCCAGATGTCGCCGGTGAATTTGAAACCGCGCAGGTACTCGAGGAATTCCTCGCTGAAAAGCTCCCTGGAGCGCAGATATTCGATGTCCTCGTCAGTGTAGTGAAGATCCTTTACATACTCAACAACCTGCTCAAGACCGGCTGCGATGGCGAAGCCGCCTCCGTCGGGTACCCGGCGGAAAAATACGTCAAAATAACAAATGCGGTCGCGAAGTCCGCAGTTAAAGTAGCCGTTGCCCATTGTCAGTTCGTAAAAGTCGCACAGCATGGTCAGGTTGAGTTTTTCGTTTTGCATGGCGTTTGCCTCCATATCATATATGTCAAGACAGGTGACTTGTTTGGATATTTATTATAGTACATCTCGCTGCGCAAATCAATAGCTTTATTTTGTGCCGCACCATTTGCCCCATTCCGCCCTGTAAGTTTGTAGGGGCCGGACACCCGGCCGGCCCGCCATCCATAATTCACCGCCGCGGCAGGCGGCGGGATGAGGGCATCCCGCCCTACAACTTATTTTTCCAGCGGCGGAAAAGCAAGCAAAAAGGAGCGCCGGGGCGCTCCTTTTTGGATAAACATTATCTTTTCGCTCACTGTCCGTTATAGAAATCACGCAGACGGACGAGGTGGGCGTATCTTCTTCTTGCGGCTTCAAGGCTCTTGTCGAAAAGCTTTGTTGCACGCTCGGGGAAGAAGCGCTGAAGTGCGGAATAGCGGGCCTCGTTAAGCAGGAATCCGATATACTCGTCGGCAGTACCGGGTTCTCCGCTGTCGAGGGAGAAGGGCTTTTGCGCGTTGTTGGGGTTATAGCGGAACAGATTCCAGTATCCGCTCTCAACGGCGCGCTTCATCTCTTTCTGGCAGTTGGCCATGCCGCCGCGGATGGAGTGCATTTCGCAGGGGGAGTAGGCGATTATGAGCGAGGGACCGACATAGCTCTCGGCCTCGCGGATCGCCTTGATGGTCTGTGCAGGATCGGCGCCCATGGCCACCTGCGCCACGTAAACGCCGCCGTAGCTCATGGCTATCTCGGCAAGGCTCTTCTTGGCAAGAGTTTTGCCCGCTGCGGCAAACTGGGCCACCTGACCGATGTTGCTGGCCTTGGAGGCCTGACCGCCGGTGTTGGAATATACCTCGGTGTCAAAAACGAGAATATTGACATCTTCGCCGCTCGCAAGGACATGGTCAAGTCCGCCGAAGCCTATGTCATAGGCCCAGCCGTCGCCGCCGAAGATCCAGACGCTCTTTTTGGAGAGGTAATCCTTGTTCTTGAGGAGCTTGGGGGCGATGGGAAAGCCGAGTTCAGCCATTTTTTCAAGCTCGGGAATGAGGGCGTCGGTGGCCTCACCGTTGCGCTCGCCGTCCTTAAAAGTCTCAAGGTAGTAGGCCGCGGCATTCTTGAAAGATTCAATGCTTCTGCACTGCTCACTTCTGAGCATTTCCTGAATATCGGCACGGAGCTTGTCGCGCACGATGCGCTGACCGAGGAACATTCCAAGGCCGTACTCGGCATTATCTTCGAAAAGGGAGTTTGCCCATGCCACACCCTTGCCGTTGGGAGCAACGGTATATGGCGATGCACCCGCGGTGCCGCCCCAGATGGAGGAACAGCCCGTTGCGTTCGCGACGTACATTCTCTCGCCGTAGAGCTGGGTCACGAGGCGGGCATAGGCCGTCTCCGCGCAGCCGGCACAGGCGCCGGAGAACTCTAGCAGCGGACGGCGGAACTGGCTTCCGCGCACAGTATAGTCGCAGATATCCTTCTTTTCGGAAACTTTCTTCACCATGTGGTTCCACACCGGCTGCATGCTCAGGCGGCTTTCCATACCGACCATTTCCAGCGCACCGGAGGGGCATGCGCCCACGCATACGCCGCAGCCCATGCAGTCGAGGGTGCTGACGGCAACGGTGTAGCCATACTTTTCCTTACCCTTGCCCTTCATGGGAATTATTTCGGCGATCTCGGGGGCAGCCGTCTTTTCCTCTGCCGTGAGCGCAAAGGGTCTTATCGCAGCATGGGAGCAGACGTAGGAGCAAAGATTGCACTGCAGACACTTGGATGCCTCCCACCTGGGAACGCTGACTGCGATGCCGAGCTTCTGGAATGCGCTCGCGCCCTGCTCAAAGCTGCCGTCGGCATGTTCGGAGAAAGCGGAAACGGGCAGGCTGTCGCCGTCCATGCGCTCGACGGGACGAAGTATCTTCTCCACCATACTGTCGAGAAGCCCTCTGCCGCTAAGCTCGTGTGTGCGTACTTCCCCGTCGCTGACCTCGGCCCAGTAGTCCGGCACTTCTATGCGCACAAGCGCCTCGGCTCCTGCGTCGATGGCCTTGTGGTTCATCTCGACAATGTCAAAGCCTTTTTTAAGATAGCTCTGGGTAGCGGCGTCCTTGAGATAACGCATCACGTCCTCAGCGGGCAGGATGTCCGCAAGCGTGAAAAACGCAGACTGGAGTATCGTATTGGTGCGCTTGCCCATGCCGATCTCTATCGCGAGGTCTATGGCATTTATCGTGTAGAGTTTCACGCCATTTTGGGCTATATAGCGCTTTGCTTCGGCGCTGAGATTGCACTCGAGCTCGGCAAAATCCCACTGGCAGTTCACGAGGAAAATGCCGCCGGGTTTCACGTCCCTCACCATGGGATAATTCTTGGTTATATAACTCGGATTATGGCAGGCTACGAAATCGGCCTTGTTGACGTAGTAAGGACTCTTTATCCGCTTGTCGCCGAAGCGCAGATGGCTTATCGTGACGCCGCCGGTCTTTTTGGAGTCATACTGGAAATATGCCTGTACCTGCTTGTCGGTGTGGTCTCCGATTATTTTTACGGAGTTTTTGTTCGCACCGACTGTTCCGTCGCCGCCCAGACCCCAGAACTTGCACTGAACCGTTCCCTCGGCGGAGGTGTCGGGCACTTCCTTTTCCTCCAGAGAAAGCATGCTCACATCGTCCACGATGCCCACGCTGAACTCCGTTCTCGGCTGCGGACGGGCAAGCTCTTCAAAAACCGCAAAAATGCTGCTGGGAGGAGTGTCCTTACCGCCGAGTCCGTAGCGTCCGCCGCAGATGCGCGCGGCTCTTCCTCCGCGGGCAAAGGCCGTCACGATATCCATGTAAAGCGGCTCGCCCTGGCTGCCCGGCTCCTTGGTACGGTCGAGCACGGCAATCTTTTTCACTCTCTCCGGGATTACACTCAGCAGCTTTTCCGCAGCGAAGGGTCTGAAAAGGCGCACCTTGACCATGCCGACCTTTTCCCCTTTGGCGCAAAGGTAGTCCACGACCTCCTCAATGGTGTCGCACACACTGCCCATGGCGATAATGACTCTCTCGGCGTCGGGAGCGCCATAATAGTTGAAGGGACGGTAGTCCGTGCCGAGCTTTGCGTTTATCTTCTGCATATATTCCTCAACTATATCGGGCAGGGCGGCGTAATGAGGATTGCAGGCCTCGCGGTTCTGGAAGAAAATATCGCCGTTTTCGTGGCTGCCACGCATCTGAGGATGCTCGGGATTGAGCGCACGGTTTTTGAAACGGTGCAGAGCGTCCATATCAAGCATCTCGGCAAGGTCGGCGTAGTCCCAGACCTCTATCTTCTGGAACTCGTGGCTCGTGCGGAAACCGTCGAAGAAGTTCAGGAAAGGCAGGCTTCCGCTGAGTGCCGCGAGATGAGCCACGGGAGAGAGGTCCATTATCTCCTGAACATTGCTGTGTGCAAGCATGGCAAAGCCCGTCTGGCGGCAGGCATATATGTCCGAGTGGTCTCCGAAAATGCTCAACGCATGGCTGGCAACGGCACGGGCGGAAACATGGAAAACCGCAGGAAGCATCTCTCCGGCGATTTTGTACATATTGGGTATCATCAGCAGCAGTCCCTGGGAAGCGGTATAGGTCGTGGTCACGGCACCGGTATTCAGACTGCCGTGCACAGTGCCGGCCGCACCGGATTCCGACTGCATCTCCATCACCTTGACGGGATATCCGAAAATGTTTTTCTTGCCCTGCGCCGACCACTGGTCAACGCAGTCCGCCATGGGACTGGAAGGGGTGATGGGATAGATTCCCGCAACGTCGGTGTAAGCGTAGGACACATAGGCTGCAGCGGTGTTGCCGTCCATCGTTTTTCTGCTTCTTGCCATATTCAGAAACCTCCATTCGGATCAAATAATTCGTATCATACGTCTGAAACGTAAGGATTTATTCGCACATTCAACAAATTTTGCCATTTGTTTTTGTGCACTTTGATTGTATCACAGTTTTCACAAAGCTGTGTAGAGAATATGACGGAATAATAGCGGCTCTTTATGGGCAACATCACCAAGCTTTGAATAATTTCTTGCAAAAATGCAAATTATGCTTGAGATTTCATTACATTTATTATATAATGCCAAATTGGCAAACAATGAACATCGAAAAAAACACACATCCGGAAGGAGTTACACCATGGTCAGAATCGAAACCGCAAAAGGCACCATAAGCATTTCCACCGAAGTGTTTACCAATATAGCAGGCGACGCAGCGACCCGCTGCTTTGGCGTAAAGGGCATGGCCGGCAAGACCAAGGAGAGCGGCATCTATCAGCTGCTCCGCCGCGAGTCCATGAGCAAGGGCGTATTCGTCACCTTCAACGAAGACAACACCGCATCTATCGACCTCCACATCGTCGTGGAGCACGGCATCAACCTCGCCACCGTGGGCGAGAGCATTATCAGCGAAGTCACCTACAAAGTCATGGAAGCCACCGGCGTTGCCGTACGCGACGTCAACGTTTTCATCGACAACATGATGATCGGCTGAAGTAAGCCGTCACTCGAAAAGACAGATCAAAACGCCGCCGCCCTTTTTGCGGCCGAGCGGCTAATCGGAGGTAAACCACTTTGAAAGAAATGATAAACGGCGCCCAGTTCGGCGAAATGATACTGTGCGCTTACGAGGCTCTCGAAGCCAACAAGCAGGCAATAAACGATCTTAACGTATTTCCCGTACCTGACGGCGACACCGGCACCAACATGAGCCTCACCATGTCCGCCGCTGCAAACGAATTCAAAAAGGCAAAGTATGACAGCCTTTCCGACGCTGCTTCCAAGGCAGCCTCTGCCCTTCTCCGCGGCGCGCGCGGAAACTCCGGCGTCATCCTCTCCCTCCTGTTCCGCGGAATTTCCAAGGGCGTAAAGGGACTCGAAGAAGCCGACGCACAGACCTTCGCAAAGGCCATGCGCGCAGGCGTTGACGCCGCATACAAGGCAGTCATGAAGCCCGCAGAGGGCACCATCCTCACCGTCTCCCGCGTCGGCACCACCGCCGCTGTTGACCTCGCCAAGAGCGAGGACAGCATTGAGCTCGTTCTGGCCTGCGCTCTGGCTGCAGCCAAGGACGCTCTTGAGGAGACCATAAACCAGAATCCCGTTCTCAAGCGTGCAGGCGTTGTGGATGCCGGCGGCATGGGCTATGTCACCATTCTTGACGCAATGCTCGCATCTCTGCAGGGCCGCGTCGTATCCGGCTCAGTCGAGATCGCCTCCGCAGCCGACATTGATGATGACGATGACCACAGCGCTCCCTTCGGCGAGTTTGACACCGCCGAGATCGAGTTCGCTTACGACACCGTTTACATCGTAAGAAAGCTGCAGGAGGAGATCGACCTTGATCCCTACCGCGCTTTCCTCGAGAGCATAGGCGACAGCCTTGTTATCAGCGAGGACGATGAGGTCTTCAAGGTTCACGTCCACACCAACGTCCCCGGCGACGCTCTCAACGAAGCCGCAAAGTACGGCGTTTTGGAGCTTGCCAAGATCGAGAACATGCGCACCCAGCACGACGAGCTCGTGGCTTCCAAGGAGAAGGCCGCAAAACCCGCCGAGCCCATCGAGCCCGAATATGTTCCGGCCGAGAAGCAGTTTGGCTTCGTATCCGTCTGCGCAGGCGAGGGCCTTGCCCAGCTTTTCCGCGAGCTTGGCGTTGACCGCGTTGTCACCGGCGGTCAGACCATGAACCCCTCCACCGAGGACATTCTCCGCGAGGTCAACCGCACCCCCGCCGAGGTCGTTTTCGTGCTCCCCAACAACAAGAACATCTGGATGGCTGCGCAGCAGTGCGACGCTCTCACCGATAAAAAGGTCGTTGTTATCCCCACCCGCACCGTTCCCCAGGGCATCACCGCCATGCTGAACATGGATCCCGGTGCCGACGAGGACACCCTCACCGCAACCTTCAACGAGGTCATCGACGGCGTACATACCGCCCTCGTGACCTATGCAGCCCGCGACAGCGAGTTTGACGGCTATTCCATCAAGGCCGGTCAGTACCTCGCCCTCATGGACGGAGCGCTCGTCGGTTCTTTCGACACCATGCTCGAGACCATGGACAAGCTCAACGCAGCGCTTGAGCAGTTCGACCCCGAATTCATCTCCGTTTACTACGGCGAGGACGCCGAAGAAGGCGGCGGCGAAAAGACCATGGATTATCTCACCAAGGCCTTCCCCGATGCCGAAGTCAGTCTCATCAATGGCGGTCAGCCCGTTTATTACTATATGATTTCTGTTGAGTAAGTCTCCGGAAACGAAAAATAGAGCAGGACAATTCGTCCTGCTCTATTTTCTTATTCATGAGATGATTTTGCCAAGCAATTCATTCCCCACTCCATCGTAGGGCGCGACGACTCGGCGCGCCGCCTGTTTGTTTATTTGTTCGCCGCGATGACCGCCTCCGCAACGCGGATACCGTCCACAGCGGCGGAGGTGATACCGCCGGCATAGCCCGCGCCTTCACCGCAGGGATAAACTCCCGCCGCGCTCAGCGAGCACATATCCCCACCGCGCAGTATGCGCACGGGCGAGGATGACCTCGTCTCCGGAGCCGTCAGCACAGCTTCCGGGTCGGCAAAACAGCCGAGCTTTTTCGCAAGTTCCGGTATTGCCTTTCCTATCGTTGCGCTTACCTTTTCGGGCAGCACCTCGCGCACATCGCCCCAGACCACGCCGGGACGGTAGGTCGGCACGACCTTGCCGCAGCCTTTGCTTGGCTCTCCGGCGAGAAAATCGCCCACAGTCTGTGCAGGTGCGAGGTAGTTTCCGCCGCCGTATTCAAATGCTCGGCGCTCTATGTCGCGCTGCCAATACATGCCAGCGAGCACACCCTCGCCGGGGAAGTCCTCCGGATCGAGACCTACGAGCAAAGCCGCGTTCGCGTTTTCACCGGCGCGCCCTGAGTAGCTCATGCCGTTCGTTACCACACCGCCGCGTTCGCTCGCCGCAGCAACAACGTAGCCGCCGGGGCACATGCAGAAAGTGTAGGCACTCGCACCGTCAGTGAAACGGCAGTTTAGTTTATAGTCCGCGGCAGGCAGTCTTTCATATGCCTCGCCGTATTGGGCAAAGCCCACATCGGACTGTCTGTGCTCGATACGCACGCCCATGGAAAAGCTCTTGCGTTCCATGGCGAGGCCTTTTCCGTGCAGATATTCAAATGTATCCCGGGCGCTGTGGCCTATAGCGAGAATAAGCTGGGAACATTCAAGGCTGTATATCCCCTCCGGCCCCTCCGCTGAAACGGAGCATACTTTCCCGCCCTCCGTCTCAAAGCCTGCAAAACGGGTGAGGAAGCGCACTTCGCCGCCGAGGGATATCACGTGCTCCCGCATCGCCTTTACCACGCGGCGCAGCACATCTGTGCCCACGTGCGGCTTTGCGTCGTAGCAGATGTTCTCCGGCGCACCGAAGCGGTGGAGAGTCTGCAGCACGAAGGCTATACGCTTATCGTGAGTACCGGTATTGAGTTTTCCGTCGGAAAATGTTCCTGCGCCGCCCTCGCCAAACTGGACATTGCTGCTCTCGCAAAGCTCGCCGTCCTGCCAGAAGCGTTCTATGGCCTCATGCCGTGTGTCAATGTCGGCGCCGCGCTCGAGAACTATGGGGCGCAGTCCGGCCTCGGCCAGAACGAGCGCCGCGAACATTCCCGCGGGGCCGAAGCCGACAACCACGGGTCGGCTCTCGCTGTACGCACGCGGTATCTCATAGCTCCACGCCTCATAGTGATTGGCATTTTTATTCTTCGCGCGGAAGAGAATTTTACCCTCATCGCCCTCAAGTTCAAGCGCGATGGTGTAGAGCCAGAAAATGTCGCTCTTTTTGCGGGCATCGAGGGATTTTTTAAGTATTTTTACCGTCTTTATGCTACCCGGCTCCACGCGCAGAGCCTTCGCCGCCTTCTTCCTGAGCAGCTTTTCGCTCTCGCCGGGGGCAAGGCGCAGATTGCGCAGTTCTATCATAGGCTGCCACCCGCCAGCAGACCGCTGGCCCACGCCCACTGGAGATTGTATCCGCCGCAGTCGCCGTCAATATCGAGCACTTCGCCGCAGGCGAAAAGACCGGGCACGATGCGGCTTTCCATGGTCTTGGGATAAAACTCCGAGGTCAAAATGCCGCCGGAGGTGACCTGCGCACTTTCAAAGCCGGAAACACCCGTGACCTCAAGGCGCAGAGCCTTCGCCGCGGAGGCCAGAGCATCCATCTGCGCAGCTTTCAGCTCCGAACATTCGCTCTCGGGATTTATACCGACATATTTGCAAAGCGCGAGTCCCACACGGGAATGGAGAGCACCGGAGAATATCTCCTTTGCAGGTGCCAACGGACGCGCTTCGCGACGGGTATAGAGATATTTTTTCACAGCGCCCTTGTCAAGGCTCTCGAAAAAATCCACTTCGAGGCTCACGCCCTCGCCTGCCCTAGCCACAGCGCGGGACAGTTCAAACACCACGGTGCCGGAAACTCCGTTGTCGGCGAAAAGCAGGTCACCGCTGCCGCTGCCAAGCACTTTGCCGCCCTTCGCTGCGCGCAGTCCCGCCTGCACCTTCACGCCCTTCATACTGCGCGGTATATCCGGCTTCGTGCGTATTTGGGTAAGGCTGGGGTAGAGCGAGCTTCGGCTGTGACCAAGACTTTTGAGCAAATTGTATCCGTCCATAACGCCACCGAGCTTGCTGCCGGCGCAGCCGCCGCATGCTACGATGAGTTTGTCGCAGTTCATTCCGCCGCCTTCCCATGTGAGGGCA
Organism: Oscillospiraceae bacterium; assembly: GCA_045596005.1. Classification (GTDB taxonomy): domain Bacteria; phylum Bacillota; class Clostridia; order Oscillospirales; family Oscillospiraceae; genus SIG459. Next base: position 20,911 of record JAZOBQ010000079.1, read on the forward strand.
AAACCCTTCCCCTTGCGGCGCACTAACTCAACCGTTGTGCCGGTCAGAAGGTTGATATTCGGTTTTTCCAGAGCAAAGCGCAGCACGTCAAGCACGCTTGAAGCCTGGTTTGAAAGGGGATATACCCTTCCGCCATACTCGGTGACCGTCATGAGTCCCAGCGAGGCGAAAAAGTCCAGCACTCTCTCCGGTGGCCATACGGACAGGGCAAAGGCCGCGAAAGAGACCTGTTCACCGTGGTAATGCTCCGCACCGGCGAAAGTATTCGTGAGATTGCACCTGCCGTTGCCGGTGCTCAGGAGCTTGCGCCCGACTCTGGCCTGACGCTCTATGAGGGTAACGCGGTGCTCGCCGCTCTCCGCCGCGGCTATCGCCGCAGCCATGCCGGAGGCTCCGCCGCCGATTATTGCCACTTCTGCCATAATTTTTCTGCCTTTCCGCCGCCATCGGTCCAAAAATGTTGCCAATTTGCTGCAATTTAACGCTACATTATATCAGTACCAGTATTTTAATCCAGCCGGGTGAAAATTACAAGCACATTACCAAATCTGCCCGTCAGCGGCAAAGCTCGCCATATTATGTTGACTTGTATCTCGCTGCTGTGATAAAATATCATTTAATATGAATAATCGCTTTACTGCGGCTAATCTATGGACCCGGAGCTCTTTTTTGCCCCGGATCGTCCGGAAAGGATATCAGAAAATGAGCAAAATCAGCTTCGATCCCGAAAGCACCCTTGCTTCTTCCATAGCCTCCCTCAAGCCCGGCGAGGCCATCGCGCTTGGCATCGCCCTTTGCTCCTATATCGAAGAGCAGGCCGGCGGCGGTTTCCACGGCGGCATCTGGCCCGGCAACATCAGCTTTGACGGCAGCGACGCCGCCATCGGCCCCCACGAAAAGCTGGGCATCAAGGAGATGGGGCCCGACGCTCTTGAATACATAGCCCCCGAGCAGTTCTGGAACGGCGAAACCGGCCCCGCCAGCGATGTTTACTCCATCGGTCTCGTTCTTTACACTGCGCTCAACGGCGGTCTCATGCCCTTTTTCGAGGACAAACCCGTCTATACCGCCGAGGACAGAGCCGGAGCGCTTCAAAAGCGTATGCGCGGAAACGATATGGTCTATCCCCGTTCCGCCTGCCGCGAGCTTGGCGATATAGTCCTCTGCGCCACCGAATTCAAAGCCACCGACCGCTTTGCATCCCCCGCTGCCCTGCGCGCAGCACTCGAGGCGCTTCCCGAGGAGGCGGCCATTCCTGCTGTGGCTCCCGTCATCCGCCTCAAACCCAGAGAGGTCGAGGCCGCCCGAAACTACAAGGTGGACAAAAGCTTCGAGAAAACCACTCCCGAACGCCAGCCCAAGCCGCCCAAGCGCCGCCCCTCCGTGGACGAAGACATGGACGTTCAGGAGTTCCGCAAGCCTAAGATCAAACGCAAATGGTTCCTGCCCGCACTCATCGCGGTGGTCGTCATCGTTGCACTCATACTCATTCTCAAAGGCTGCAGCAACGACGAGCCCAATGACTTCGTATTTGAGGACGAACCCAGCGTCAGCGAATCTCTGCCTCCCGTAAGTCCCGATCCCCAGACCACTCCCGATCTGCCCGGCACCGATGACCCCGGCGAGGGCGACGATCCCGGCGAAAGCGAAGACCCCGGCGAGGCGGAACCCACCGAACCCCGCTTCACCATTTTCGTGGACGACGTGACCTGGGAAGAGGCCAAGGCCAGCTGCGAACTGATGGGCGGCCATCTCGCCACTGTCAAGAATCAGGAACAGTTTGACAATATCGTCGCCATGGCCACCGAAAAGGGCATGCAATTCATATGGCTCGGCTCCTACCGCGGAAGCGACGGTCTCTGGTACGACGTCACCGGTGAGGCCATGAGCTTCTCCGTTTGGGACACCGGCGAACCCTCCGCCTTCGACAGCGACGGAACGCCCGAGAACTATCTGCTCCTTTGGTACCGTCCCACTCAGGGCACCTGGACCTATAACGACATGAGAAATGACCCGATATCCGTCATCCCCGCCACTTACAGCGGCAAAGTCGCATATATCTGCCAGTTTGACTAAGTTTTTGACTGTATATCCCATTAACCCCCTTGCAATAAACGGGGAAATGGTGTAAAATCTCTTAGTTAATAAAACAAAAATAAAACAAATGTATAATATAGGAGGAAACCTGTTATGATTTCTGCAGGCGATTTCAGAAACGGCGTAACTTTTGAGATGGACGGCAACGTAATGCAGGTCGTCGAATTCCAGCACGTCAAGCCCGGTAAGGGCGCTGCCTTTGTCCGCACCAAGATGAGAAACGTCATCACCGGCGCTGTCACCGAAACTTCTTTTAACCCCACCGCAAAGTTCGAAGAGGCTGTCGTTGACCGCCGCAGCATGGAGTACAGCTACAATGACGGTGATCTGTACTACTTCATGGATAACGAAACCTATGATCTCGAGCCCGTCAACTCCAGCGTTCTTGGCGACAACTTCAAGTTCGTCAAGGAGAACATGACTTGCACCGTCCTCAGCTACAAGGGCAAGGTCTTCAACGTTGAGCCTCCCTTCTTTGTTGAGCTCGAAGTCACCGATACCGACCCCGGCTTCGCAGGCAACACCGCCACCAACGCTCTCAAGCCCGCTACCGTTGAGACCGGCGCTGAGATCAAAGTTCCCCTCTTCATCGAGATCGGCGAAGTTATCCAGATCGACACCCGTACCGGCGAGTATCTCTCCAGAGCCAAGAAATAATCTATCTCCCCCAGTAATACACAGGAGGTTGCACCAATGACCACTGCTGAAAAAGTTGCTTACCTGAAGGGCCTTATGGAAGGCATGAACATCGACCGCGAGTCCAACGAGGGCAAACTGTTCTCCGTTATCGCTGACATCCTCAACGACGTCGCTCTTGACATCGAGGAGCTCGAAGGCGATATCTATGATCTCGGCGAAGATGTTGACGCCATCAGCGACGATCTCTCCGACGTTGAGGATTACCTCTTCGAGGACGAGGATGACGATGATGACGATTACGATGACGACGATGATGACTACGACTATGACGAGGACGAGGAGCCCCTTTTCTTTGAGGTAACCTGCCCCGCTTGCGACAACACCATCACCGTTGACGAGGATGTCCTGAACCTCGGCGCTATCCAGTGCCCCAACTGTGGCGAAATGCTGGAGTTTGACATTGACGAGGACGACGAGGAAGAAGACGACTGATCCTTTTCCAAAAACAACACAAACAAGGGACGGGCAAACCCGTCCCTTGACTTGTATCGGGAGGCAAAACATGACTTTTTTATACAGACCCGACTGCAAAGAGTGCATAATGGTAAAAAACTGGCTCGACAAGCACGGTGTGGAATATGAATCCCGCGACATGAACGTCCAGCCCCCCAGCGGAGAGGAAATACTTGCCTGGGCAGATAAAACCCACCTGCCCCTCAAAACCTTCCTGCGCCCCCGCAAATTCAGCTTCCGCACGATTATGCTCTCCAACCAGATGCTTCTGCTGGAGCGTCATGCGCGTGCTTTTATCATCGCCGCTGCCCACAAGCATGTTATCTGCCCCATCCTTGTGAGCGATGATTTTGTCGTAATGGGCACGGATAACGCACAATGGCGCAAAGCTTTGAATATCCAGTCGTAAAATTTTTTCCTACCGGGACTTGACTATAGTCCCGGTATGTGTTATTATATTAAAGCTCCAAGAGAGCGCAATATCGCGGGGTAGAGCAGTTCGGTAGCTCGTCGGGCTCATAACCCGGAGGTCGTCGGTTCAAATCCGGCCCCCGCAACCATAAAAACACCGCATTTCGTGAGAAATACGGTGTTTTTCATATTTTTTGAGCCATTAATGCATAGCCTATTTTTCAACGCTACATAGATCCGTAACTAAATTTTCGCATTTTCACTAACAAAATTTAGTTATACATTATTTTATAGTATCAACTTCCACTTTATATACTTACGAATCTGAATCGCTTCATGCTTTCGCATTTCGGCTCTCGTGCTCATCTGCCTACGCTTAAACCTAACCTCACGGCTTTGGCTCCAAGGCTGAGCACCAGCTGCTCGCCACACTTTGCCGGGTTTGGTCTTTCACCAAACTATATTACCTGTACCGAATTGGCGCACCCTCAATACCTATTATACCCAAAACAACTCGCGAGTGAAATGGATGAATGTCAAGTCGTTTTTGCTGGGGTGGCGGATTTTGTCCGTTGTGTCCTTTTTGTCCCAGCAAAAGGAAAACGGGAACAGAAACCTGCCCCCGTTAACAGACCGCCCACAGTATTGCGCCGTTACAGGCTCGTGGGAGAAGTCATGGATATTATATGTGATAATTCTGGAATAGCAAGCCTTAATATCGAAAATTCTAACGAGTTCCAACAAGCTTTCTAACAAGATTCAATTGATCAACCTAGGCCTCAATCAAAGTTTACGGAACGATATAGGGATTATCGGAATAATGCGAAGGCGATTAGTGGAACAATGCAATTATCGACATCGATCAGGACATGAAAAAGGCGCCTGCCGTTTCCGATAGACGCTTTATGTGAGTCTGATTATTTATCCCAGCAGCCACTGAATCAGGTTTAGGGACTTGATGCCATCATAGGAAGAATCCAGCCCGGTATCCATAGACAGGACGATTTTCTCATAATTGTCACGGATCTTCTGCAGAGGCGCCAATTCACGGCGGCGGACCTCTTCACTGACCATGGATTCGGTCACCTGGATATACAGCTTCTCATCCGTTTTGGTGGCAATGAAGTCAACTTCGGCAGTATCCACCTTGCCGATGGCAACATCATAGCCTCGGCGGAGCAATTCAAAATAGACAACATTTTCGATTGCATGGCCGCTGTCCCGGTTGCGGAAGCCAAGCAGATAGTTCCGCAGACCCATGTCCACGATATAGAATTTACCGAGGGTTCGCA
>JAZOBQ010000080.1:0-5460 GCA_045596005.1 Oscillospiraceae bacterium
TCTCTCTTCTTCAGCTTGCGGCCAACGTATGCGTAACGGCCGGACTTCATCATGGCCTGGTTAGCCATCTTATAGTGCTTGGACTTTGCGCCCCAATAGCCCTTAGCAAGGCCAAGGATCTTATTTCTGTGCTTGCGCGTCATCATCGCGCCTTTAACTCTTGCCATTTCTCAAAGTCCTCCTCTTATTTGTAGGGTATCATGCGCTTGATAGCAGAGGTGTTGGTCACGTCTGCGATGGCACTCTGACGGAGGCCTCTCTTACGCTTGGTGGTCTTCTTGTTCAGTATGTGGCTCTTGTAAGCATGTGCGCGCTTGACCTTGCCGGTCTTGGTGAGAGAGAATCTCTTCTTAGCGCCGCTGTGGGTCTTAAGTTTGGGCATGGTATATTTCTCCTTCCTTGGTTTAACAAATTTATTTAGCCTTGGGTGACAGGAACATGGACATATTTCTACCCTCAAGCTTGGGGTTTTTGTCCATCGTTGCAACGTCGGAACACTTAGCCGCAAAATCCTTCAGCAGCTGCTCACCGATGTTGGTGTGAGCCATTTCTCTGCCGCGGAAGCGAATAGTGACCTTAAGGCGGTCGCCGTCAGCAAGGAATTTCTGACCGTTGCGCAGCTTGGTATTGAAGTCGTTCTCACCAATGCTGGGAGACATGCGGATTTCCTTAACTTCAATCACGCGCTGGTTCTTCTTGGCTTCCTTCTCGCGCTTTGCCTGTTCGAAACGGTACTTACCGTAGTCCATGATCTTGCACACGGGGGGCTTTGCGTTGGGAGAGATCAGCACAAGGTCCATTTCCTTTTCATCGGCGATCTTCTGAGCAGCTTCAGCAGGCATAATGCCAAGCTGTTCGCCGGTATCGCTTATGAGTCTGACCTCGGGGGCATCAATCTCGTCATTAATCAGATGGTCCAGGTTTGCGATGTCAGAACACCTCCATAAAAAATAAATGCGAATGCACTTTCCGTAGGCATCCACACAAAAATCCGCGCTCCTCCCCTTACAGGAGAAACGGTGATTATTGACCTCTGCGCGCTCAAGGCGGCGGGGTGAGGACGGACGCCATCCGTACCTACTTCATTTTCAGCCTGTTTATTATAACAGTACACTATCCGCATGTCAAGCATTTTCTTCCCATTTTTTAAAGAAATTTTCACTTGAAATGCCATGAGGACGATTAAATCTTCCCAAATAATACAACTGCTCCGCCTCACCTGTCAAGATATTAATTTGCTCCGTGCAGGTGAAGGCCGCATTGAATCCCATGTCTTTAATTATATCAGTCGTATTCTTATCATATACCCCAAACGGATATGCAATAGAATAACAAAAATCCAATCCGTTTTTTGCGCAGGCACTTATGAATTTGCTAAGATCGGTGGACAGTCTCCTCCGATATGCGCCGACACTTTCTCCGTATCTTTTTCCGCAGCCAACGGCATTATCCATTGAATGAAGATCCCATGTATGGCATTGCATCTCAAGCACTCCCCTGTCAGCCATTTCCTTTGCCGTCTCCCAGCTCAGATCTGACCATTCGGGGTCATATTCACCATTTTCGCTGTATTTTTCGCACTCCGAGCCAATAAGGGCAACAATACCCTTCAACCCAAGTTCTCTCATGATTGGCTCGGCATATTCAGCAACGCTTGCAAATCCGTCGTCAAACGTAATCATCATCGGCTTTTCCGGCATTTCAAAATCGCCGTTTTGCCACAGTAACAGTTCATTGAGACTGATGCTCTCCCAGCCGTTTGCTTTCAGATATTCCATATCAGACCGGAATTCATCAAGACTTACTACATAGTCGTTCCAACACTTGCTGCGTTTTGAAATATGATGATACATTACAATCGGCAGCTTAATTGTATCTGTCTCCTCCGCTCTTACATCCACCGAAGAGAAAACAAATGCTGCAACAAATAAATAAGCAAATAATATGTTCTTCATTCTACTCACCTGTGATTATTTTTCCCGTCCGGCCAAAAATTTTCGTCTTAAAATCAGCCAATGCGGGCAATGATAAACTCGGGTGATATTATTTGCTATTTTTAGAATTTGCTTTCATTTTCATTTCCGGCGCTATAGGCTACGGCAGCCTTGAAATGCTCTGGCGCGGACGAACACACTGGACCATGCTTTTACTGGGAGGACTTTGCCTCTATCTCATATATCTCATTTCCACACGCTCAGACGATAAGCTCTGGAAAAAGCTGATAATGTGCTCGTGCGTTGTCACAGCCCTTGAATTCGTCGTGGGCTGCATAGTAAATCTGCGCCTCGGATGGGATGTATGGGATTACTCTGCCATGCCCCTTAATCTGCTCGGACAGATCTGCCCTACCTTTTCGATTATGTGGCTGCTGCTGAGTCTTCCCTGTGTTTATATCTGCAGGTTTATATACCGATTCATATTTGCTCCCAATTTTAAAAACGAAAAAAGTCGCTCTTGACATACCTAGAGCTTCTATGTATTATTAAAATATACATAGAGTTACGAGGTATGGAAGGAGGTCTTATAAATGAAGGATAAGCTCAACGTCTTTTGTGACGAGGTGTGTTCCTACCTCAAGCATGCAACACCGGAAGAAAAAAAGGAAGTTGCGCAGGAGCTTCATGACCACCTCGAAGATCACACTCAGGCGCTGATCGACATTGGACGAAGCGAGGCAGAGGCCTGCACTGCCGCTCTTGAGGCCATGGGCGACGCAGGCGATATCGGACGAGAGCTTAACAAGCAATTTCCGCTGCTATGGCTTCTGCTTAGCCGTGCCTTCGGTATACTTTGCGGGATTCTTGTCTTATTTCTTATCATATCTCCAAGCTGGCTTAGCATTTCTCACGGCTTTAACAACCTTCAGGCACGCTTCGCCTCTCCGGGCTCATTTGACCTTCAGCTGGACGGTCACAAGCTCGAAAACTACATAGATATCCGCGTTGAGATTCCTACCGCCAACGATATCGTGCGTTTTTACGCAGCCGACACAGTAGAAAACGACGGCAGATATTATGCGCAGATAGCCTCCGTGTGCTATGACAAATGGCCCTTTGGCATGGCTTCGGACAATGTACACAGTCATATAAAGTATTATGAGCTCGGGAAAGATGAACCGAGATTTTCCCACGGCGGCGGAAAGGGAAATTATGGTGCATCATATAAGATAGCTCAAATAGAAGTCGAATACGGGCAGGAGTACGTCATGGCCGTATATGATCGCTTCGGACTGAGTCTGCAGATCGAAATTCCGCTCAACTGGGAGGGATCGTATGAAGAGCAAAACTAAATATTTCAGAACAAGAAGGCTCAAAGCTATCAGGCGCGGAATTGCGGTAATTTTGCTTTTTTTCTTTCTCGTTTTCTGTCATTACTACGGATTTTTCCCCTCCTCCGCCCTTCGCGAAGCCGAAGAGCACTTTGGAACGGGCAAAACCGAAATATTGGTGCCATACCACAACAATGCCGACCTGAAATTCACCGGTCTCGGCAGAGCCTGCCTTAGTGAGAATGAAAACGCCATGATACATAATTATGCAAAGTTCAATGTGCTAATCGGGTGGTACAGAGCCGTCTCTGCCGCGCTTGACTGCTCCGCCGAGCTTCCGGTACACGCCGGCTGGCATAGCATATCCGGTTCCGAATCAGGTAATGTTGATTTTTATTTTGGACAGGTGGATGAGGGCAGCATCGCATCCGTTGCTCTCGGACGCGACTTCGACGGTAACGGAGTCATAGACGACACCGTCGCTCTCAGGCTTACAGAAAGCGAAGATATCCGCTATTTCTATGACTCTCTTTACGACAACAACGAATATTACATACCGTATATTCTGGCCTACGATTCCGCCGGTGGGCTCATCTATCAGGCAAGGGTCGAACAGGGTGCGAGCTCATATATAGGATAAAAAATTATAACTCAGGAGGTAAAAATATGTCCGGCAGAAAAACCATCGACCACACTGCACTTTTGGTGCTAAGTCTACTCTCCACCGGTGACATGTATGGCTATCAGATGATAACCGAGCTTGAGCGCCGCAGCGATGATACCTTTAAAATGAAGGAGGGCACACTCTACCCTGTTCTCAAAAAAATGGAGAACGCCGGTTATCTCAAAACCTACAGCGAGGAGATAGGCGGGCGCACACGCAAATATTACCACATCTCAGAAAAGGGACTCGATCTGCTGAAAGCCGAGGAAAAGGAGTGGCGGGAGTATTCCCACGGCATAAATTCTGTTCTCGGCGGCGCAATTATCCCCGTATAAGGGGGCACTAAAAATGAAAGACAACTATAATTCTTTCTGCGACAAGGTCTGCTCATACATAGACTATGCCACAGGCAAGGAGCTAGAAGGCGTGCATAAGGAGCTGCGCGACCACCTCGAAGACCACGCGCAGGCGCTCATCAATATAGGCCGCAGTCCCGAGGAAGCGGAAGTCTCCGCCATTCTCGCCATGGGCGACCCGGAGGATATAGGCCGGGAGATGAATAAGCAGTTTCCCTTTGTGTGGCTTTTTCTGAGCCGTGCCACTGTGGTCATCGCGATATTATTAGCTTTAATGCTTATCAGTCCCCTGCGAGATCTGTATTATCGTGTCAGTGAAAGTATTGAAGTCAGAAACTCTCCTATGGAAACATTCGGTCACTACGGCAATGCTATTGACATACGGGTGGAGCTTCCCGAAAATGATGTTGCATATTTTTACTGCGCTGATATAGATGAGTATTTGGCAAATGACCACCATGCTCTTATCGGTCTTGTGGTCTACGACAAAAATCCTTTCGGTCGCGTCTCACGCGACGCTCTTGACTTCTGCATTGAAACAGAAAACGGCTTTTACCAGCCCAGCGGAGGCTCTTTTATGGGATACGGAGTACACCACAAAAGAATGGTCGTTGACATAGAATACGGTCAGGAAAACCTAACACTGTATTATAACCGAACGAACAATAACATCGCTGTGGAAATACCTCTTGATTGGGAGGACGTGGAATGAAAAAGAAAAAGAAATATCCCATGAAACGCAAGACCAAGGCCATCATCGGAATTATTCTTTGCCTTGCTCTTGCCGCGGCCAACATAGCTCTCAACAACCGCACTTGGACAAAGCAGGCAGCTATCGATGAGCTTGCCGAATATCACGCCACCGGCGAGCTTGATTCAGTCGCAGAGCTTCCGGCTCTGCTTATAAAAAACAGGGCCGATTACCGCTTCTATCTGCTTGAAAATGAGAATTGCTTTTGTATGTTCTCGATCGGTCATAATTTTTGGTACGGCTGGGTCGACGGTCCAAGTCTCATCGTTGAAAAAGATAACTCAAAGCCCATTGTTGCGGCCTACAACAGCTATTCAAGCGCTCAGGACGAGGACAAAGAGCTGCTCCGTGTTTTCGGTCTAATAAACGACGACAGCATTAGACGTGTCGAAGCGGAAATATATTTTGCCGTGACCGGGTC
>JAZOBQ010000081.1:0-16982 GCA_045596005.1 Oscillospiraceae bacterium
CCCCGCGGCGACATTGAGTTCAGAGACCTCAGTTTCCGCTACCCCGACGGCGAATACGATGTGCTTTCCAGTGTCTCCTTTACTATATCCGCAGGCGAGAACGTCGGTCTCGTCGGAAAAACCGGCAGCGGCAAGACCACCGTCGTCGACCTCATACTCCGCACCTATAACGTTCCCGACGGAACGCTTTTCATAGACGGCAAAGATGTCAACACCCTATCCATCCACTCTGTGCGCGAGGCCTGCGCCTATGTGCCGCAGGATAATTTCCTTTTCTCCGACACCATCGAAAACAACATTGCTTTCGGCGTTGACTCCTTTGATCCCGAGGCTGTGCGGCGCGCCGCCGTCCTCGCCGACGTTGACGAGAATATCCGCGGCTTCTCGCTCGCTTATGACACCGTGCTCGGCGAGAGAGGCGTCACCGTATCGGGCGGTCAGAAGCAGAGGATAAGCATTGCCCGCGCACTCATGCGCGACGCTGCGATACTCATTCTCGACGACTCTGTTTCCGCCGTTGACACCAAGACCGAGCGCGCCATTCTGGAAAATCTGCGTACGACCCGCTCCGGCCGCACAACCATACTGATAGCGCACCGTATTTCCACCATAGAAAAAATGGATAAAATAATCTTCATCGCCGACGGACGCGTGGAGGCTGTCGGACGGCACGAGGAGCTCTATGCCTCCAATGCCGCCTACCGCAAGATGGTCGACCTCCAGCGGCTCGAAGAGGAAGGAGGGCTCGAATAATGAACGAATATCTCCCTCTTCTCATAGTCGGAGCCATTATCGGCTGCTTCTCCATCATCTTTCTCATAGCTTTTGCGGCGGCAAAGAACAAAAAAGAGGACATGGGTTTCGACCGCAATATGCCCGACGGCGAGATCATAGTCCGACTTCTCCGCTACGCACGACCCCATTGGAAAAAATTTGCCCTTGCCGGAGTCATCATGCTCATCAGCATCGGCTACGACATTGTCTCTCCGCTGATAATCGGACACATCGAGAATACCGTTAAGGAGCGCTTCGAGCTCAGCTATCTTTTCACCCTCGTCGCCCTCTACGCGAGCATTCTCATCGTCGCCATGATCTGCACCTATATCCAGGCCATATTGCTGCAGAAAACCGGACAGAAGATCCTCTCCGAGCTGAGGCAGGATCTTTTCACCCACATCCAGAGTCTGAGCCATGAGCAGCTCAACAACATCCCCGTCGGAAAGCTCGTCACCCGAGTATGCAACGACACAAACGCCATCTCCATGATGTTCACGAATATACTTGTAACGCTCGTGAAAAACGTCATGGTCATCTTCGGCGTGCTTGCTGCAATGCTGGCTCTCAACTACGCGCTCACTCTGATGGTGCTGTGTTTCGTGCCTTTCGTTTTGCTGTTCACCATCATCTTCCGCCTTTTCTCCCGCAAGGTCCACCGCAAGGTGAAAGACGGCACCACCGACATCAACACCTATCTCTCCGAAAATCTCTCCGGCATCAAGATCACTCAGATCTTCAACCGTGAGGACAGAAAGATGGCCGAATTCCTCGACAAAAGCGCGAAGCTCAAAAAAGCCAAGCAGAATCAGATTTTTGTCTTCGGCATTTTCCGTCCCATGGTTTATATGCTCTATATCTCCTCCGTACTTTGCCTTCTGTATCTCGGCGGACGCGGATATATCAAAGACACCGTCTTCCTCGGTCAGACCCTGGAGAGCTGGGTCATCGTCAGCTTCTACATGTACGTCAACAAGTTCTTCAACCCCATTCAGACCCTCGCAGAGCAGTTCAATATGCTCCAGTCCGCATTTGCCTCCGCCGAAAAGATCTTCACTGTGTTCGACATGGTACCGGAGATAGTCGATGAGCCCGATGCCATCGAGCTCGACGAGATTCGCGGTGAGATAGAATTCCGCGACGTCTGGTTTGCCTACAAACCCGGTGAATGGGTTCTCAAGGGCGTTTCCTTCCATGTTCAGCCGAAGCAGACCGTCGCCTTTGTCGGCGCAACCGGCAGCGGAAAAACCACGATCTTGTCCCTCATTTGCCGTAACTACGACATTCAGCGCGGTCAGATACTCATTGATGGCATAGACATACGAAAAATCAAGATCTCCTCGCTGCGCCGCCATTTCGGCCAGATGCTTCAGGACGTCTTCCTCTTCTCCGGCACCATCCGCAGCAACATACTCCTGCACATGGACGATGTCGACGACGAGGCCGTGATGGAAGCCTGCCGCTACGTCAATGCGGACAGCTTCATCTCCCGTCTCGAGCAGGGTCTGAGTGAGCCCGTCCGCGAGCGTGGAAACAACTTCTCCGCCGGTCAGCGCCAGTTGCTGAGTTTTGCCCGCACGATAATCCATCGTCCGTCTGTTATGATACTTGATGAGGCAACGGCGAATATCGACACCGAGACCGAGCTGCTGATACAGGACTCTCTCGAAAAAATGCGCAATATCGGCACCATGCTGATAGTCGCCCATCGCCTGAGCACCATCCAGCACGCCGACAACATTATCCTACTGAGCCACGGCGAGATAATCGAGCAGGGCAATCATCAGGAACTTCTGCGTCTGCACGGCCGCTATCACCATCTCTATACGCTTCAATATAACAAGCTTCAGCTCGAACAAAGCTAAAAAAACAAAACCCCATCAGTTTGCAAGCAAACTGATGGGGTTATTATTTCAGATCGGTATTACAACATTGAATCTGTTGACTCCGTTGGCGCTCTCCGCCCATATACGACCCCGGTGGGCGCGGACTATGCCTTCCGCGATCGACAGTCCGAGACCGTAGCTATGGTTCATGCTGCGAGCCTTGTCCACACGATAGAAACGCTTGAATATATTTTTCAGCTCTTCGGGAGATATGCTCTCGCCGGTATTTTCGACCCACAAGTGGGCGTGCGTCCCCTGTTTTTTCAGTCCCACGCTCACTTCTCCGCCCGGAATCGAATACTTCATGGCGTTATCCAGAAGTATTCCCACGAGCCGCTTGAGCTCTTCCTCCGTTCCGCGCACGACGATCCCCTGCTCTGTCTCTTCACGCAGACGCAGTCCTTTTTCAAAGCACAGCGGCTCAAACAGCATGACTTCCCCACACACTATCTCACTGAGATCCAGTCGGCAGGCTTTTTTGCTCTTTGCACCGGAATCGATGCGCGCCAAGGTCAGAAGTCCCTCCGTGAGACCTCGCATCTGGCCGCTCATGGTCTGAATACTATCCAGAAACTGTGCCTTTTCCGCCTCGGAATGTTCCGGACTTTTCAAAAGCTCCGCGCAGGTTATGATAACCGTCAGCGGCGTTTTAAGCTCATGCGAAGCATCCGCCACGAAACGGCGCTGCTGTTCCCAGGCCTTCGCAACCGGTTTCACGGCTATATGTGCGAAAAGCAGACCTATGCCAAAAAACAGCAGCAGACTTCCCGCGCCTATCAGCAGGCTGGTCTTGACAAGACTGCTCAGAGCAGCGCGCTCGCTGGATATATCGGCAAAAACCGTCTTCCGCCCCTCAGGAGTCATCAAAGACAAAAAGCGCAGCGAATACTCCTCGAGCACACCTGTCGGTGCATTTATCTCATTCACCGCGTTCATAACGTCTTTCAAAAATTCTTCGTCGGAGAGGTCGTAGTAGCCTCCCGCGACATCCGTTATGCTTCCGTCCGGCCCGATATGGAGCACGAAATACGGCAGATGTATCTCCTGCGGCCCCTCGCCCGGTCTTCCGGGTCTGAAAGCATTCATGGCGAGGTTTTCCATCATCCTAAGGCTCTCTCTTTGAAGGTCCTGCGCCGTTGTACGGTAGACCGTGGCGAAAATGACGCCGAGCATCACCGCGGCAATGAGCATGGTTATGCATATTATTCTTATTCTAAGCTGCCTCAGCACTCAGTATCCACCTCCAGATGGTAACCCATCCGTCTGATCGCTTCTATTCTTACGTTGCTGCCTATGCTCGCCAGTTTTTTGCGCAGGAAGCCGATGTATACCTCCACATGGTTTTCAACGGCATTGGAGTCATAGCCCCAAACCCGTGCAAGCAGCACTTCCTTGCTGAGATTGCGGCTGCCCGAGCGCAGCAAAAATCGCATGATGTCGAATTCCTTGGCCGAAAGGCGTATGCTCTTGTCTCCGCAGATAAGCTGACCCGTTCCGAGATCGAGGCTCGTGTTGCCGAAGTTCAGAGTGTCCACCTGTTCCCCCTGGCGGCGCATAAGCGCATTGACGCAGGCCAGAAGTTCGCGGCTGTCGAAAGGTTTCGTCAGATAGTAGTCCGCTCCGGCGTTCAGCCCGCGGATACGGTCTTCGACCTCGCTTCTCGCGGTGAGCATAAGTATGGGCGTGCTGAGTCTGTCGGCGCGAACTCTCGCCGCCAGCTCATAGCCGTCTATGCCGGGCATCATAACGTCCATTATCAGCAGGTCATACACGCCGAGTTCGGCATACTGCTTTCCGCTCTCACCGTCATGCACCATATCCACTTCAAAACCCTTTTTCTCAAGCAGCGCCTTCAACGACGAGGCAAGCAGGACTTCGTCTTCGATGATAAGGATCTTCATAATACGCCTCCGCAGCAATTACTTTTTCTTTATAATACATCTTCGTTCTTAATTCAAGCTGAAATATCCGAGCTCATTCATAAATCATTTACACATTTTTCAGAAAGTTTTCAGTCTGCTGCCGTAAACTGCACTTGAAAAAGCGAAAGGAGTGACGGGAAGCACCATGAAACTTCGCAACGAGTGGAAGCACGAGATAAGCTTCTGCGATCTGCTTTGCCTCCGTCAGCGTCTCGCCGCCATCGCCGTCCCCGACGAGCACGGCGCAAACGGACGCTACTGCATTCGCAGCCTATACTTTGACAGCCTCGAAGATAAGGCTCTCCGGGAAAAGCTGGACGGAGTTGGGCGGCGCGAAAAATTCCGTCTGAGATATTACGGAGGCGACAGCGAGCACATACAGCTCGAGAAAAAAGTCAAGTTCTCCGGTCCCGGCGCCAAGCTCAGCGCCCCAATCACACCGGATGAGGTAAACGCCCTTCTGGCAGGCGACACGGAGTGGATGGCCGGATCCCCTCACGCTCTTATCCGCGAACTGCGAAACAAAATGCTGCACGAGGGACTCAGACCGCGCAGCATCGTTGACTACACGCGTGAAGCTTTCACCTTCGCGCCCGGAAATGTGCGCATAACTCTCGACTATAATATCCGCATCGCTCCGCGCTGCACGGACTTTCTTGACCCGAGCTGTCCCTCGCTCTCCCCACCCGGAAACGCCATCATTCTTGAGGTGAAGTGGGACGAATTTCTCCCCGACATCATCCGCGACGCGGTACAGCTCCACGGGCGCCGCAGCGCTCCCTTTTCCAAATATGCCGCAAGCCGAATATTCGATCACTAAAAAGCAAAAGGAGACTATGACATGAATTTCAACGATATTTTCAAATCCAGCTTTCTCGAAAATGTAAGCTCCGTATCTCTTCCGGATATGGCGGTCGCGCTCGTTCTCTCCTTCGCGCTTGGTCTTTTCATCTTCCTCATCTATAAAAAGACCTTTGCCGGAGTGATGTATTCTTCCTCCTTCGCCGTCAGCCTCGTGGCTCTTTGCATGATCACAACTCTCGTCATCCTCGCAGTCACCAGCAACGTCGTTCTCTCCCTCGGCATGGTCGGCGCTTTGTCCATTGTCCGTTTCCGCACTGCGATAAAAGAGCCGCTCGATATCGTCTTCCTCTTCTGGTCCATCACAGTGGGCATAGTTCTCGCCGCCGGTATGATCCCCCTTGCCGTCATCGGCAGCATTGCGATCGGACTTATCCTGCTCGTATTTGTCAACAGAAGGACCCACACCCGTCCCTACATCCTCGCCCTGTGCTGCTCCGGCAGCGAAAGTGAGCGCGAAGCTCTCGATTTTCTCCGCACTCAGGTGCTGCGCAGCTGCGTAAAGAGCAAGACAGCGCGTTCCGGCGAAGTTGAGCTGAACATTGAGCTTCGTCTGCGCGACGACAACACCGACTTCGTCAACGCCCTTGCCGCCATGTCCGGAGTCCACAGCGCCATTCTCGTCAGCTATAACGGCGACTACATGGGTTGATGCATCATGGCCTCGCACAAAAAAATCGACGTCGTCTGCGTTATCGCAGCGGCATTGGCGCTGCTTATATGCATCGCCTTCATGTTTCCGTCCGCGCTCGGAATTTCCCCAGCAGAAAAACTTATTGGCTATGAAAACCGCATTTTCGACTCCGGCAAAGTTCATACCATAGACATCGTTATGGACGACTGGGATTCTTTCATCGCCTCCGCCCAGAGCGAGGAATATTCCGCATGCACGCTGGTAATAGACGGAGAGAAGTTTTCCGACGTTGCCATTCGCGGCAAGGGCAACACCTCCCTGAGCAGCGTTGCAAGCATGGACAGCGAGCGCTACAGCTTCAAGGTGGAATTCGACCATTATGACTCCGCAAAAAGCTACCACGGGCTCGACAAGCTCAGTCTCAACAACATAATACAGGATACGACCTATATGAAGGACTATCTCACCTACACTCTGATGCGTTCGTTCGGGGTAGCAGCGCCGCTGTGCAGCTATGTTCAAGTCAGCGTAAACGGCAGCGAGTGGGGGCTGTATCTCGCGGTTGAGGGTGTTGAGGACTCCTTCCTGAGCCGCAATTACGGCAGCGCGCAGGGACAGCTGTACAAACCCGACAGCATGGATATCGGCGGCGGACGCGGCAAGGGTCAGGACTTCAACATGGACGATTTTCTCTCCGGTGATACCGCTCCCGGCAGCTTCACCCGTCCGGAAAACGGCGCACAGCCGGGTCGCGGAGGCATGGGCAGCGACGATGTGCTCCTGCGCTACATCGACGATTCTCCGGAAAGCTACTCCAACATATTCGACAATGCCAAAACCGAGCCCACCGATGCGGACAAAGCGAGGCTCATAGCCGCGCTGAAAACTCTCTCCGTATCCGACGAGCCGGAAAGCGCGCTCGACACCGAAGCGGTTTTACGCTACTTCGTCGTCCACAATTATGTCGTCAACGGCGACAGCTACACAGGCAATATGGTGCATAACTACTACCTGCGCGAGTTTGAAGGAAGGCTCTCCATGATCCCCTGGGACTACAACCTCGCTTTCGGCAGTTTTCAGGGCGCTAATGCATCGGTCTCCGTCAATGACCCCATCGACACCCCCCTCTCTGTCGGCAGCGACTCCAGACCCATGATAGACTGGATATTTGCCGACAGCGAGTTCACCGCACGCTACCACGAGCTTTTTTCCGAGTTTGTCTCATCCGTTGACGCCGCTGCCATCATAGACGAAACGGCGGCGATGATAGCGCCCTATGTGGAAAGCGACCCCAGCGCCTTCTACTCTTACGACGAATTTCTGTCCGGCCTTGCCGCGCTGAGGGAATTCTGCCTTCTCCGCAGCGAGAGCGTCAGCGCTCAGCTTGAAGGCAGCGTCCCTTCCACAGACTCCGGGCAAGCGCAGGAAGGAGCGAAGCTTGTGGACACCGGCAGCCTTGACCTTTCGCTTACCGGCGGCATGGGCGGTATGGGCGGCAGACCTAATGAAGCCGGGGAAAAAATACCTTCAGATTTTGGCGGCGCTGCGCCCGAGCGCGGCGAATTCGGCCACGAAGTCCCTTCTCCGCCGCAGATGCCGGATGGCGGCACGCGTCCTTTCGGAAATGCCGCTCCAAGTATGCCCTTCGAGGGCATGGGACAGAACATGCCCACCCCGGAAGACACCGGCACAGCACCCCAGGAGTTCGTGGGACAAAACTTCCGCCCCACCGATGGCGGTATGACCCAAAGCAACCAGCCGGGAAACATGGCTGTGCTCCCACTCGTGATCTCGCTTGTGCTGCTTATGGTCGGACTTGCAATAGCTCTGAAATTCAAACGCTAAAAAAGCCTCGCAGAGTTTGCGTCCGCAGACACAAATAGAATCGGATCAGTTTTCTGCCGCGACATGTGCGTGGCAGAAAACACTTCTCTGTCCGCAAATGTGCGAGGAGTCCGTATCGGCGGACTCCGAGTACGCTGCAGCGGACTGCAGCCCCTCTGTCAAATAAGGCTTTGACTTCTCTGACAGACTCAAAAAACCGGAGCCATGGCTCCGGTTTTTTATATCTCGTGCAGTTCAAAGCTGCTTTTGTTGAAAGACAAAAGTCCCTCGTCGCGCATTCTGCCGAGTTCGCTGCTCATGGCGCTGCGGTCAACGCAGAGATAGTCCGCAAGCTCCTGACGCTTGAAAGGAATGGTGAAGTGGGAGCCGCCCTGACGTTTCGCCTCATCGGAAAGATAGGCCGTAAGTTTGTTGCGGGTGCTGCGCTGAGAATTAATACCGAGTTTTCTCACAAGTGCACGGTTTTTCTCGCACACGATGAAGAAAAGATTTCGGATGACCGCACTGTGAAAAGCGCAGGCTCCGTTGCAGGTGTGAAGCAGGCGGTTCAGGTCAAACGATACCACCGCGCAGTCCTCGGCTGCGACAACATCGTTCAGAAGTTCTCCGCCGCGGGCGGCATAGGCCTCTCCGAAAAGTTCCCCCTCGCCCAACATGTTGATTATGCTCCGCTTGCCCCAGTAATCGTCGCGCTGTATGAGCAGGCTGCCCCTGACCACGAGCATTACGCAGCCATTGCTGTCTCCTGCCCGGAGCAGGCACTCTCCCGCCGCATATTGGCGCACTCTTGCACCCATGCAGCCGCAAAGCGCTCTGATGTCATCCTCGCTCAGTCCCTCAAAAAGCGCAGACGCTTTCATCTCAGACATATATTTTTCCATGATCCCCGCCTCACTTCGTTGTAAAAACAACAGACTTTCCAAGCTGATTGTATTATTATATAAATGCAAAGTCAAGAACACACTTTTTACATAAATCACTTAACAGGAGGCAAAGAAGATGATAAGACGCATAATCAACATAGATGAAGAAAAATGCAACGGCTGCGGTCTCTGCGCCGGAGCCTGCCACGAAGGCGCGATAGGCATGGTCAACGGCAAGGCAAAATTGCTGCGCGACGACTACTGCGACGGACTCGGCGACTGTCTCCCCGTCTGCCCCACCGGTGCCATCACATTCATCGAGCGCGAAGCCGACGCCTATGACGAGGAGGCAGTTATGCGCGCAAAGTCTAAGTCCGAAGCTCCTCTCGCCTGCGGCTGTCCGGGCAGCATGGCCAGACAGCTCAAGACCGATTCCCCCGATTCCTGCGAGCGCTCCGCTCCCGTAGCCGCTCAGCCCTCCGAACTGCGCCAGTGGCCTGTTCAGATAAAGCTGGCCCCGGTCAACGCTCCCTGGTTCAAAGGCGCAAAGCTGCTCATAGCCGCCGACTGCACGGCCTATGCCTACGCCGCTTTCCACCGGGATTTCATACGCGGACATGTCACCCTTGTCGGCTGCCCCAAGCTCGACAGTGTTGACTATTCCGAAAAGCTCACTGAGATCATCCGCGGAAACGACATCAAGTCCATCACCGTGGTTCGAATGGTAGTCCCCTGCTGCGGCGGCATTGAGCTTGCCGTCAAAAAAGCTCTGCTCGCCTCCGGCAAAATGATCCCCTGGAATGTTGTTACGATAGGTCTTGACGGAAACATAGTTGAATAACGGAGCGTTTCGCAATAAAAGTTGATATAGCAAAAAACACCGGGACTATCCCGGTGTTTTAATTTTCTGATTTCAAACATTTTCCTTGACCTTATTGAGCTATGCCGTATAATTGATATATTAATTACAAAGAAAGAAGGGTTCTCCCTTGGACAATTCTCAGAACAAGCTGGGCACAATGCCTATTGGCCCCCTGCTTTTAAGAATGTCTGTACCCATGATGATATCCATGCTCGTGCAGGCACTATATAACACCGTGGACTCCATGTTCGTCGCGAATATAAGCGAGGACGCACTCGCAGCCGTATCCATCGCCCTGCCCGTACAGGTTATTATGAACGCCATCGCCGTCGGTACCGGTGTCGGCACCAGCGCCTTTGTCTCCCGTTCCCTCGGTCAGGGCAACAGGGACACCGCCGAAAAAGCCGCAAACGTCCAGATCTTCATCTCCGCCGTCTACACGCTCATTTTCGTTCTCGTCGGCATTTTCGGAGTTGAGGCCTATTTCCGCGCCCAGACCGACGTTGCCGCGATCATCGACTACGGCACGAAGTACCTCCGCATAGTCTGCATCTGCTGCATAGGCGCAGTGTACTGTCAGAACTTCGAGAAACTGCTCATCGCCACGGGTAACAGTACATGTTCCATGATCAGTCAGGCATCCGGCGCGATCTTCAACATTCTCTTCGACTGGCTGCTCATCTTCGGCATAGGCCCCTTCCCCGAGCTCGGCATTCGAGGCGCGGCTATCGCCACCGTCTCCGGTCAGATCCTCACCGCATCCATGGCCTTCGTATTCCTTCGCAAACACAGCGGACTGAAATTCCGCTTCAGACTGATGCTGCCTCATGCGGACATCGTGAAGAACATCTATACCGTCGGCGTGCCATGCATGCTCACGGTCGGGCTCGACTCTATAATGGGTTTCTTCATGAACCAGATACTGCTGACTTTCAGCACCACCGCAACCGCCGTATTCGGAGTCTGGCTCCGACTCCAAAGCTTCGCCTTTATGCCCGTTTTCGGAATGAACAACGGCAGTATAGCCATCTATTCCTTCAACTACGGCGCCGGAAAAATCGACCGCGTCAAAAAGACCCTGCGTCTTGCCATCATCCTCGGAATATGCATCACCGCCGCAATGAGCATATTCTACGAGCTTTGCCCGCGCACTCTTCTCCACCTTTTCGACGCGGACGAAAACATGATGAGCATTGGCATCACAGCCCTTCGCACTTGCTGCATATCCCTGCCCTTCGCCGCCGTGAGCATAATTCTCGGATCCTCTTATGAGTCGCTGGGCAGACCGCAGTTCTCTCTTTTCGTCAATCTCTTCCGCCAGATAATCTTTATGCTCCCTCTCGCATGGCTGTTTTCCCGCATCGGCGGACTCTCCGGCATCTGGGCAGCGCCCGTCTGCTCCGAGATTGCCGCGATGATAGTCAGCCTTTTCTTCCTGCGCAACGTACTCCGCAAGCTCGCACACGAATTTCCTGTTCATTGAAAGTTATCAAAACAAAAAGCAAGCCTTTTTCAATAAAGGCTTGCTTTTATTATTTTCCAAGCAGACTCTCGAGCTTTTCATAGCTCACCGAGCCGACAGAATTATAGATAATCACACCGTTTTCGTCGATAATCACCGTCTGTGGCAGCATGGTCGAGCCTCCGAAAGCGGCTATCACGGAGCCGTCTTCGTCCAGAGCAAAGGGCATGGAATAATCCTGCTTGCCGAGATACGCCTCCACATCCTCGGTGACGAGGTTCGAGTGGACAGCAATCACAGCCACATCTTCGCCGTACTTAGCGTGTATCGCGTCAAAATGCGGAAGCTCCGCCACACACGGCGAGCACCATGTTGCCCAGAAATTCACGACCACCTTTTTGCCTCTCAATTCGCTGAGCGTAAAGCTGCCGCCGGCATCCCCGTACAACGGCACGTCAAAATCCGGAGCAAGCATGCCGACTTCGCTGCCTGTGGGCATTTCGGGCGTTTCGCTCTGCATCGGCTGTGCGCTCTGTGTCGTCTCGGGCGGCAGTTCATCGCGTTTTTCCGCGCGGTTGAAATACAAAAATGCTCCGATGAGCAGCACGAGCGCAAGCAGCCACACGCCAAGGCGAAGGCGGGAGCGTCTGCGTTTTTTGTCCTCAGGCATACCCTTTTCAATCAGCGTAGCCTTACCGGCCTTGAGCGAAATTGCAGCGGTAGGACAGCTGTCAATGCATTTTCCGCAGTTGATGCACTCATGGTCGCCGACGCTGCGTATATCCATCGGGCAGCAGGCCATACATCTGCCGCAATTCACGCACTTCGTTTCCTCAACACGCACTCCGACAAGCGACACACGGGCAAAAAGTCCGTAAATCGCGCCGAGGGGACACAAAAAGCGGCAGAATGCTCGGTAAACAAAGATACACATGGCAATTATTGCGAGCGCCAGTACAAATTTCCATGTGAAAAGTCCGCCCAACATTGGCAGCATATCGGAATTATTGGGATTTGCCAAAAGTCCGACCGCTCCCTCCAGAGTTCCGGCAGGGCAAATATATTTGCAAAATGCGGGCAGCGGAAAACTGCTGAGAGCGTAAAAAAGCGGTATGCCAATAACGAACACTGCAAGGATGAGGTATTTGAGTCCGCTGAGTGCTCTCGTGAGCGGATTTTTCCTCAATTTCGGCGTGGGCAGCTTGTGCAAAAGCTCCTGCACAAGTCCGACGGGACAGAGCCAGCCGCAGACTGTGCGTCCGAGGATAATGCCGTAGAGCAGGAGTATACCCAAAATGAAGAAAGGTGCACGCTGTCCGGAAGAAGCCAGAGCATTCTGCAGCGCGCCCAGAGGGCAGGCGCCCACAGCTCCGGGGCAGGAGTAGCAGTTGAGTCCGGGCACGCAGAGCACTTTAGCTCCGCCCGTATAGATATTGCCGGAGATGAAGCCTTTGGCGTGGGCATTGTACAAAAGCGCGGCATAGAGCTGAACGAGCCTGCGCTGGGTGGGCAAATGCTCTTTCAGCCGTTTGAGAAATTCAGCCAAGTCCGATACACTCCGTGCAGATATTTATGGCCTTTACCAGCACATCGCGCGCTCCGCCGTTCATCACACCCAGCACGATGAACACGGCGGCCAGAATCGGCAGTCCAAGCCGGACTGCAAGGAGAAGCTTCGGTCTCGCGGTTTTGATATTCATGTCGCACTTGCGCGGTTCCTTTTCCACACCGCCTTTGCCGTTCCCGACAAAGCGCAAAGCCACGCAAGCGCCAATTATAACGACGAGACAGACAATAAGCATCGGGGCAAGCACCTCAAAACGGGAGGAAATGGACTCCGCGCTGAAAACGGGGGCAAGATGCACACCGCGCTCATCAAGATTTTGCGGCGAGTTGCCGTCGATATAAATGTCAAGGCAGCCCAGAGCAAGCAGCAGCAACAGCGCGATGCAGGCCGCCGCAGCAATCGTACGCAGGATTTTTGCAGATTTCAACACAGTCCAAGCCTCCTTTTCTCCATAGTTTGAAACATTATACCATTTATCTCCCCTTCGGGCAACAAGCTAAATGCTTCCGCCTCATTGACATTCTCGCCGTGCCTGTGCTATGCTTTTTCCACTCCCTATGAAAGGAATCTATAAATGAGATCTCTCGCCAAAACTTTTTCACTTATTCTGGCCTTGTGCCTTATCTTCTGCGCAGGCTGCGCCTCCGCCGAAGCTCCCGTCACCGAGACTACTCCGGCTCCCACTCCCGAGACGCCAGAAGCAAGCTCCCCTGTGAAAGCGGATATACCGCAGGACAATCTCGGCTACAGCATCGGCCTCACCCTCCCCGACTTTGAGTTCACAGACTATAATGGCACTCGCCACAGTCTCTATGCCTCGCTCGCTGAAAAAGACCTCGTGCTCATCAACATCTGGGCAACATGGTGCGGTCCCTGCGGTATGGAGTTTCCCTATATGGAGGAGGCCTATCAGCTTTACAGCGACGAAGTCGCGATCTTTGCGCTGTCCTGCGAACCCAGCGATGACAACGATAAGCTCGCCGAATATGCGGCGGAAATGGGCATGAGCTTCCCTGTCGGACGCGATGAGGCGGAGCTTGCCGTTGCCTTTATGGCATACAGCATCCCCACCACCATCGTTGTTGACCGATTCGGCACTGTATGCGCCGTGGAAGTCGGTGCCAAGACCTCCACCGCGGATTTCACAGAGCTTTTCGACAGATATCTCGGCGAAGAATACACCGGCTACACCGACCCTAACGCCCTTCCCGTATGCGATGTAGCTCCCGCTTCCGAGGCAGAACTTACCGCCGCGCTCGGCGGCGACGGAGACAGTCTCACTTTCGGCAACGCCGACAGCGAATACATTTGGCCCATGCTCCCCGACAAAAGGGACTCCCGCGATGTGCTGTGCTCCAGCAATACGGGCATAGCCGGAACCTCCTCCGCTTTGACATGCCGCGTCACCGCAGATGAAGGCGACGCACTTGCAATCGACTTCGCCCTCTCCTCCGAAGCCGGTCTCGACCTCATGAAGATATACGTAGACGGCACGCTGGTCAAATGCTTTGGCGGCGAGTACGGCTGGACTCGCTACGCCTATGCCTTCGAATCCGCAGGTGAGCATGCAGTCGTTATCAGCTATGAGAAAAATTCTTACGGCGACCTAGGCTCCGACTGTCTCTGGCTGGACAGCATTGAGCTTGTCGGCGGTGAGGAAGCCGCGGCAGCGCTCAAGGCAAATCCTGCCTACACTTACGGCGACACCACTCTTCTTATCCCAACCACAGCCTCCGCCCGTGAAATAGTGTTCGACGATCCCCAAAGCGTTCTTGCTGCGCCCGAAGACGCCGGAAATATGAGCTTTTTCATCGTGCCCGAGGAAAAGGTCGATTTCCTGCTCACCCTTGCGCCCGGCACAGACCCCGAAGCGCTGCTGTTTTTCAGCGACTATGACGGCAGCTTCTCCGCCGTAAGCGAGAGTATGAGCGAGATTGGATACCACTTCACAAGCGGTCTTGACAGCATGGAAACAAGCGGCTATCCCTATTCCATGCTCTATCTCGAGGACGTCACCGGTTTCAGCGGCCTGCACAAGATAGTCGTTTGCTTCCATGACGAGGAGAACGTCAACGCCTTCGTCAAAACCTACCTCAGCGATGCCGGCGGCAATGCCCTCGTTTCCTGGAAATATGCCGACGGCTCCCTCCCTGCCACCGGCGACCTTGCCGGAGAAAGCACCGACGCCGAATACACCGTCCGTTACATTGACCAGAGTGGCAGCGCAGTTCCCGGCGTAACGCTTCAGGTCTGCGACGACAGCATATGCCAGATATATGTCTCCGACGAAAACGGCGAGTGTCGCTTCACGCTGCCCGCCTATCCCTATGAGCTGCACACGCTCATAGTTCCGGAAGGCTATGAGGGCGACACGGAAAGCCTAAGCCTCGCTCCCGAAAACGGCGGCATTATTGAATTCACACTCATGAAAAAGTAAGCAAAAGTGCAGTCCCGTAAAACTTTGGGACTGCACTTTCTCATTTTTGGCCGTCTTCAACATAGACCGCTGCGAAAAACGAATAACTAAAATTTGACACAAATATCCTGCGGTTTTATAATAATTGTAATTATTTATTATATTTTTCCTGAGCTGAGGTATTTTATGAATGACAGAAAAGACCTGACCAGCGGCAGCATAGCGAAAAAGCTCACGCTTTTTGCCCTGCCCATCGTGGCTATGAATCTGCTGCAGGCCATTTACAACATTGTTGATATGATAATCGTGGGTCAGTTCATTGGCTCCGTCGGAATGTCTGCCGTGAGCATTGGCGGACAGGTCACAACGCTCATCCTTGTCACTTGCTCGGGCCTTGCAAACGGCTGCGCGGTCTACGTCGGCAACCTCGCAGGCATGCGCCGCCACAGGGACATGAACAGCTATGTCGGAAGTATGCTGAGCTTTCTTTTCCTGCTCGCCGCGGCAATAACAATTCTCATAATCGTCTTCTGCGACCCGCTGCTGCATGCACTCAACACCCCCGCCGAAAGCTATTCCGACACAAAAAGCTATCTCATAATATGCATGCTCGGCACAGTCTTCGTGTATGGCTACGGACTTCTGGCCGCCGCCCTGAGAGGTATAGGTGAGTCGCTAAAACCGCTTATCTACGTTATCATCACCACTGTCGAAAACATCGTCCTTGACCTGCTGTTCGTTGCTGTTATCGACCTCGGTTCTTCAGGCGCCGCACTCGCAACGATAATAAGTCAGACCACGAGTTTTGTCCTGGTCGCGGTTTATGTGAAGAAACACACTCCCCTGTTCGACTTCCTGCCTCAGTCTTTCCGCATCCGCAAAGACAGACTGCGCGCTCAATTTGCTATTGGTCTTCCTCAGGCGATCCAATACGTTTGCACCAATATTTCCTTCCTGTTTATCGCCTCTCTCGTAAACAGCTACGGAATCGCAGCTTCCGCCGCAGCAGGAGCCGCCAACAAGCTCAGTTCATTCGGCACAATGCCCGGCATCGCGTGCATGACGGCAATAGTCACAATGACCGCCCAGAACCACCCTCTGAAAAACTTCAAGCGTATAATTCACGGTATGTTCTGCGGACTTGCGCTCTCGCTGAGCGTGTCCGTCGTTTTCGTTCTTCTGTGCCAGTTCGTGCCTGGTGCAATGTATGGACTCTTCACCTCCGACGCCTCCGTTCTGGACGTCGGCATAGATTATCTCCGTTTCTTCTCCCTCAGTTTCGCTGTGGAAACCATAATGTTCTGTATGTTCGGCGTCATAACCGGTTCCGGCTATACCCGCTCCACAATGGTTTCAAGCATTTTCTCCGCTTTTGCCGTACGTTATCTCGCCGCATATCTCCTCAGCCACTATACATCGCTCGGCTTCAACGGCATCGCACTTGGCTATGCGCTGTCTCCCCTTGTGGGCATAGGTTTGTGTCTGTTTTTCTTCATAACCGGCAAATGGAAACGCAATATCCTCACCATCGACGAATAAAAAACGCAGAAAAAAGCCTTGCAGGGATCACCTGCAAGGCTTTTTATATTCTAAATGATGTATTGCTTTTACACTTATCAGTCCTCGTTCTTGCGGAGCTTAAGGCTGACCACTGCGAGGCCGAGGGCGGAGATGGCGGCTGCGATGACCCAGAACAGGAAGCTGTCGCCGGTCTGGGGAGCCTGGGCAAGGGGAACTTCCTCATCGGGAATATCCTCAAGGTCGATCACGGGAGGAGGTGCAAGGGGAACTTCCTCATCGGGAATATCGACAGGCTCATCGGGAACCACGGGGGTATCGGGAACTACGGGTACTTCGGGAACTACGGGTACGTCGGGAGTCTCGGGTACT
>JAZOBQ010000082.1:0-5067 GCA_045596005.1 Oscillospiraceae bacterium
CCCGGATGTTGGAGATGCCCGTGAGGTACATCACCATGCGCTCAAAACCAAGACCGAAGCCGGCGTGACGGCAGGAACCGTAACGGCGCAGGTCGCAGTACCACCAGTAATCCTCAGGATTCATGCCCAGCTCCTTGATGCGGGCTTCCAGAATGTCCAGCCGCTCCTCGCGCTGGCTGCCGCCGATGATCTCGCCGATGCCGGGCACAAGGCAGTCCGCCGCCGCGACGGTCTTCCCGTCGTCGTTCAGGCGCATGTAAAAGGCCTTGATCTCCTTGGGATAATCCGTTACGAACACGGGCTTTTTGAAGATCTGCTCGGTGAGATAGCGCTCATGCTCGGTTTGCAGGTCGATGCCCCACTCAACGGGGAAGTCGAACTTATGGCCGCTCTTTTTCAGCAGCTCGATCGCCTCCGTGTAGGTGACGCGGCCGAAATCGCTGCTCGCCACATGCGTGAGCCGCTCCTTGAGCCCCTTGTCCACAAAGCTGTTGAAGAACTCGATCTCCTGGGGGCAGCGCTCCATGGTGCGGCGGATAATATACTTGACCATGGCCTCCATGCACTCCAGGTCGTCCTGCAGGTCGGCGAAGGCCATCTCGGGCTCGATCATCCAGAACTCGGCGGCGTGGCGCTGGGTGTAGGAATACTCGGCGCGGAAGGTGGGGCCGAAGGTGTAGACATCGCCGAAAGCCATAGCGAAGTTTTCGGCGTTGAGCTGACCGGAAACGGTGAGGTTGGTGCTCTTTCCGAAGAAGTCCTTGCTGTAATCGACCTTGCCGTCCTCGGTCAGGGGGAGGTTATCGAGGTCGAGGGTGGTGACGCGGAACATCTCGCCGGCGCCTTCGCAGTCGCTGCCGGTGATGATGGGGGTGTTGATATACACAAAGCCGCGCTCCTGGAAGAACTCATGCACAGCCTGTGCAGCAACGCTTCTCACGCGGAAAGTTGCGTTGAAGAGGTTGGTGCGGGGACGCAGATGCTGAATGGTGCGCAGGAACTCTACGCTGTGACGCTTTTTCTGGAGAGGGTAATCGGGGCTGGAGACGCCCTCGACAGCGATGGAGGCGGCCTTGAGCTCGAAGGGCTGCTTTGCGCCCGGAGTCAGTACGAGCGTACCCTCAACTATAAGAGCGGCGC
This sequence comes from Oscillospiraceae bacterium, assembly GCA_045596005.1. Classification (GTDB taxonomy): domain Bacteria; phylum Bacillota; class Clostridia; order Oscillospirales; family Oscillospiraceae; genus SIG459. The sequence goes on from JAZOBQ010000082.1 coordinate 1,141, forward strand.
CAACATTCAGATGTGCTATCTCGTCATAATTATTCAGGGAGCCTCTTTCAAACACGACCTGCAGAGACTTAAAGCAGCTGCCGTCGTTGAGCTCGATAAAGCCGAAATTTTTCATGTCGCGGACGGTTCTGACCCAGCCGCAGACAGTGATGGCCTGACCATCAAAGCGAGAAGCGTCGGCATAAATGCCGGAGATTTTCTGATGCTTCATTATTGGCACCTTTCCTTTCATATATTTGTGCGGCGAAAAACAGTTTTTTGCCGTATTCATATATTATATGCGTATGTGTGGGATTTTTCAACAGTTTTATTTCAGCGATGCGGCGGCAGAGGACTTTGTTACGTTCCACATCGGGCAGTAATTACCGCCTGGGGCGCGCTTAAGAGTCGTTCACTCGTCGGCATGGGGGGATTTTAAAGCGTCGGGGCGTTAAGCAAATAGCCCGGTGGGCTGTTTGCAGCCTCCGGCCGCAGGAGCTATGCTCCGAGGAGGGAACTACGTCAGCGGCGTTTGGTGCGGCATACTGCGTAGTAAGAATTTTCGCTGCGCGGTAGGCTTTGAATGTAGGGGCCGGACACCCGGCCGGCCCGTTTGTTCCGTCCACCGCCGCAGCAGGCGGCGATGCGTCGTAGGGCGCTCTTGCCCTCAGTCCGCCGTAAAGCTACCCAATTCACGCTAAGGGAGCGCCAGAGATCGCCCACCTATACATATATAATATAAAGATTACGATTCGGTTTCACTTGCGCGCTCTCGCTTGCTTTCGAGCCGCAAAGGTGATAAAATACCCCTGCCAAGACAGGGGGGTATCCTCCGGATCTTGGCTAAAAGTGTTTTGAGAGATATTTTTCCCTTTTGGAGATAAAAGCATGTCAAACAAATTCTGGACAAGTGAAACTTCCCCCGTACTGCGGGCTGTGGACGCCGGCAGCTGCCCCGTACTCGTCAGCGGTCTCGGCGCAGCCTCGCGCGCCCACATCGCCGCCGTACTGCGCCGCGAGATGGGTTTTCCCCTTTTCATCGTCTGCGCCGACGACCAGAGCGCCGAGATAATGGCGCGCGACATTGAATCGCTGCTCGGAGAAAAGGCTCTGCTGCTGCCCATGCGCGAGCTGAACCTCTTTGCCGCCGACTCCGTCAGCCGAGGCGACGAGCAAAAGCGTCTCGCCGCCCTGAGCGCCCTCGTGGACGGAAGTTCGCCCATAACGGTCTGCTCCGTTGCGGCGCTGAGCCAGCGCACCATACCTCCCGAGGTGCTGCGCGGCGCGAGCAGCACCGTAAGTGACGGACAGGACATCTCGATGGAGGAGGTCGAGGCGCAGCTTCTGCGCTGCGGCTACGTCCACCGCGTTCAGGTCGAGGCTCCCGGCCAGTATTCCCGACGCGGCGGCATACTCGACTTCTACTCCCCGGCCTACCTCAACCCTGTGCGCATCGAATTCTGGGGCGACAGCATCGACTCCATGGGTCTTTTCGAGCTTCAGAGCCAGCGCCGCATCGAAAACATCGACTCCTGCCGCATCCTGCCCTCCGCCGAGACTCTGCCCGGACTGCACCCGGGCGGCAGCAGCGCCCTTGCCGACGCGCTCGGCGCCGCCGCGATACACGCCTCGCGCAGCAAGCGCGCGGAGATGCAGCTGCTCAGCCAGACTCTCAGGCGCGACGCGGAGCATCTGCGTGAAAGCGGCTCCCTCGCCGCCGCGGACAGATATATGGCGATGATATACTCCGAGTATTCATGCGCGCTTGACTATATCCCTGACGAAGCTCTCGTTTTCATCGACCAGCCGACCCGCTGCCAAAAGCTCAGCGAGTCCCAGCTAAAGCTGCTCGCAAGCGACCTTGAGTCGCTTTTGCAGAGCGGAAGTCTGATGGGCAAGGGCGCGGATTTCCGCCGCGACTGGGATGAATGCGTCGAAACTCTGCTTGAACACCCCGTTGTGATGGGTGAAAACTTCACCACAGGCCGGATTTTGCCCGAGCCGCGCGCAATTGTCGGCGTGACCGCCAAGCAGCTGCCTTCTTACGGCGGCAGCCTTGAGACCGCCGCGGACGACGTAAAGCACTATCTCTCGCGCAATTTCGCGGTCATGGTGCTGGCCTCCGACCAGCGCCGCGCAGGCTCGCTTTCCACTTTCTTTTCCGACAGAAATATTACTTCCCGTATTCTCCCCGGAATCTCCTCGGAGATAAAAAACGGCGAGTGCGTCATCGCCGTAGGTGCGCTCTCCGGCGGCTTTGAGTACCCCAACTCCGGCCTCGCCGTGCTCACCGACACCCAGATGCTCCAACCCGGTTTCCGCAAATCCCGCCGCAAAAAGGTGGCCGACTCCAAGCGCCGCCACCTCGATTCCTACGCCGACCTCTCGCCCGGCGACCTTGTCGTGCACGAATACCACGGCATAGGCCGCTTCAACGGCATAGTCAAGATGAAGGTCGACGGCGTGGAAAAAGACTATGTCAAGATCGCCTATGCCGGCAGCGACAGTCTCTACGTCCCCGCGACCCAGCTCGACCTCGTCAGCAAATATATCGGCGGCGGCGAGGACAAGGTCGTGAAGCTCAGCAAAATGGGCGGCACGGAGTGGACCAAGGTAAAAACCCGCGCCAAGGCCGCCGCAAAGGAGATGGCTGCCGAGCTCATAAGGCTCTACGCCGAGCGGCTGCGCCTGCCCGGTCACGCCTTCGCGCCCGACTCCCCCTGGCAGGAGGAGTTCGAGGACGCCTTCGGCTATCAGGAGACCGACGACCAGCTCCGCTGCATCGCCGACATCAAGCGCGACATGGAGTCAAGTACACCCATGGACCGCCTTCTCTGCGGCGACGTAGGCTACGGCAAGACCGAGGTCGCGCTTCGCGCCGTTATGAAATGTGTGCTCGACGGCAAGCAGGCCGCGATACTTGTGCCCACAACCGTCCTCGCTCAGCAGCACTACCAGACCGCGATGCAGCGCTTTTTCGGCTATCCCATCAAAATCGAGGTGCTCAGCCGTTTCCGCACCGCCACGCAGATAAAATCCACGAAGCGCGGCATCTCCGACGGCAGCGTTGACATCGTCATCGGCACCCATGCCCTGCTGCAAAAGGACATCTCCTTCAAAGACCTCGGTCTGCTCGTCATCGACGAGGAGCAGCGCTTCGGCGTAAGCCACAAGGAGCGACTCAAGGAGATGAGCCGCAACGTCGACGTGCTCACCCTCTCCGCCACGCCCATTCCCCGCACGCTGAACATGGCCATGAGCGGAATTCGCGATATGTCCACGCTTGAGGAGCCGCCGCAGGACCGTCTGCCTGTGCAGACCTACGTCATGGAGCACGACTGGGGCGTGGTCGCCGACGCGATACGCCGCGAGGTGCAGCGCGGAGGTCAGGTATTCTACCTCCACAACCGCGTCGAGAGCATCGAGCGCACCGCAAGCCGTATTATGAAGCTCATGCCCGATCTCAGCGTCGACATCGCCCACGGCAAAATGGACCAGGAGTCCATCACTCAGGCTATGGAGGGCATGACCAACGGCGACACGCAGGTGCTCGTCTGCACGACCATCATAGAAACGGGCATCGATATCCCGAATGTCAACACCCTCATAATCGAGGACGCGGACAAGATGGGTCTGGCCCAGCTCCACCAGATACGCGGCCGCGTGGGACGAAGTAACCGCCGCGCGAGCGCCTACCTCACCTATCGCCGCGACAAAGTGCTCAGCGAAGTCGCGGAAAAGCGTCTGAGCGCGATACGCGAATTCGCCGAGTTCAACTCCGGCTTCCGCATCGCCATGCGCGACCTCGAGATCCGCGGCGCGGGCAACCTGCTCGGCGCGGAACAGAGCGGCCACATGACCGACGTCGGCTACGATATGTACCTCAAGCTGCTCGAGGAGGCTGTGCTCGAAGAGCGCGGCATCAAGAGCGAAAAGCGCGCCGAGTGC
>JAZOBQ010000083.1:0-24752 GCA_045596005.1 Oscillospiraceae bacterium
CAGTGAAACGGACAAAGTTCGAGCCGACGCGCCATGGAAAAAGTGAATGACAGATCACCGCAGCAAAGCTCAGTCTTTGCTGCGGTGATTTTTTATGTTTACGACCGGAGCAAGATCATATTATCAAAAAAAGTTTCGACAAATTTCGACATTTTTCGCGCGGAAAAGATAATATGCAGATGAAAGCGGAGATAAATTGTCGAAATGTGGTATAAAAAATAACACTTTGTGTCGAATTATGTAAACAAAAAGTCACGAGCTGAAAAGCCGGATTTATTGCAAAAATGCCTCTGTTATGGTAAATTATTCTTAAATCAACGGTGTTTCCACGAAAAATAGAGAGTGTAGGCCGTGAGTTCAAAACTAATTTGGAGGAAACATTATGGAAACTAAGATACGGGTAATGATCGCTGACAGCGGTGAGGATTTCAGGCGCTTGTTGGCGGATACCCTTGCCCTCGAAAGAGATATAGAAGTTGTTGCGGCGGCATCTGACGGTATGGAGGCACTTACGCTGGCGGCGGAAACACGCCCCGATGTGCTGCTGCTTGACCTTGTCCTTCCGAAGGTGGACGGCTTTGGCGTTATGCAGCGTCTGGGCGAAGGCGGCATCAGTCCGGCAACGATGGTGGTGTCCGCGTTTTATAACGAGTCTATGGTGTCCCGCTGTGCCGAGAGCGGAGCATACTATTTCATGCCAAAACCCTGCGACATCGCTGAAGTGGTGCGCCATATCCGTGATGCTGTGGCACCAAGAAGAAATATGATACCCGCTGTTGTCAGCGCCGGAGGGGCAAAGACAAATGAAAGCAGTCTGGAATCCACAGTGACGGAGATAATCCATGAAATTGGAGTACCTGCCCACATCAAGGGATATCAGTATCTCCGCGAGGCAATAATCATCACCATAAACGATATGGACGTTATCAACGCGGTGACCAAGGTGCTTTATCCAAGTGTGGCAAAGAAATTCGGAACTACTCCCAGCCGTGTCGAACGCGCCATCCGACATGCGATAGAAGTCGCATGGGACAGAGGCGACCTTGAGACTCTCCAGAGATTTTTTGGTTATACAGTCAGTAACATAAAAGGTAAGCCGACCAACAGCGAATTCATCGCCATGATCGCAGACCGCCTTTGCCTCGACATGAAAAGAAGCGCACGCTGAGTATTATCACCAATCTCTTGGTGAGTTTATTGTGACTTGTAATGAAATGAGCGGAGGGGAGATTGACCGTCGCCGAGTGAGGGTGATATAATTTGCGTATAAATCTTTTCGAAAAGGTGATGGACCGAAAATGGAAAGAATACGCGTTATTGATACGGAAGATAAACTGCTGAGCTTCTGCGGAGGCTATTTTCGCGTTGAATGCGAGCGCGGAATAGGTATTGTGGACACCGAGGGCGAAGTGCGGGTTCTGCCGCGATTTACAGATGTTCTTATCGCTCCCGAAGATGGCCCGGTGGAACTGTTTATCCGCAAAAGATGGAACGAGCAGCTTGGCGAGACTCTCTTCGACTTCGTCGACACCAAGGGCAAGGTCATCAGTCAGGACAACCGCGGCGACTGCATCGGTTTCCGCGAGGGTATCGGTGTTGTCAAGAATTTGTATGGCGCAAAGTGCATCGACAAATATGGCCATACCCGTTTTAAGCTGCAGGGAGATCATTATAATAGCTCATCCTGGCTTGGACTTTTCCACGATGGACTGCTGCGCATACCCCATAAGCTGGGTTTTTATTACTACTATGTAAATGAAAAAGGAGAGCAGATAAACAAAAAGGCCTATCTGGGAGCTGCTGATTTCCACGAGAATCTGACGGTTGTTGCCGTCGAACGCCCGTTAAAGGGAAATGTCTGCGGTGTAATGAACAGAAAAGGCGAGTGGTTGGTTCGTCCGAAGTATGACAGCATCTCGAATTATTCAAACCACCGCGCGATAGTTCGCAGCAAGGACAAAATGGGCGCGATAGACTCACTTGGAGAGCTTCGCATACCACTGGTCTGGGACGAACTGCACAGCTTCACAGATCCGGAGATGACATTTGCAAAAATGAATTATCCCCGACTCGCTTGCATGATAGACAGGCAGGGTAAGGAAAAGCTGTATCTGCCATCCGAGACCGAATACTGCCGCGATTTCTCGGACGGCTATGCCGCCGCAAAGGTGGGGGACAACTGGGGCTTTGTTGACAGCGAGGGCAAATGGGCGATAGAACCCACTTACAAAGAGGTGAGTGATTTCTGCAATGGCCTCGCGCTGGTGAACGAGGACGGAGTAGTATTCTTCATCAATGAGAAGGGCGAGTGTGTACTGAAGCCGGAAGATAAGCCGCGCGCCGCGGCTAAGGGACTGGCCTTCAGCGAAAACCACATTTATAACTTTGGATACAGTAAATAAAGTGAAAAACCGCACTGTGAAAATTCACAGTGCGGTTTAATACTAATACTCAATAGCCGAGCTCTTCGCCGATAAGAATTACTTCGCATTCCATGTTTCTGACGGGCGCCCAGAGCACAAGCAGTGCGTTGCAGATGCGGTCGGCACTGCGGCAGTCGTGGCATTTGCCATCAGTACGGCAGGGGGTGTTAAGCTCAAGACGCTCGCAGTTTTTTACGCAGGCAACGCTGCGTGCGCGCTCAAGTGCGGAATTGAAATCGGGGCATATTTTATTTACGCCGGAGATAATGTAGAGCTTCTTGCGGCCGTATACCTGTGCGGCGAGGCGGTTTCCGGTGCCGTCAATATTGAGTATCTCGCCGTCCTCAGTAATGGCATTTGCACCACTTATGTAAACCTCTGCGGAATTTGCCCTGGCGATCGTTTCGGCGCCCGGTTCCACCCAGTGCCAGTAAACGTCGTTTTCTTTGCCCAGAAGCTCATAAAGCCCCATGTCGCGGCTCGTTACGCTTCCGCCGAATCCTACGCTTTTGCCTTTGATTTCCACAGCCAGATATGCGCTGACTTCGTCCGCGCTTTGGAAATATTTTGTGCAAAAACCGCGGTTTTCGAGATTTTTTATAGTCTTTTCAATATTCATGTCCGATACCCCTCGTGTGTAATTTAGCTTATTATACTTGCAGTCGGATAAAATGTAAAAAGAATTTTAATGATTGAGCAAAATCCTTGCAATTTGTCTGCGGAATGATAAAATGAGACTATCAAACTTGAAAGGATGATTTTCCCATGCAGGAAGTTTATAAGTTTCTGAAAGAATGCGGCACCTATTATCTTGCTACTGTTGAAGGTGACCAGCCCCGTGTACGCCCCTTCGGTACTGTTGATATTTTCGAAGGCAAGCTCTACATTCAGACCGGCAAGGTGAAGCCCTGCTTCAAGCAGATGGACGGTGCAAAGATCGAGATCTGTGCATTCAAGGGCGGCGTGTGGCTCCGCATCGCTGCAACTGCCGTAAACGATGACCGTTATGAACCTAAGGCACAGATGCTGGACAACTATCCCAACCTCAAGGCCATGTACGATGCCGCCGACGACAATACCGCCGTTCTCTATCTCAAGGACGCTACCGCCACCTTCTCCAGCTTCACCTCCGCACCCAGAACCGTCACTTTCTAAATAAAATTATGGATAAAAAAGAGCTTCCCCTTGGGAAGCTCTTTTTGTGATTAATTAGCATTAGCTGTTTTTGAAAAATTCTTCGAAGTAGTCTCTCTCGGCCTGTTCCTTGCGGACCTGATCGGGAGTTTTTTCGCGCAGCTCGGTCACGTCCGGCTCTCTGAAGTAGCTGACAGCAGGTTTTGCCGCTTCGCTGCGGGGAGCCTGCTGAGCCTGACGGAGCTGTTCTTCGCGGTCGAGCCGTTCGCGACGGGCGCGCTCGAGACGGGCCTGACGCATGGCCTTGCGGTGACGGATGCGGCGGATGCGATAAACGATAACAAGTGCGAGATAGGCGATGATAAGAACGATGATGCCCCAGAAAACGAGTTTGAAGGTCTTGCTCTCGAGAGTGGCGCTTATCTGGCTCTTGAGGAAGTCGCTTTTGGAGAGGTCAACGCCGGCGGCTGCGACGAGGTCAACGGTGCCGTAGTTGATGCCGTTCTTGGTGAGTGTGACTTCGCCGAGTTTGTCGCCTGCTGCGATGGGAGCCATAAGAGGCTCGCTTCCGTCGCCGCTATCGAGGCTGACGCTGAGACTGAATTCGGAGAGGTCGGAGTCGTTGGGCAGCAGGGCAGAGATGGAGGACTCGGGTCGGAGTGCAACGGAATCGGCGTTGGAACCCATTTCAACGTCGAGCGTGGTTACAGCGTCGGTGGAGCGGAGAACTTCGCGGTAGCTGAAGTTGTTGAATACCCACTCGTACATTTTTATGGAGTCGGTAAAGTTGCTGTATTCGGGGGTGGGACCGGGCCAGGTCTCGGCACCGCCGAATACGGCTGCGAGAAGGTCGATGCCGTCCTTGCTGGCGGTGGATATGAGGCAGTAGCCTGCGGCGTTGGTGTGGCCGGTCTTCATGCCGTCCGCGTACTCATAGATGTACTGGCTGCCGTAGATGCTATCGGCGCAGAGAAGAGCGTTGGAGTTTTTCAGAGTGCGCTCACCGCTGAGGTTGGTGGCGGGAATGGTGATGGTGGGGGTGGAGCACAGCTTCATGAAAAGATCGTGACGGCTTGCTTCGAGGGCGATGAGGCTGAAGTCTCTCGCGGTGGTGTAGTGCTCGTCGTTGGGAAGTCCGTGGGTGTTGACGAAGTTGGTTGCGGTGCAGCCGAGCTCCTTGGCGCGGGAGTTCATCATTGCGACAAAGCTGGAAATGCCGCCGCCGATATGCTCGGCGATGATGTTGCAGGCCTCATTTGCACTGGAGAGCATCGCCGCGTAGAGCAGACTCTCGAGAGACATAGTCTCGCCGACCATGATGCCTGCGGAGCTGCCGTCAGCCACAAGGTCGAAAGTGACGTTTTCGGAAGCGGTGATCTCATCGGTCATGGCCGCATTGCCGTTTTCTATCGCCTCGACAGCCAGAAGTATGGTCATAATCTTGGTGATGGAGGCGGGATAGACTTTCTCATCAGCTCCGTGCTCAAGAAGAACTTCACCGGTATCCCTGTCGAGTATGAGAACGCTGGGGCAGCTGAGCTCAGGCTCGGCCAAAGCCAAGGCTGCGGGAGACAGCAGCATGGAGGTCATGATGACCACAATTAAAAATATAGGCAGAAACTTAAATTTTTTCATGTTATTCTCCATGGATATATGTTATATTTATTTGTAAGTATGCATAGTTTCGCCGCGGAGCGAAACAGACGCTATTATTATACGGATTTTCTCCGTGAAAAGCAACTGAAATAATTCGGAATGTGAAAACTGTGCCATGAAACTACTTAAAAGCGAAAAGTGTGCAATTATTATCACGCTTGTCTTTCTGGCTCTTGCTCTGGGTTTCGGTCTCGGACGGAGGCAAAGCGAGCCTGTGTTCATCGTAACGGAGTCTGCGTTCGCCGCGCGTCCTACGCAAAGCGAAGACAGTGCATACCCGGGACAGGCTGATTCTGCAAAGAGCGCGAATGTGATCGTGAATATTAACAGCTGTTCGGCATCGGAGCTTGAGGCTCTGCCCGGAATTGGACCCGTGCTGGCACAGCGCATCATCGACTACCGCGAGAATAACGGTGGATTTAAGTCGATAGAGGATATCACAAAGGTGCAGGGAATAGGAGCATCTGTTTATGAGGATATCCGAAGCAGTATTTGTGTAGAGTGAAGGTGAGGTCGGAAATATGAAGATACTTGTTGTTGACGATGAGAAGCTGCTCGTAAAGGGCATAAAATTCAACCTCGAGAACGAGGGATATCAGGTGGACGCCTGCTATGACGGAGCCGAGGCGGTGGAAAAGGCCGCGACGGAAAACTTCGACCTCATAATACTCGACCTTATGATGCCGAAGATGGACGGCCTTGAAGCCTGCATGCACATAAGGCAGAACTCAACGGTGCCCATTATTATGCTCACGGCAAAGGGTGAGGACACAGACAAACTCATCGGCTTTGAGTACGGGGCGGATGATTATATTACGAAGCCTTTCAATATTCTTGAGCTCAAGGCCCGTGTGAGAGCGCTGCTGCGCCGCAGCAGCATCCAGAGCGGCATCGTCGAAAAAAGCCAGATGATCGAGAGCGGCGACCTTCGCCTTGACACCGGACGCAGAGCCGCATTCAAGTCCGGAACGGAGATCGATCTGACGCTGAAGGAATATGACCTCGCGGAGCTGTTTATGCGAAATCCTGGCAAGGTGTATTCCCGCGAAAACCTCCTCGACATAGTCTGGGGATATGATTTCCAGGGCGATGTACGCACTGTGGACGTTCATATCCGACGGCTGCGCGAGAAGCTGGAGACCGACCCTGCCAACCCGGTGCATTTCTTTACCAAATGGGGCGTGGGATATTACTTCAAGGACTAATAAAACAGGTTTTTGTTTATTTTTTGAATCAGAAGTTTTAAGGTTGATTAAGATTTATGGCTAAAGAAAAGAGCAAAAGAAAATACAGCGTTCAGCTGACCTTTGTCACTATCTTTTTCCTGTTTATCGCTCTGGCTATAGGTCTGCTCAATACCTATCCCACCATAAGCTCGCGCGACATCGTTTTTGCTAACAAGCAGGAGACGATGCTCAGCCAGGTGTCGGTCATGTCGTCATCGCTTTCAGGCCTTGAAAAGCTGAGCGTTGAGGGCGTAAATCAGGTAATGGAACTTGTCGACGTATATGAATTCGACCGAGTCATAGTTGCAGACGACAGCGCGCTGATACTCTACGACAGCTCTGTTGAGGAACGGACAGGAGCAACCGCGCTTTTTGCTGAGGTGATAGATGCGCTTGAGGGCGAGGCGGTGTTTGGCAGCAGCTATGACGGATATGCTTTTGTCAGCCGTGCTGCGGCGCCCGTTGTCAGCTATGGCAAGGTGATCGGCTGCGTTTATCTGAGCCAGCGCGACAGTCAGCAGGCCGAGCTTATCTCCGAGATACAGACGAGGCTGCGCAATATCTCCATTATTGCCGGAGTGCTGGCTCTCGTTATCATTGCCTTGTTCACCAAGGCTCTCACAAGACGAATCACGGATCTTGTCCGCGCGGTACGCAGCGTCCGGGAAGGCGGATATGAATACCGCATCGAGCCTAAGGGCAGGGATGAAGTCACGGAACTCGCCGAGGAATTCAACGACATGAGCCAGCGTCTGCAGGACACCGATGAGCTTCGTCGGCGTTTCGTTTCCGACGCAAGCCATGAACTTCGCACACCGCTTGCGTCCATACGTCTGCTTTCAGACTCAATAGTCCAGAGCGATAATATGGACGAGGGGACAATGCGCGAATTTGTCACCGATATAGGCTCGGAGGCCGAGAGACTTCAGCGGCTTACGGAAAAACTTATGATGCTGACGAAAATGGACAGCAAGGTGATATCCGAACTCAGACCGGTGGATATGAAAAAGGTGGCGGAGAGCACCATTCATCTGCTGCGTCCGCTTGCCGACAAAAGAGAGGTCAGCATAGAGACTTCACTGGCCGAGGACTGCCTCATAATGGCGAACGAGGACAGCATATATCAGATTATTTTCAATCTTGCGGAAAACGCCATAAAATACAATGTACCCGGAGGAAAGGTGTTCATCAGCCTTTCCGGTGCCGAAGGCAAAGCAAAGCTTGTTGTTAAAGATACGGGTATAGGTATACCCGACAAGGATATGGAACACATTTTCTCGCGATTTTACAGGGTCGATAAAGCCCGTTCGAGAGAGGCCGGAGGCAGTGGCCTCGGCCTGAGCATAGTGCATGACGCGGTGATGAGCTTTGGCGGCAGAATAACTGTGCGCCACGGCGATAATGGCGGTACGGTATTTGAAGTGCTGTTTCCTCTTACGGAAGGGGAGGGACAGGCATGACGAAGAGAATTATCTGCATATTCCTCGCTCTCGTGCTTTGCATGAGCGGCTGCGTTTACCGCAGTGTTGGAGACGACACTGCCGGACCGGCAGTTTACCGCATCAGCACCCTGCCCAATGGCAGCAGACTGGTGCGCGAGAGCGTGAAAACAGACGGGGAATATATAACTGTGGGAAAAATAGTGGAGCGGCTCAATGCTCCGGCTGAGGACCCTATATGTCTTCGCGCTTTCCCGTCGGGCGTCGAAATCGTAGGATTAAGTGTCGAGAAGGGTATTGCATATGTGGAAATGAACCCTGCTTACCTCGAACTTGAAGGGGTGGATAAGCTGCTGGCAGATGCTGCGGTGGTGCTGAGCCTTTCCGGCATTGATGAGGTGTGCTGGGTGGAGATAGGCTGTAACGGACAGGCTCTGACCCACAGGCTCGCCGTGGAGAATTATGCACAGGAAGACGGTTTGTGCGGCTCTTTTGTGAGAACACTTAAGCTTTATCTTCCCAATGCTGCATATACAGATCTTGTTCCAAAGAGCATAAGCATAAATGATGACGGGAGTCTCAGCTATGCGCACAGAGTCCTTTCTGAGTTGCTGCCGGCTCTCGGCGAAGATATGGCTGCGACCGGTATCCTATCTGTCAAAACCGAAGATGGGATATGCAATGTGGAGCTTTCCGAGGAGTTTTACGGCGCAGAACCCACAGACCGCTTTGAGGGTATGATGCTGATTTATTCCATAGTGAACAGCCTCTGCCGTATCCCGGAGATCGACGGAGTGGTGATAAGTGTTGAAGGCTACACTGTTGAGAGCTACGGAGGATTCAACACGATCTGGCCGCTCAGAGCCAATATGAGCCTCGTAAGCTATGAGTAAAAAATAATCAGGAGAATTAGTATGAGTTTCTGGCCCGTTCCGGATATTATGAAGGACGACATTTACCAAATAAGACCAAGACTGTTTACAAACAGGAATATCAGGTTTATCATGCTTGATGTGGACAACACCATAGCCCCCTACACCACAAACGAGGCTTCGTCACGCCTCAAAGCCTGGGTGGAGGAGATGAAGGAAGCGGGGATAGAGCTGTTTATCCTCAGCAACAACAAGGGCGAGCGTCCCGCCGTGTTTGCGGAGGCTCTCGGACTTGAGTATGTGAAGAAGGCGTGGAAACCTTTCACGAAGGTGGCGAAAGAAGTTTTGGCGCAAAAGGGAATCGACCCCGCCGAAACAGCTATAATCGGAGACCAGATATACACGGATACCTGCTGCGGAAAGTGGATAGGTGCATTTACGGTACTAGTCCACCCGATAGAGTTTTCGAATATCTGGCTGAAACTGCGATACTGGCTTGAATTCCCGTTCAGGCTGAAATATAAATGGAGATTTATGAAATGATGAATACTAAAAAAATACAGGCAAAACTTAAGGAAGCCGGACTCGACGCAATAGTGCTTTTCTCCGACGAGAACACCCGATATGCCTCCGCTTTCCATTTCAGCGACGGCGCAGTTGTTGTTACGCGCGAAAAAAGCTGGCTTCTTACCGACAGCCGCTACATCGAAGCTGCGAGAAACGAGGCCAAGTGCGACGAGATAATCCTCTTTGACGGTGACAAACCCCTTACCGAGTGGGTCAAGACCGCTCTGGGCGGCTGCAAAAAAATAGGCAGCGAGGAAAACCGCCTTGCCCACGGCCAGTGGCAGCGCTGGGAGCAGATCATCGGCTGCCAGCTCATTCCTGCACAGAAGGTCATGGACTCTCTCCGCGCACAGAAGGAGATGTGGGAGGTGGAGTGCATCACCGCTGCCCAGAGAATAGCGGAGAGCGCTCTCGATGAAGTTCTGGGTATCATTCGTCCCGGTATGCGCGAGCGCGACATAGCTGCGGAGCTTACCTACCGCATGATGCTTCTCGGCGGCGAGGGCAACTCCTTTGAACCCATCACAGTTACCGGCGCCAAGACCAGCATGCCCCACGGCGTTCCCGGCGACGAGATCGTCAAAGAAGGCGACTTTATCACAATGGACTTCGGATGCCTGAAAAACGGCTACTGCTCCGACATGACCCGCACTGTTGCTGTCGGCCACGCCAGCGACGAAATGAAGAAGGTTTATAACACCGTTCTCGAGGCTCAGCTTGCCGGTATCGCCAAGGCCCGTCCCGGCGTTACCGGACGAGAGATCCACATGGCAGCTGCAAAGGTGATCGCAGATGCCGGTTACGGCGAGTATTTTGGCCACGGTTTTGGCCACAGTCTCGGTCTTCTTGTCCATGAAAGCCCCAGCGCAAATCCCACAAATACCAGCCCCATGCCTGAGGGCGCGGTTATTTCCGCCGAACCCGGAATCTATATCCCCGGCAAATTCGGTGTACGTATCGAGGATATGCTTTACCTCACCGGAGAGGGCAACATCAACCTCACCAAGGCTCCCAAGGAACTTATTATCCTTTAATATATCTTGATATTTGTTCCGAAATATAATATTCTTAATATGTTAAGCTATTAAAAAACAAGAAAGTGGAGGAAGCAAAATGGCATTAACTGTTGAACGCGCGGCCGAGCTTAATGAGCTTTGCCGAAAATTCAGAATCGATGTGCTGACCGCCATCCACGGCGCTCAGTCCGGCCATCCCGGCGGAAGCCTCTCCGTCTGCGAGATACTCACTCTGCTCTATCAGGAGCGCATGAACATCTCTGCCGACAAGGCTGACGATCCCGACCGCGACCGTCTCGTTCTGAGCAAAGGTCACACCGTTCCCATGCTCTACCGCAATCTGGTGGAGAAGGGTTATCTTCCCGCCGACTGCATGGGCACTCTCCGTAAGGTCGACAGCATTCTGCAGGGTCATCCCTCCATGCATACTCCCGGCATCGAGATGCCCGCGGGTCCTCTCGGACTCGGTCTGAGCGCAGCTCAGGGCATGGCAATGGGTCTCAAGCTCAACGGCTCTCCTGCCCGTGTTTATGCCGTTCTCGGTGACGGCGAGCTCAATGAGGGAACCATCTGGGAGGCTGCTATGAGCGCTCCAAAGTTCGCCCTCGACAATCTCTGTGCTATCGTTGACTGGAACCATGTCCAGCTCGACGGCACTACTGAGGAGATCATGCCCATCCGTGACCTCGCCGGAAAGTGGCGCGCCTTTGGCTGGAACGTAATCGAGTGCGACGGCCATGATCTTTTCGCCCTCGATGCCGCTCTTGACGCTGCCGAGCAGTGCAAGGGCCTTCCCAGCGTTATCATCGCAGACTGCGTAAAGGGCAAGGGCGTTTCCTTCATGGAAGGCAAGAGCGCATGGCACGGCGCCGCCATCGATGCCGATAGCTACGCCAAGGCAATGGCAGAACTGGGAGGTAATGTATAATGGCAAAAGCAATAAGAGAAGTTTACGGTACTGTTCTGAAGGAACTGGGCGAGACCAACAAGGACATCGTCGTTCTGGACGCTGACCTCTCCGGTTCCACCAAGACCGCCATTTTCGGCAAGGCATATCCCGAGCGCTTTTTCAACATGGGCATCGCCGAGAGCAACATGGTGGCCACCGCTGCCGGCCTTTCAACCACCGGCAAGATCCCCTTTGTCAACACCTTCACCGTTTTCCTTACCTCTCTGGGTCTTTGCTCTGCCCGTGGACAGATCTGCTACGGCAATCTGAACGTCAAGTTTGGCGGCGCATACTGTGGCATGAGTGATGCTCTTGACGGCGCCACCCACCACGCCACCGAGGATATCGCCATCATGCGCGCTCTGCCCAACATGAAAGTCATCGCCCCCTCTGACGAGACTTCCACCCGCTGGGCCACCAAGTACGCCGTTGAAAATTGGGGTCCCATGTATCTGCGCCTCAGCCGCGACGTTTATCCTGATCTCTATGCTCCCGGCACCGAATTTGAACTCGGCAAGGGCAACATCGTTCGTGACGGCAGCGATGTTACCGTTATTGCTTGCGGCATCATGGTCCACAAGGCTCTCGAAGCTGCTGAGCTGATGGCTGCAAAGGGCATCAGTGTCCGTGTTGTTGATATGTACTCCATCAAACCCATTGATGCCGAACTCGTTGAGAAATGCGCACGCGAGACCGGCGCAATCGTAACTGCCGAAGAGCACAACATCTTTGGCGGTCTGGGCGGCGCTGTTGCCGAGGCTCTTGCAAAGTGCGGCGTTGGCGCTCCCACCGAGTTCGTCGGCATTCAGGACACCTTTACCGAGTCCGGAAAATACGGCGATCTGATGGCAAAGTACGGCCTTGATGCAAACGGCGTTGCTGCAGGCATTGAGAAGGTTCTCGCCCGCAAATAATCGATTTCGGTTGCAAAGAGCATTTTTATAGTTTAGAATAAAGACAGGACTTTCCGTCCTGTCTTTATTTGTTTTTTCGGAGGTTTCTCATGAAAATATTTGTTCCCGGCAGAACCGAAATCATAGGTAATCACACAGATCACCAACTTGGCCGCGTTATTGCTTCGGCAGTAAAACCGGGCATGACAGCCAATTGTCACCGCATAAATGAGCCTGTTGCAAAGGTGAGAAGTGACGGGCGCAGACCTATGCTGGTTGAGCTTGACGACCTCAGCCCAAGAGCGGACGAAACAGGCAGCACCGCAGCACTGATAAGGGGAATGTGCGCCGCAATCGCAAAGCGCGGATATACCGTCGGCGGTTTCAGGGCGGAAATCAAAAGCGATCTTCGTTCCGGCGGAGGTCTCAGCTCTTCCGCAGCATTCTGTGTGCTGATAGGCCGCATCGTAAGCAAGCTCTATAACGGCGGAAGCATTGATCCCGTCACTCTTGCACGATGCGCGCAGGAGGCGGAGAATATCCATTTCGGCAAGCCTTCTGGCCTCATGGATCAGCTCGCCTGTGCCGTCGGCAAGGCGGTGTATATCGATTTCCTTACTGATGAGATCGTTCCCATTGACTGTGATTTTGAGCGTATGGGTCTTGTGCTCTGTCTCACGGATACCGGCGGAAGCCACGCAAAACTGACCGATGACTATGCCGCGATCAGAATCGATATGAATTCCGTCGCTGCCGCATACGGCAAGGAAGTACTGGCTTATGTAAACCAATCTGAGTTCGCGGAAAAATCGTTCCCGGAAGAAAGAGCGGCTTTGAGAGCTCAGCATTTCTTCGAGGAAAACGAGCGGGTGCCCCTTATGAAGGAAGCCATGGAAAAGGGTGATAGAGAATCCTGTCTGCATCTCATGAACCTTTCCGGACGTTCTTCCGAGGAAAAACTCAAGAATATTCGCTGCGACGCCGGTGATGACAGGCTCGAAAAAGGTCTTGAGCTAAGCGCAAAGCTGCTTGAAGGCAAGGGCGCGTGGAGAGTGCACGGCGGCGGTTTCGCCGGATGTGTTCAGGCACTTGTACCCGTGGAATTCTTTGAGGAGTATAAAAAGACTATGGAGGCCACTTTCGGACTCGACAGTTGCTTTAGAATTATGTAAACTTGTACCGAGCTTTAAGAGGTGAAACATATGAGCGGATTCAAGCTTAAGAACAACATGCTTCTCGGAGTTGCGTCTGCCGCCACTCAGATAGACGGCGGAGACCTGGGTCACACATGGAACGACTGGTATGAAAAGGGACATATCAAAGATGGCTCCGACCCGGCTGTTGCCACCGGTCATTGGGAGCGTTGGCGTGAAGACGTTATGCTCATGCATCGCATGGGCATTCAGACTTATCGCTTCGGCATAGAGTGGGCGAGAGTGGAACCCAGAGAAGGTGAGTTCGATGAGGAAGCCATCAGCCACATAAAAGAGGAGATCATGCTGCTCCTCGCGCTGGGAATAAAGCCGCTCGTGACGCTGCACCATTTCACAAATCCAATGTGGTTTGAGAACAAGGGCGGCTGGGAGAAGTATGAAAATGTCCGTGCTTTTCTCCTTTACGCGGAAAAAGTGGTCAAGAGCATCGGCCATCTCGTAAACGAATATATAACCATAAATGAGCCGAACGTTTATGCGACAAACGGCTATTTCTTCGGCTCCTGGCCTCCCGGTAAAAAGAGCGCGAAAGCCACGCTCGAAGTGATGAGCAACCTTGCCGCCGCGCACATTAAGACCTACCGCCTTATCCATGATGTACGACGCAGCATGGGTTTCCGCGACAGCAAGGTGAGTTTCGCGAACCATCTTCGTGTTTTTGAACCCAAGAACCCGGCAAATCCCGCACACAAAGCGGGAGCAAAAATGATGGAGAGTCTTTTCCAGGGATTGCTCACGCGCGCAATGCTTACCGGAGAGTTCCGCAAACCGCTTGTGAACAAGGGCAGAGACAGACGCGGCGCATATTGCGATTTCCACGCGGTCAACTATTATTCCCGCTCCACGGTTTCCGGTGCTTTTGCTGACGGCGTCAGAGAAGGCTGCAATAAAAACGATCTTGGCTGGGAGATATATCCCGACGGTATCGTGAAATGCTGCGAGAAACTGATGGAGATCATGAGACTGCCTATATACATAACGGAAAACGGCACCTGCGATTTGTCTGACGGTTTCCGCAGCCGTTATATCTACGACCATCTGAAAGCGTTGTGCGAATCGAAGCTGCCGGTGAAGCGCTATTACCACTGGTGTTTCAACGATAACTTCGAGTGGGTGGAAGGTAACTTTGCCCGTTTCGGAATAGTGCATACCGACTTTGAAACTCTTGAGCGCAGCGTGAAACGGAGCGGAGAGTTTTACAGCGAAATAATAAAAAACCACGGCGTCACTGAGGAAATGTACAGTGAGTTCGTGGCAGGAGAGGAGTATCATTTCTGATGGAACAGCGCAAATGGTGGCAGGACGGGGTCATTTACCAGATATATCCCCGCTCCTTCTGTGACTCCAACGGCGATGGCTACGGCGATATCCCGGGCATAATATCCAAGCTTGACAAGCTGCAGGCTCTGGGGATCGACGCCATCTGGCTCAGTCCAATATATAAATCCCCTCAGGTCGACAACGGCTATGATATTGCCGATTATATGGCCATTGACCCCATGTTCGGCACTATGGAGGACTTTGACGAGCTTCTTGCCGAGGCTAAGGCACGCGGAATTCGCATCATAATGGACCTTGTTATCAACCACACCAGCGATCAGCATGAGTGGTTCCAGCGCAGCCGCGCCCGTGAGCCGGGATATGAGGATTACTATATCTGGAGCGATAAACCCAATAACTGGGGCGGATTTTTCGGCGGTGGTGCATGGGATTATGACGAGGTGAGAGGGCAGTATTATCTCCACCTCTTTGCCAAAGAACAGCCTGACCTCAACTGGCGCAATCCGAAGATAATGGAAGAGGTGCAGGACATACTGCGCTTCTGGCTGGATAAGGGAGTAGCAGGCTTCCGCTGCGATGTTATCAACATCATCTGGAAAAACGACCTTGAAAACGGTGCCCCGAGTCCCATTCTTGCAGGTCTCAAGCATTATCACTCAACTCCCGGCTGCCATGCTATACTGCGCCGCCTTCGCCGCGAGGTGCTTGATGAGTATGACGCTTATACCGTAGGTGAGACCGTATTCGTAAACGAGCAGCAGGGCAGAGAACTTTGCGAGCCCCACAGAAAGGAACTCGACGAGATATTCTCTTTCGAGCACATGGAAACCGAGCAGATCGGCGTGAAGTGGTTCAAACTGCCTTTCAGACCCGAGAAGTTTTTCCGCTCCATCGCAAAGTGGCAGCACGCGCTCACATGGAACGCCAACTACTTTGAAAACCACGATCAGCCCCGAAGTGTTTCCCGCTTCGGCGATGACGGGAAATATCATAACAAGAGCGCAAAAATGCTCGCCACCATGCTCCTCACACTCAAGGGTACGCCCTATATCTATGAGGGTCAGGAGATCGGCATGACCAACTTCGACTTTGAGTCTATAGACGAGCTGCAGGATGTGGAGAGCCACAATATCTACGGTATTTCAAAAAAACTTCCGCTTTCCGATGCCCAGCGCTGGAAGATGATAAAAACTTCCTCCCGCGACAATGCCCGTCAGGGCGTACAGTGGAGCGATGAGCCCAACGCCGGCTTTACGAGCGGCACACCGTGGCTCGCCATAAACGGCAACTACAAGACCATCAACTATGCTTCTCAGGAGAAAGACCCCGATTCCATACTCAACTACTATAAGGCACTGCTGGCCTTCCGAAAGGAAAACGAAGTGCTCAGACGTGGCACATTCCGGGAAAAGCTTATCAAGGGCAATGTGTTCGTATATGAGCGCGAGTATGAGGGAAGAAAGCTGACCGTGCTGCTCAACTTCTCCTCCAAAATCGAGAAGGTGCCGTTCTCCGGAGCTCAGGTTTTCGGAAACTACGAGAAGAAGGAGTTCTGCGGAGCTCTCGCACCCTGGGAGGCCGCTGTCATAGAGGTGGACTGATATGCCCAGAAAGAACACAAGAAACACCCGAGGCAAGATAGTTGCAGCTGCATGGAAGCTCTTTTATGAGCAGGGATATGAGGACACAACGGTGGAGGATATCATTTTTGAGTCCGAGACAAGCAAGGGTACTTTTTATCACTACTTTGAGGGCAAGGACGCGCTTCTCGGAACTCTCTCAACCTTGTTTGATGAGAAGTATGAGGCGCTCACCCGCACAATGGACCGCGAACGCAACAGTGTAGATATTCTTCTGTGGCTAAACCGCGAACTTTTCGCCATGATAGATTCTTCCGTACCCATTGAGCTGTTGGCCGGACTGCTGTCTACGCAGCTGACAACGAGAGGGGAGAAGCATCTTCTCGACCGCAGTCGTTTTTATTTCCGCCTGCTGCGCGAGATAGTTACGAAAGGGCAGCAAAGAGGAGAGATACGCTCCGATTTTTCCGTCAATGAGGTTATCAAGGCCTATGCACTTATGGAGCGCGCGCTGATGTATGACTGGTGTCTGTGCGACGGCGAATATTCCCTTTGTAAGTATTCCGAGACCATGATGGACATATTTCTTGAGGGTTACAGAGCAAAATAATTTAAAATAATTTTTAAAGACCAAGTTTCGGTTTTAAAATTCGTCTAGTATAAAAGCGTTGAAAAATCAAGAAAAATACTGATTATCTCAGAATTGCGTATAGAATTTATTCTATACGCAATTCTGTATTTACGTACAGAAAGTTTTGTGCTATAATGCTTTCAAACACTAGCGATTTAGCTAGTGAAAACCCCAGAGGGCGAACCCTCAGTAAGGAGTAAACCATGACTGCTGAAACTGTTATCTTTATTATTTATCTTGCTTTTATGCTCGGCATAGGCGTGTTCTTCTTTGTCCGCAATAAGGACGGCGGCGAGAAGTCCTACTTCCTCGGCGGACGCCAGATGGGTCCCTGGGTCTCCGCACTTTCTGCCGGTGCTTCCGATATGTCCGCCTGGGGACTTATGGGCCTGCCTGCTTCCATATATGCTCTCGGCATCGGCCAGGCATGGATCGCCATCGGTCTTGCAATCGGTTACGCGATCAGCTGGATCTTTGAAGCTCCCCGTCTGCGCCGCTTCTCCATCGTTGCCAACGACTCCATCACCATTCCCCAGTATTTGACCAACCGCTTCCTGAGCAAGAGCAAGGCTCTCCAGATTCTCTGCGCGGTCATATTCCTTGTTGCATACACCATTTATTCCGCATCCTCTATCAAGGCCTGCGGCACTCTGTTCTCCACAGTTATCGGCATGGATGCCACCGTGGCTATGTACATAGCAGCCGTTATCATTATAGGCTATACTTTCCTTGGCGGTTTCTCCGCTGTTTGCTGGACCGACTTTTTCCAGGGACTGCTGATGCTCGGCGCACTGCTCATCGCTCCTATTTTCGCTCTGGCTCTTATTCAGGGTGGTCAGGCGGTTTCTTCTGTGGCAGAGATGCCCGAGGGTTACTGGAACCTTTTCGGCAACTGGAAGGATATCGTATCCGGCCTTGGCTGGGGTCTCGGTTACTTCGGTATGCCCCATATCATTATTCGATTCATGTCCCTCAAGAGCGACAAGGATCTGAAGAAGAGTGCAAAAATCGGTATTACCTGGACCACTCTTATCGTTATCTTCTCCGTTGCGGCCGGATGCATAGGCCGCGTGTTCCTCGGCGACATTGATGACAGCTCCGTTGTCTTCATCACCATGGTGCGCAAGATATTCCCCGCAATAATAAGCGGCATTCTCCTCTCCGCCATTCTTGCGGCAGCAATGTCCACCGCCGACTCCCAGCTGCTTGCAGCTTCCTCCTCTTTCGCAAGCGACGTATATAAGCCCGTTATCCGCAAGGGTAAGAGCGGCGACAAG
Organism: Oscillospiraceae bacterium; assembly: GCA_045596005.1. Classification (GTDB taxonomy): domain Bacteria; phylum Bacillota; class Clostridia; order Oscillospirales; family Oscillospiraceae; genus SIG459. The sequence continues at coordinate 18,159 of JAZOBQ010000083.1, forward strand.
GAAATGATGTGGGCAGGCAGAATAGTTGTTCTCGTAATAGCTCTTATCGCTGTTCTTATTGCCTCCAATCCCAATAGCGGAACCATCATGGGTCTCGTTGAAAATGCATGGGGTGTTTTCGGCGCCGCTTTTGGTCCCGCAATCATGCTGAGCCTTTTCTGGAAGCGCTTTAATTTCGGCGGCGCTGTTGCCGGTATTCTCGTTGGTGCCGTCGTGGATATTGCATGGCTGGCATTCCTCAGCTCCACCGGTATCTATGAGATCATCCCCGGTACCATTGCCGGTCTTATTGCAGCCGTTGTTGTAACCAAGCTTACCAAGGCTCCCGGTGCCGATGTCGAAGCTCTCTTTGACAAGGCTGTTGCTTATGAAAACTGATAGCTAAACAATAAAAAAACGGAAGTCATCTGACTTCCGTTTTTTTATGCTTCTATGAATTTTGAAAACTCGCGCTCTATGGTATGACGGTCATTTTCGCTGTAAAAATAATGCATTGATCCCGGCAAAAGCATGGAGGCGGCTTTCCCCATGCTTTCGATGGATGAACGGCGTACAAGTTCGTCTTTGGCAGACTGAATGGCTTTGCAGGGGACTTTCAGTTTCGGCATGGCGCGGCGTATTTCCCGGGAAAGAGAAAACAATTCAAGATAGCGCGGGATCCAGCCAATGTATGAAAATGGATTTTTGCTGAGCGCTATGCTGCATGCGTCGCGGCACACGCGCTGAAATGCAGTATCGGACTCCGGCGGACAGAAAGCCGTGTGCAGACAGATGCCCATAGCCTTCGGAGTGAATTGGATGCGCAGAGGCATTGCGAGCGCGAAAATGCCGCCGATCATTTCGGGATGCTTTTGTGCGGCATAAACGGCGAGGAGAGTTCCCATCGAGTGGCCGACGATAAATACACGCTCATGAGTTTTGGCAAGTTCAAGCAGCGCGGATTCGACTGCAGCTTTCCACTTATCCATAGAGCTTTGAGCAAAATCTCTCACGCTGCCTCCGTGTCCGGGCAGCAAAAGCGCCCATTTGCTCCAGCCGGAGGGAATTAAGGGCATGAGAAAGTCAAAATGCCGGGGAGTTCCAAGTATGCCATGGAGGAACAGCACGGCTGTTCCTCCATTTTTGTTTATTGATTTTAATTCACTGTTCATTTTTTCAGTCCATATCCTCGAGAGCTTCAAGACCTTTCTTGGCTACGGGACGGGAGTCACCGTGGCGCACAAAGAGCATGGTTATGAAAGCAAGGGCGACAAAAACAGCTGCGTAGGGGAAGAGAACGGTCATGCCCATCTTGTCCATAAGGAAGCCGGAGAGCATGGGGGTAAGTACCTGGGCAGACATGCTCGCGGTGTAGTAATAGCCGGTATATTTGCCGACATCCGCACCGGTACTCATCTCAACGACCATCGGGAAGGAGTTGACGTTTATGCTTGCCCACGCGATACCGGCGAGGGCGAAGAGCAGATTCATCAGCATTGTGGGACTGTTGTCGCGCATGAAGCCGGCAACACCGAATGCAACGCCGAGCATAATGACGCCGGCGAGAATGGTTTTTTTGCGTCCAACTTTGGAAGCGATGAAACCGACAGGCAGATAGGCCACGACGGCTGCAGCCTGGGCGATTATCAGGGTGAGGTTATAGTCCTTGTGGAGGACGTTGGCAGCGTAAACGGAGTATTTGCTTGTGACGGCATTGTAGCCGAAAAACCAGAGGATTATGGACGCAAGAATGAAGAAGAGAGAGCGTTTTTCGGCAGGGGAGAGACGGCGCTTTTCGCCGGAGTCGGCTGCATCATCGGGTTTATCTTCAATGCCGTATCTGATGCTCTGCTCCTGCATCTCCTTTACGAATTTCGGTTCACGCACCGTCAGCAGGAAGATAACGAGAGAAGCGAGCATAATGCCGGAGACAACGAGGAAAAAGACAATGTAGCTCATAAGACTGTTGCGAACAGAGCTTGTGGCAAAGACAATTCCAAGAGCCAGCACTATAATACCGCCAAAGGTGCCCATAAGATTGATAACGGCGTTGGCCTTGCTTCGGAGCGGCTTGATGGTAACGTCAGGCATGAGTGCAACAGCGGGGGAGCGGAAAATGGCCATACTCAGCAAAACGATGAGCAGCAGTCCCATGAAGAAGATAAGCGTAGCGGGACTTTCGGCTGTGGCCTGCCATGCATAGGCCTGACGGGCGGGGACAACATAGTTGGTATAGTCGGAGTTCGTGGAACTGCTGCCGTCGGCATTAGTGACCTGACAGGTGATGGCGGCGAATTCCTCGGCGGTGAATATGTCCTCGAGTACGAAGCTTTCGCCCTCGGGAGTGAGGAGAGTTTTATCGTGCTCAGTCTCGTAAATCACACTGAGTGCGGCGGGATCATCAATACTGCTGACCTCGGCAATGTTTTTGAGCTGGGCATTGACGGCAACACTGAGGCCGACGAAGGCAACGGCGGCGATAACGGTGCCGATGACTATGAAGGGTGTACGGCGTCCGTAGCGACTGTTTGCGCGGTCGGATACGGCACCGAAAATAGGCAGAAGGAAGAGCGCGAGAATGTTGTCGAGAGCCATGACAACACCGGAAAGACTCTGGGACATACCGAATTTGTTGGTAAGGGTAAGGGGAACGGCGGCATCATAAGCCTGCCAGAAAGCACAAATGAGGAAAAAGGCGAAACCGACACATATGGTGCGCTTATAATTAAGCTTCATTTTTTTGCGTCCTCCTTGAATTTGGTATTATTAATTCTATATTATCGCGCTAAAATTGGCAATAATAAATTGAACTAAAGACTTCGTTGTGGTATCATTCGTTTGAATGATCCATTCATATGTATTGGAGGAAAAATGATGAACAAGGCTCTCAAAACAGCTCTGCCCATTATTGGAGTCGCTGCGGCGGCAACGGCTGCGGCTGTATATATGATAGCACCCGAAAAAGCATCGGAGGAAAAACGCGCTCCGTTTATGGGCACCAATATTGCTCATCGCGGTCTGCACAAGGCCGACAGGAGCATACCCGAGAATTCTCTTGCCGCGTTCCGCGCTGCGGTTGAGAGCGGCTACGGCGTTGAATTTGACGTTCATATCACGAAGGACGGACATCTCGTTGTTTTCCACGACGATGATACCCGCCGTATGTGCGGTCTGGACGCAAAGGTCGAACAGCTCAGTCTGGCTGAGCTGCAGAAGCTGACTCTCGCCGGAACTGAGGAACACATTCCTTCGCTCGGAGAGGTGCTTGCGCTTATTGATGCCAAGGTGCCAATTATTCTCGAGATAAAGCGCGGCGGACGTAACGAAGAACTCTGCCGCAGGGTGAGGGAAATGCTGCTGTGCTATCGCGGTGAGGTATGCATAGAGAGCTTTGACCCATTTATCGTACGCTGGTGGTACAAAAATGCGCCCGAGTATCTTCGCGGACAGCTCAGCGCAGTGCCAGAAAAGCTTGCCGAAGGCACGAGCCGCTTCAATGCCTTCTTTGTCGGCAATCTGCTTTCAAACTTCCTGTGCCGTCCTAATTTCATTGCCTACGGTCTTGACGGTAAGAAGCCTTTTACTGTTCGGCTTGCGGAGAAAATGGGCGCCATGCCGGTGTGCTACACCAGCCACGGCTATGAGGCTCAGGAAGAGCATGACTGTGTGATATTCGAGTATTACCGCCCCAGACCCAGATTCAAGTAAGGAGAAAGAAAAATGATAATGGAATATAAGGGCATAATGCCCGAAATCAGTTCCGAGGCTTTCATCGCCCCGAGCGCCGATATTATAGGAAAGGTCAAAATCGCAGCCGACGTGTCCGTTTGGTTTGGCGCAGTCATCCGCGGAGATGAGGCACCTATAATCATAGGCGAGGGAACAAATGTCCAGGACAATGTCGTGCTGCACTGCGACCATGGCAGCGATATGCTCATCGGCAAAAACGTCACTATCGGACACGGAAGCATAGTCCACGGCGCCACCATAGGCGATAATGTGCTCATCGGTATGGGCGCTGTTGTGCTCGATGGAGCGAAGATAGGCGACAACTGCATTATTGGAGCCGGTGCCGTCGTGAAGGAGCGTGCCGACATACCCGCGAACTCAATGCTTGTGGGTGTGCCTGCAAAGGTGATACGCACGCTAGACGAAAACGCAATTGCCGAGAGACAGAAACAGAGCTATTATGTGCCTCTGAGCAAAGACTATATGGAGTAAGATATGATCAGATTTGACTGCGATTACACAGAGGGAGCACATCCCAATATTATAGAGGCCCTTGTGGCCTCAAATTTTGAGCAGACCTGCGGCTACGGTGAGGACGCACACTGCGAAAAGGCAAGAGAGTACATAAAAAAAGCCATAGGCAGCGACAGCGCGGATGTACATTTTCTCGTCGGCGGCACTCAGGCCAATATGACCGTTATAGCAAGCATTCTCCGTCCGTATCAGGGAGTGCTCTGTGCCGAAAGCGGACACATAAACTGCCACGAGACCGGTGCGGTAGAGGCAACAGGACACAAGGTGCTCGCCCTCAGCGCACAGCAGGGAAAAATCTGCGCGCAGCAGGTGCGCGACTATGTTGCAGCGCATTGGCGGGACGCGGCGCATGAGCATATCGTGCAGCCGGGCATGGTCTATATCTCCCAACCGACGGAATACGGCACGCTTTATACAAAGTCTGAGCTTAATGAGCTTTATGCGGTCTGCCGTGAGCTTGGACTGCCCCTTTTCATTGACGGTGCGCGTCTGGGTTACGCCCTTGCCGCCGACAAGAGCCTTACACTGCCGGACATAGCCGCCAGCTGTGATGTTTTCTACATTGGCGGCACGAAGGTTGGCTGCCTTTTCGGTGAGGCAGTCTGCATTATGAATGACTCGCTTAAGCGCGACTTCCGCTATATGATAAAGCGCATGGGCGGAATGCTCGCAAAGGGCAGACTTCTCGGCATACAGTTCGAGGAGATGTTCCGCGACGGTCTTTATTTCCGAGTGGCAGAAAAGGCCGTGGAAAACGCCCTGCGCATAAAGGCGGCGCTCATCGAAAAGGGCATACCCCTTTTCATGGATTCCGCGACAAATCAGCAGTTTCCCGTGCTGACCAAGGCTCAGCAGGCTGCGCTTGGAGAGAAATACGCCCTCGGTTTCTGGGACACGACCGGCGGAGACTCAGATGCCATTCGTATCTGCACGAGCTGGGCGAGCACTGATGAAAATGTAAACGCCCTTATATCCGACATTAAGGCGCTTTAAAAACGAAACCGGCTTCCCATACGGGGGAAGCCGGTTTTTGCTGTTATTCATGTATTCTTGGAAGATTGAGCTTGAAATAAGCGGCGAGAAAACGTATAACGACCACGAGCGAAAGACCGAGCACCATTGAGGCAACGCTTCCTGTAACGGGCAGCAGCAGCGCGCAGAGCAAAGCTCCGGCGATAGAGGCACTGGCGTATATGTGCTTGCGGAAAATATACGGTATGTCTCCGGCAAAGATGTCTCGCAGTACGCCGCCGCCACAGCCGGAGACACAGCCGACGAAAACCATGAGGAAGATATTGTCGGGGAAAATAGCGTGGGCATTTACGACCGCTACAACGGTGAAGCCTCCTAGTCCGACAGCGTCAAAAATTTGCAGAAACAGGTCACTTGCGGTGTGGTGTCTGGAGAAAAACTTTGATATCGCGGGAATGCAGAGAATCAGCGCCGTTATCATGGCCACGAAGAAGTATATGGGATTGACAAAAACCATGGGCGGAGTGTTGCCGATTATTACATCGCGTATCATACCGCCGCCGCAGCCGGTGGTCACGCCCAGTATGGAGATGCCGAAAATATCCATATTCTTCTCTTTTCCGACAACGACGCCGGAAACGGCGAAGGCAATAGTGCCAAGAATTTCGATAACGAAAATCACCGTGTTCATTCAAACCCTCCGAAGACCTGAATTAAGGCCGCCCGACTGAGAAATACGGGCGGCCTGTGTTAATTGTATGCTTATTTGATGGGAAAACTTGCTTTACTTGCTGACGAGTTCCTTGGTATCGCGTGCGATCATGAGCTCTTCGTTGGTGGCGATGACGAAGACCTTGACAGGGCTGTCGTCGGTGGAGATGAGGTGCTCGTCCTCGCGGGTGGCGTTGCGCTCGGGGCAGATCTTAACGCCCATGTACTCGAGACCCTTGCAGATCTCGGCACGGTCCTTGGCACCGTTCTCGCCTACGCCGGCGGTGAAAACGATGGCATCGCAGCCGCCCATGGCAGCAGCGTAAGCGCCGATGTCTTTGCGGACTTCATAGTGGAACTTGTCGAGAGCGAGCTGTGCGCGCTCGTTACCCTCGGAGGCAGCAGCTTCGGGATCGCGGAAGTCGGAGGAGCAATCGCCCAGGTATTTACACTCAGAGCATATAATCTCGCCACTCTGTTCAATAACTCTGCCATTGACCACACTACATACAATTATAATTTCAGCTTGTGGTTTATCATTGTAGCGTTGATCCTCTTCTTCCTCTCCTATGTATTCAGTTACGGTGAAGAGCTGCAGAAAGAATCCGATGAAACACTGTGAGGTGCACTATGGGTAAAATAATATTAAGACTTGACCGGGTCATGGCG
>JAZOBQ010000084.1:0-6955 GCA_045596005.1 Oscillospiraceae bacterium
GAACAGACCGGTGCCGCCGGATTCGAAAATGGGATCGACTACGAGAACACCATCAGCCTCGATCATCTTCTCGTACAGAGCAGCGAAGTCGTCCTTGCGGGTGCAGATCATGCCCTTGCCCATAACGAGGCCGCGGGAGCAGGCAACGCAGCCGGTGCAGTAATCGATGTTCCAGTCGAACAGATGGATGAACTCGATTTCGGCGCCCAGATTTTTTGCCTCTTCGAGGGCGACGCGGCACATGGTGTCGTTATTTCCGTTTTTGGTGCCGAGAGAGATACCAAGAATTTTCATTAATAAATTCCTCCTATTATGTATGTGAATGTATGTATATTTATCTCATGGTGATGTAGCCGCGATACTGAGTGAGGTTGTCGCTGGTGGCCATATCGGTGAGGAACATGCCGACGATATAGAAATTGCTCTTGAGGAAGGGGAACTTCTCCTGCTGTGCCCACTCGGGTTTAGCCATATCGGCGGTGCCCTTTACAGCGGCCTCGTACCACTCCTCGGGACCTTCGAACCACATCTCAACGAGGCGGTGGAACTTGCAGCCTACGACATCGGGATAGATCTTGGAGGAGACAAAGCGGTTGACTTCGCTTCTGCCCTGGAAGTAGGGGACAAATACTTCGTTGAACCACTTCTCGCCCTGCTCCTCGTCGGGCCAGCGGAGCACGAACTGCCAGCGATAGTTGGGACCGTCGCCGATGGTGCGTCCCTTGCCCTTATAATCGAACTGCCAGTTGATGGGGACATGTGCGAAAACGAAGGGAGGCATGTCGCCGCCGCCGGATGCGCGGTGGTCGTCGCCTTCCATGTTGGCGGCCTTGCTGAGGTCAACGCCGTCGTCGGGGATCATACCCTGCCAGCGCAGGACTTCAACGGGCATACGCTCGGTAAAAGCGTTTACGCTCATCTCGGGAGCCATTTCGTTGGTGAGCCAGTAATGCTCGGTCATCTGGAAACGGCGGGTGCCGAAACGCTCACCCTCGGGAGGGGTGGGAAGTGCGTTGTAGAAAGCGTATTTGCTGACGTAAGGGCCGAATTTGCTGATGCTATCGGGAATGTGTTTGTCATAAAGCCAGTACTGAAGTCTGTGGCGGTATTCTTCGCGGACACAGTCAACGTAAATTATGCTTCGCATGGGGCGATAGTCGAACATGGTTTTTCCTCCTTATGCTTTGAGTAAGCGCAATTTTACTCATACATCACAATTATAACAAAAAGTAGAATGGATTACAATATTTTTGCCGACTTATGGTTTTTATGCACATCCAATTTTATGGAGAGCAATTTGTTGAAATCCCACAAAAAACCCGGCAGCCGATTTCAGACTGCCGGGAGATGTTTTACTTTACGGATTCGATCATGGCTTTCAGATTTTCCACCTTGCAGTTGAGAGGAACTTCGCAGCCGGAACCGAGGATGAAGCCGCCGCCCATACCCATCTCGAGGAGCTTGTCACAGTATTCCGTGACCTTGTCGGGGGTGGAGAAGGCGAGCAGGGCGGGGGGGACGTCGCCGCGGATGACCTGATAGCCGCGGAGAATATCGTAAGCCTTGAAGATGTCGGTAGCGCCGTCAAGCTCAATTATGCAGCTGGCCTTGGGCAGCTCCTTGAAGTAGGGCAGCATGGGCAGCCAGTTGCCGTCGCAGTGGACGACGCTTGTTATGCCGGCTTCGTGGAATCCGAGTATCATCTGCTTGAGATAGGGCCATGCGAATTCCTCGAACATTTCCATGGAGATAAAGGTTGCGGAAGAACGCATGGCGAAGATGGCGATACGGTTGCCGCCGGCGCTCTTTACGCCGGTGATACCGGTTTTGATTATCTCGGGGGTCGCGGCCTCGCATGCGGCCTTGACCTTTTCGGGACAATCGTAGAGGTCGCAGCAGAACTCTCCCATGCCGCGGGACATGGAAAAGGTGTCAAAAGCGGGAGCGGTGCCGGAGTGGAACATGAGAGGAATATTCTTGCTGTCCCAGTATTTCTTGTTTTTCTTGACTTCCATGCCGCAGCCGATGAAACCCTTGAGTACCTTGAACTTGAGGAAGGGGGGCTTGAAGGGGGGACTCTGGATGGAGGCAACAAAGGGGGTCTGCCATGCACCGAAGCCTTTTTCAACTATGAGATCATAGTCGGACTGCTGCATGATCTCCTCCTCTATGAACTGGAACAGGGCGTTGTCGTCGAGCTCTCTGCCGGGGATACGCACCTTCATCTGCTCGATATAGGTGACGGTTTTGGGGCCGAGGGGGAACATTACGTCGGGATAGCCCACCTTTTCGCAGCACTTTTTGTAAGCGTCCATCCAGGCATCGTTGCCTTTGAATATGTCGGCCTGGGTGACGCCAGCGGGTACAGCGGCAAAAGTGCAGATGTGAGGGAATACGGGGATGTCTTTTTTGCTAGCAAAGGGTTCAAGACTCATTGCGTGGTCAAATTTTTCCTGGCTTGTCATTATAAAAAAACTCCTCTCAGTACAGTTATCTGAAAAGATTATACTGAAAGGAGTGTGCTTTGTGAAATTCCGTTTTCAGGTGGGGTCATAACAAAATGCTATCGATTTTTGACCAAATCGAGAAAATGTGCTATAGCTGGATTGTTGTTTTCCTTTCTCCAGACGAGGCATGTGGATGCATCGCCGAGAGGCACCTCGCTTATGAGGCGAATATCCGGGTTGCTGGCTATGCTTGAGCGGTGGTTGATAACGCCCACACCCAGACCGAGCTCTATCCAGAGCATCATGGTTGTAAGATTCGGCGCCTGCCTGATGGTGAGAGGCCCTGCGCCGGAGGCGCGGAAATGGGCGAGGGACTGCTCATAACCTGCTCTGCAATCTTCTGGCGAGATCATGAGCAGGGTTTCCTGAAGCATATCATCTATCCCAATGTTTTCCTTCTGCCCCAGCGGAAGACGTCTGGAAACGGCAAAAACGGCGGTGTCCGGGTCATAGACGAAGTGATCCACCCCGTCCATGTCATCAAGCTCGAAGCGAAGCGTGAAGGCGGCGTCTATACTGCCTTCCTGTAAAAGCCTTCTCAGCTCACCGAAAGAACCCTTGCTTATGCGCAGGTCAACATTGGGATGCTTTTTCATAAAACTGCGGAATACTTCCGTCAGTTCCGCGCCCATCCATTGTCCCTCAAGTAGTCCAAGACTGAGTTCACCGGTGTACCCCTGACCTACGGTCTGCACGCGTCGGACAAGCTGGAGTTGGGCTTCGTGCAGCTGCACCTGCTCGCGTGCCAGGAGCGCCCCTGCGGGGGTGAGGCTGACGCCTTTCTGGCTGCGAATGAAAAGCTGGGTGTTGAGTTCCTGCTCGAGTGAGGCTATCTGGCGGCTGAGCCCCGGCTGACTCATGTAAAGCCGGGAGGCGGCCTTGGTGAAATTCAAGGTATCGGCAAGGGCGAGAAAACACTTTATCTGCGTCGTGTTCATGCGTTATCCTCCTCGGTTTCATATGCCCGGACGGATGTTATGCCGACTGGGCAGCTTTGTTGTCCAGAGTTTTGGATATTTTCTTATAGAGCAAAACTGCGAAAATAAGGGCGATCGTCTCGCCGATGATGGTCGAGAACCAGACATTGTTCAATCTGCCGCTCAGTGAGAGGAGCCAGGCAAAGGGGAGAAGGAATATGACCTGGCGGCAGAGATTGATGAAAAGGGAATAGTGAGCCTTGCCCATGGACTGAAAGGAAGTGCTGATAATAACGCACAGAGCGCCTATCGGAAGCGTAATGCAGCATATCCTTATGGCGGGAATTCCTATTTCCATCATGGAAGGGCTTGCGTCGAAGAAACTGAGCAGGGTGGCGGGGATGAGCTGATAAAGCAGCATTACCGCGATGGAGACAAAGAAGCCGAGTATAAGGGCGAGTTTGAGCGTTTTGCGTACGCGGTCAATGTTGCCCGCTCCGTAGTTATAGGAGAAAATGGCGATGGTGCCGTTATTCATGCCGAATACTGGCATGAAGCCGAAGGAATGGAGCTTCATCCAGATTCCCAGTACAGCTGCCGCAGTGGTGGAAAAGCCGAGGAGGATCTGGTTCATGACGAAGGTCATTACGGAATTGAGGCTGACGATGATCATGCTGGGGATGCCGACGGAATAAATGCTGCGGACAATATCCCAGCGCGGCAGCATCTCGCGGAAACGGAAGCGAATTCCGGAGCCGGAGCGGAGGCATAGCACAAAGGCTACAACGGCGCTGAGCAGCTGGCCGAGAACCGTGGCGATCGCGGCGCCTCTTATGCCGAGTTCGGGGAAGGGGCCGATTCCGAAAATGAGGAGCCAGTCAAAGACGATGTTGAACACTGCGCCGGATATCTGTGCGATCATGGATTGTGCGCTGTTTCCGACTGCGACCAACAGCTTCTCAAAATTCTGACAGAAGAAGCTGCCGAGCGAGAAAATGCAGACTATACGAAGGTAGCTCACACCGCCGTCCACTATCTCGGCAATATCGGTCTGTGCGAGAAAGAAGGGGCGCACGAAGAAAATGCCGATAATAATGAAAATAAGGGTGTAGACAGCGGAGAGGAATATCTGGACATTGGCGGCGCGCTGGGCATCGGCATGGTTTTTCTGTCCCAGAAAACGCGATATGCAGGCGTTCAGGCCGACGCCCGTACCCACTGCGATGGCACTCATGGTCATCTGTATCGGAAAGGCGAGCGATACGGCGGTGAGTGCGTCCTCACTTATGCGGGCGACGAACATGGAGTCGACAATATTATACAGAGCCTGTACCAGCATGCTTATCATCATCGGTACGGACATTTTAATTAGCAGAGGTACTATTGGCATTGTGCCCAGAGGATTTTCGGTTTGCTGTACGGGACGCATCTCTATCTCCTTTTGTTATATTTCAGCTTAATATCATAATTCTATGCTTTTTTCCGCGTAAATCAAGAGAAATAATTCACAAATATACTATCCCTGTCCGAAGATTTTTTTCGGTGTCCAAAGGAAATGCCTTGACTTTTCTCCGCTTGGGGTATTATAATCAGTTAAAATCAATATTGCTCCAAACCGATGAAGTGGGAGTAAAGGCGGCGATGCTCTTCCAGAGAGTCCGGGATGCTGCGAACCGGGCAGAAAACAAACCGTCAAATGGGCCACGGAGGGCGCAGGGAAAGGTAAAACCGAGTATTCTGCGACGTGTCGGCATACGTCAGTTGCCGGGGGTATGTTCGTACCCTGCCAAAGCGCACAGTCTTGCAGACTGTGAATCAAGGTGGCACCGCGGATAAGTTTTTATTCGTCCTTGACAGAGATTCGATTTCTGTCGGGGATTTTTTGTTTTTTCGACAGTGAAAGGGAGATATATCATGATATTGTTCACAAGACGATGGCGGCTCCGGTACTGAGAAAATAACCGAGCCATACTATTAATAAATATAAAGGAGAATTACAATGAACTTTAACGGTGTTGATTTCGATACTTATTTCAAGCATTATCCCGATGAGAACGGTTTCTTCGGAAAATACGGCGGATCCTTCGTTTCTCCCGAGCTGCAGAAAGCCATGGACGAGATAACCGAGGCATACTTCACCATCTGCAAATCCAGAAAGTTTATCGCCGAACTTCGCCGCATCCGCACGGAGTTCCAGGGCCGTCCCACCCCAATCAGCCACCTCGAACGCCTTTCCAACTCTCTTGGCAACGTTCAGCTCTATGCAAAGCGCGAGGACCTCAACCACTCCGGCGCACATAAGCTCAACCACTGCATGGGCGAGGCTCTGCTTGCGAAGTATATGGGAAAGAAGAGAGTCATTGCAGAGACCGGCGCGGGTCAGCACGGCGTTGCACTCGCCACTGCCGCCGCCTATTTCGGCCTTGAGTGCGACATCTACATGGGCGCTGTCGATATCAAGAAGCAGGCTCCCAACGTAGCAAGAATGAAGATCCTCGGTGCCAATGTCATCGAGGTGACCGAGGGGCTACAGACCCTCAAGGAAGCTGTTGACGCCGCATTCGACGCCTATGCCAAGGACTATCAGAATTCCATCTACTGCATCGGCTCCGTTCTGGGCCCCCATCCTTTCCCCATGATGGTGCGCGATTTCCAGAGCGTTGTCGGTATTGAGGCCCGCGAACAGTTCACCGGCATGACCGGTGAGCTGCCCGACGCAGTCGTGGCCTGTGTTGGCGGCGGATCCAATGCAGCGGGCATGTTTGCCGGCTTCCTCAATGACCCCGTGGATATCTACGGCGTGGAGCCTCTCGGACGCGGCCCCGCTCTGGGTGACCATGCTGCAAGCCTGAAGTTCGGCACCGAGGGTATAATGCACGCCTTCAACTCCATCATGCACAAGGACGAATACGGCGAGCCTGCTCCCGTATACTCCGTGGCCAGCGGTCTGGACTACCCCTCCTCCGGCCCCGAGCACGCCTTCCTGCATGAGATAGGCCGCGTAAAGTATGACGTCGTCGATGACGAGGAGACTATTGACGCTTTCTTCAAGCTCGCGAGACTCGAGGGCATAATCCCTGCTATCGAGAGCGCCCACGCCGTCGCCTTCGCAATGCGCCTTGCAAAGGAAATGGGACAGGGCTCCATTCTCATCAACCTCTCCGGCCGCGGAGACAAGGACATGGACTATGTCCTTGAAAACTACGGCATCAGATAAATAAAGTTGAAGACCCGCGGTGTGCATCAGCATTGCCGCGGGTCTTTTTCGTGCAGAAGGAAAAAAGCACCGAACCCTGCGGTTCGGTGCTTTTTGATTTGATGAGTTTTTCAGGCTTACTTGCCCATGTTCATCTGGGCTGCGACTTCAGCTGCGAAGTCCTCAACCTTCTTCTCGATGCCTTCGCCGGTCATGAAACGAACAGCGTCAACGAACTTGACGGAGCCGCCCAGAGCCTTGGCTGCGGAAGCCATGTACTTCTCGACGGTGAAGCTGCCGTCCTTGACGAACTCCTGCTGGAGCAGGCAGTTCTC